>NZ_AP022598.1:906629-1208839 GCF_010725485.1 Mycolicibacterium parafortuitum | reverse complement strand
GCCGGGTGACGCGGCCAGGAACTCCCCGACTGCGTCAGGGTCGTGGCGCAGGGTGTCGACCACGGCGTTGAGTTCCTCGACCATCAGCGCACTTTCGACACCGGCGCCCGTCATCAACCGGATCGCCTCGGCACTGCCCGCGGTCTCGCCCGCGCCCCGCTTGGCCGCCTGCCGCACGAGGTGGCTCTCCAGCACATTGGCCGCCACCGCCGAGCGCGACGAGGACCGCACGTGGACCAGTGTGACGTAGCGGTACATCTCCAGCCCCGCGTCGAGTTGGCGCAGCACGACGGCGGGGTCGCGGCTGGTGATGGCCGGGAACCGCGCGATGGTATCGGGCAGCCTGCGGATCGCCGGTCCGGAGCTGAGCGCGAAGGTGCTGAGCCGAACGGTGTTGATCAGCTTGCGCGCGAAGGGTTTCGGCGGGCCGGGCTCCAGTTCGTCGATCACCCGGCCGCAGACCGACAGCGAGAACTGCTCGAGCGAGTTGCCGAGGATTCCCGAGCTCAGCGCCGTGCCCTCGGTCATGTTCAGGAACATGTGGCCGAAGAAGTACCCGACCTGGCGGCAGCGGTCCTCGTAGCGCTTCTGCACGCCACCGGCGACCTGCACCATCTGCATCGCGTAGTCGATCGCGTGGCCGCTCACCGACGCCGTCAACGGACAGAACGCACCCGGCATCATCTCGCCGATGTTGCACCGCGTGTAGACGTGGGTGGGTCCGGTGACCGGCGTGTCCATCTCGTTGAGGTCACCGGGCAGCGTCGTGATCGGCCGGGCCTGCAGCCACCACAGCGCACCGGTGCGGTCGATCGCCCATTCCAGGTCCAGCGGCCGTCCCCAGCGCCGCGCGGCCAGCAGTGCGCCGTCGCGGATCCGGTCGATGTCGGCCGCCGTGAGCGCCGACTCCGGGCCGACCTCACCGGCCACCGGTTCGCCGGCGTGGGTCAGCACGTGGTGATCCGAGGACGCGGATCCGTCGACCAGGCTCTCGCCGAGACCGTGGACGGCGTCGATGACCAGCAGGTCGCGCCGGCCGGACGCCGGGTCGGCGGTGAACACCACACCGGCAGCGCGCGCGTCGACCATCTGCTGGACCACCAGGTGCATCGCGGCCGGCGGGGCACCGTCCTGATACGCCGTGGCACGCACGGATTCGGCTGAGCTGACGCATTTTTCGAGTGCGGCGGCGAGCTCGTCCGTTGACCCGACACCGAGCACGGTGTCGTACTGACCGGCGAAGGACAGCTGGGCGCCGTCCTCTCCGGCCGCCGACGAACGCACCGCGACCGGCGTCTGACCGGCCGCCTGCATCCGGGTGAACCGGTCGGTCAGAACCTCGGTCAGGGCGCAGCCGGTGGCGTGGGTGATCACGAAACCGGGTGGCACCGGCACGCCGAGGCGGATCAACTCGGCGAGCCCGAGCGCCTTGCCCCCGAATCGGTCGTCGACCACATCGACGAGTTCGACGACCGATGAACCTGCGTCAGACACCCGCAAAACGTTACTCCAGTCACGTAAATCGTCGGCGGGAACGGGCGGAGTGTTTCGGGGGACGGAATTCTTCGGCGTGCGCCGGGGTTTCAGCAGACATCGCGGGACGACAGCCCGCAGACCCGAGCGGCAAGGAAGAGGCGAGAGCCGTGAAGAAGATCGGATTGCTCAGTGGCTTGCTCAGCGTCACAGCGGGAGCGTTGTCGGCGGCGGTGATCGGATTCGCCGGACCGGCCCAGGCTGACGGACCCGGCCCGGTATTCGGGGGCCAGGACGACCGGGGCCCCGGCATCGGCTGGACCGGCCCCGGCTGGGGCGGTACCGGCTTCGGCTTCGGGTACGGCCGTGACAGCAACAACCCCTGGTTGGGCCAGCTGTATCCGCGGGTGAAGGTGCCTCAGGTCGACACCAGCGTGCGCAATTGACGTTCGGATGCGCCTAGCCTGGCGGGGTGCTGACGGACCTCGTTGACCTGCCGGGTGGGGCGTTCCGGATGGGGTCGATCGATTTCTACCCCGAGGAGGCCCCCGTCCACACCGTGACCGTGGAACCGTTCGCGATAGAACGGCACCCGGTGACGAACGCCCAGTTCGCCGAGTTCGTGGATGCCACCGGCTACGTCACCGTCGCCGAACAGGCACTGGACCCGGCCGACTTCCCGGGAGTACCGGAAGCCGATCTGCTGCCCGGTGCGCTGGTGTTCAGGCCCACGGCCGGCCCGGTGGACCTGCGGGACTGGCGGCAGTGGTGGACCTGGGTTCCGGGAGCCTGCTGGCGCAGGCCGTTCGGACCGCAGTCCTCGATCGACGACCGCACCGACCATCCGGTGGTGCAGGTGGCCTACCCCGACGCGGCGGCCTACGCCGCATGGGCCGGGCGCCGGCTGCCCACCGAAGCCCAGTGGGAGTACGCGGCGCGGGCCGGCTCGACGTCCAGATACGCCTGGGGGGATGACGCCGCGCCGGGCGGAGAGCTGATGGCCAACACGTGGCAGGGCGAGTTCCCGTACCGCAACGACGGCGCCCTCGGCTGGGTCGGGACAAGCCCGGTCGGCACCTTCCCGCCGAACGCGTTCGGCCTGGTCGACATGATCGGCAACGTCTGGGAGTGGACCACCACGACGTACTCGCGTCACCATCGGCTCGACGAACCCACGACGAACGGCTGCTGTCCGCCGGCCCCGTCGGCCGATCCGACGGTCAACCAGGCGCTCAAGGGCGGCTCGCATCTGTGCGCCCCCGAGTACTGCCACCGCTACCGGCCCGCCGCGCGCTCGCCGCAGTCCCAGGACAGCGCCACCACCCACATCGGGTTCCGCTGCATCGCGGACGGGCATTCGCGCGGCTAACACCGCCGAGCAGCTCGCCGATAACCCAGCATGACGTGGTTTCGTGCGGCAGGCGCGCTCGCCGCCGCGGTGACGCTGCCCTGGCTCGCGGCCGCCCCGGCGCAGGCCGAGCAGTTCGCCCATCTCGACCCGGTTGCCGTCCAGCCGACGCCGGCGTGCGGCGGAACGGTCCGTGGCGAGGCGATGGTGACACCGGTGCAGATCGACTACCAGGTCGAGAACGGGGTGCGGGTGGCGATCAACTACGACGCGGGCATCTACGACGGATCGTGCGCGCTGACCGAGACGGTGACATGGACGAATCTGGATACCGGCTCATCGGGCAGCCATGACCTGACCGCGGTGTCGACCATCGACGGCCACTACGGCTTCATCGGCTACGCGAACACCACGTTCGTGACGGGCCCGGGCACCGTGGTCGTGACGCTCAGCTCGTATCCGGATGCCGAGCTGCGCGTCACCACGTGACCTGAACTCCTTGTCCCACTCTCACTTTAGGGCACACCAGGGGGCTTGCGGCAAGACCCCCGAGCTGGGGCACAATCGCGCGGTCCGACCGAGCTGATGAACGGGGAGTCTTATGCCGCAGCGGCCCAAGCCTTTTGAAGTCCACGAGTCCGGTGCGTACCTGCACGGCACCAAAGCCGACCTGTCGGTCGGGGACCATCTGGTGCCGGGGCACCGGTCGAACTACGACGACGGACGAGTGATGAACCATGTGTACGTGACCCAGACGCTCGACGCCGCGGCGTGGGGAGCAGAGCTCGCCACCGGCGACGGCCCGGGCCGGATCTACGTCGTCGAACCGCAGGGACCCCTCGAAGACGACCCGAACGTCACCGACAAGAAGCTGCCCGGCAACCCGACCCGGTCGTTCCGCACCCGGGAACCGGTGAAGATCGTCGGCGAAATCACCGACTGGGTCGGGCATTCCGACGAACAACTGCAGGCGATGCGCGACAGCCTGGCCGAATTGCGGCGCAAAGGGCTCGACGTCATCTACGACTGAGCGGCCTCGGTTCAGGTCTGGCCGAGATCGAAAACCGTCGTCTCGGCGACGGACCGCCGCGCGGCGGCCGGCGGCAGCTCGCCGTCGGGCCGCGGTCCGAGCTTGATCAGCGCCTGCGGGTGCGCCTCGCCGTCGAACACCTCGCACGTCAGCGCGAGCCGGTTGCGCGGGTCCTTCAGCGGATTGGTCAGCGGGCAGCTCGCCAGGCCCAGTGAGGCGGCGGCCAGCGTCAGATCGCTGATCGCTTCCCCGGCCCGCAGTCGCGCCGCCTCGCTGTCCGTCTCGGTGGCCAGCACCAGCATCACGGCGTCGTCGCCGGCGCGGCCGGGTGCCGCGTCTCCGTAGCGCAGCGCGAACTCGGTGTCCCCGAGTCGGGCCCACCGTGCCGTCGGGACCACCGCCAGCCGGACGCCGAAGCGCTCCGCCCGCAACACCAGCAGCTCGACCGTGCCCGCGGGCAGCGCCCCGTGATAGGGGCGGCGGTCGGCGCGGCGATCGGTGATGGCCCTGGCCAGCTCGAGGGTGCCATCACCGGGTTCTGACCGGTGCAGTTCGAGCGCGGCCAGCACGGTGTCGTCAGGGGTGCGCTGGATCCGGCTCGACCAGCCTGCGGCGGCGAGCGCGACCGCGCAGTGGTGCAGGACCGCGCCGCAGCTGAGGATCACGTCGCGGCGGTCGTCGTCGGAATCGCCGAGGCTGCGGGTCCAGTCGGCGAGCAGCCGTATTCCGCCGCGGTCGACGTGCCAGCGCCACGGTTGGGCGTTACCGGCCGACGGCGCCCGCGCCGCGACGTCGAGCACCTCCTCGAGCACGTCGATGTCGGGGAACGCCGTGGGCATGTCGTTCACCTCCACCCGATGCCGCCGCTGCTCAGTCCGTCGCCATTCTAGGAGGAGCGCTCGCCGACGCCTGGTACTGCGCGACCAGCCAGTGGCCGTCCTGCCGGACGAGGGTGACCCCGATCGCCAGCACGACGTCGGCGCGGTCCGGATAGCTGAACGTCGCCGACAGATATCCGGTGGCGGACTGGTCGGTGAGGCGGCGACTTTCGAGAAGGCGGTAGTCCACCGTCATCCCCGCGGGCTGGGAGGCGTAGTAGGCGGCGACAGCCGGCCTGCCCACGCCGTACGGGCGCAGGCCCTGGAACACCGCGTCCTCGGTGAACACACCGGCCACCCGGCCGGGATCGTGGTGGTCGATCCCGGCCTTCCACTCGTCCATGACCGCGGAGACGATCTGTGCGGCAGCCATGTCAGCGGCCCGCGCTCTGGCCGCCGTCGACGTGCAGGATCTCGCCGGTCACGAACGGCGCGCCCTCGAGGTACAGGACGGCGTCGACGACGTCGTCGATCTCGCCGACACGGCCGAGGGGATGCAGGGCCTCGAACCCCGCGTACTCCGACGGTTGGTGCATCGGCGTGCGGATGATGCCGAGAGATACAGCGTTGGAACGGATTCCGCGCGAGCCGAACTCGACGGCGAGGGCACGGGACGCGGCGTTCAGGCCACCCTTGGTCAGCGACGCCAGCGCCGACGGTACCGCCGCGTTGGCGTGCTCGACGAGCGTCGTGGAGATCGTGACGAGGTGGCCGCCGTCACCCTGATCGAGCATCCGGGCCACCGCGGCCCGGGAGATCTCGAAGAAGCCGCGCAGGTTCACCCCGGTGATGGCGTCGTAGTCCTCGTCGGTGTAGTCGGCGAACGGTTTGGCGATGAAGATGCCCGCGTTGTTGACGACGGTGTCGATGCGCCCGAAGCGGTCGATCGCCGCGTCGAACACGCGTCGTCCTTCGCCATGCTTTGCGACGTCGCCCGGGACGGCCAGCACCATCGGGTCGTCACCGGGTTCGATGGTGCGGGAGTTGGCCACCACCGCGTACCCGAGCTTGCGGTATCCGGCGACCAGGCCGGCGCCGATTCCTTGTGATGCGCCGGTGATGAGTGCGACGCGCGGGGTTGAGGTCATGTCGATGTCCTTTCTCAGGTGATGATTGGTCGAACGCCCGCGAGATGGCGGCGAAGTCCGCGCGGCTGGGACCAATCGGCTCGCTCCTGATAGGCGCAGGCTCTCACTGCATTACGCTGGCCAGGGTGGAGTTGCGACAGCTGCGCTACTTCGTCACGGTGGCCGACGAACTGAACTTCGGGCGGGCCGCCGAACGGTTGCGCATCGCGGGTCCTTCACTGTCCCAACAGATCAAGGCGCTCGAGCGCGACCTGAAGGTGGCGCTGTTCGACCGTGACCGGCGGTCGGTGGAGTTGACGCCGGCCGGCTCCGCGCTTCTCCCGCGTGCCCGCGCCCTGATCGCACAGGCCGACGAGTTGCGTCGCCATGCGCTCGGCCTGTCGTCCTCAGACCCGATCCGGATCGGCTATGTGCAGTGGTGCCCGACGGACTGGGCGGAGCGAGCGGCGGAGGTCGCCCAGCTCCGGGTGGACACCTGGGTGATGCCGTCGCACGCGCAGGCCGCCAGGGTTGCCGACGGCAGCCTGGATCTCGCGATCTGCTGGGTCGAGCGAAAGGATCTGCGGGAGTTGTCACTCGACGCCCGACTGGTCGGTGCCGACCGCCTCTACGCGGTGAGCTTCGGGCGCGACGGCGGTCCGGTCGCCGCGTGCGACGTCACGGTGCTGCTGGACGCCGACGAGGCCGGCTGGTCGTCGTGGAACCGCTACGCCGGGCAGTTCGCGGACGCGACGGGCGCGCGGGTGGAGCACGTCGAGGACGGCGGGGTGACCGGATCCACCTTCTATGACCATGTCCGCCGGCTGCGGCGCCCGGTGCTGAACAATCCGAAGGGGCAGAACGATTCGATCCCGGCCGGCCTGATCCGTCGGCCGGTGCAGCACCCCACACCGATGTGGACCTGGTCGCTGGTGTGGCGGCGGGACGAGCCGAACCCGCTGGTACACAACGTCGTCGACGCGCTCTCCGCCGGTGTGGACGGCTCGCCGGTCACCGCGCCCGGGATGTGGCTTCCCGCCGACGACCCGCACCGCGCGGCGCCGGCCTGAGTTCGGCGCAACCCGACCTCAGCCACGCGGCGGTGAGCGCCGAGAGCGCCACCACCGCCGCCGACACCAGCAGTGCGCTGCGGTAGCCGTGGTGGACAACAGGATTCACGAGCAACGGACCAAGGACCTGCCCGGCGGAGTATCCGGCGGTCAGCAACGCCACCGCGCCGGGGAAGGCCAGGTCTCGTCCCGCGGCCAATGCCGTGGTGCTCACGCCGATGAACGTGCCACCGAACGCCACCGCGCCGATCAATGCCGGTGCCGCGCCACCGAGCAACGCCGGCAGGCATATTCCGGCCGCCTGCACGAGCAGGGCGACCACCAGCAGCGCGGGCCGCGACCAGCGCGTGCCGGCCATCGCCCACAACGCCGCCGACGGCGCGGCGGCAAGACCGACCACCAGCCACGCCGCGTTGCCGAGCGGTCCCGGAGAAGCCTGCCCGATGGCGGCGACCAGGAACGTGCCGGCGATGATGTAGCCGACCCCCTCAAGCGAATAGCACACGAGAAGCACCAGGAACCACGTCCGCGGGCGCCCGGTCGCCGACGCCGCCGAGGACGCAGGTGCGCGCGCGGCGCGCATCCGCCACGCCACGGCACCGGTCGCGGCAGCCAGAGCGGCCGACACCCACCAGGCCGCCCGCCACCCGGTGACGGGCAGGAGCAGCAACATCCCGGCCGACAGCGCGATGCCCAGGCCCACTCCGCCGAAACCCCAGCCGGGCAGCTGCGCCGACCGCCCCCTGGCGTGATCGAGCATCCAGTCGACGGCGATCACGAACAACACCGCGCTCGCGAAGCCGGCGACCGCACGGATCACCGCCCAGGTGAGGACGTCGCGCGCCACCGGCATCACCGCGAGGGCGGCGACGTTGACCGTCAGGGCGGAGCGCCACGTCGTCACGGTGCGGACCAGCCGGGGGAGCAGTGAACCCGCGAGGGCGCCGGCGAAGTAGCCCAGGTAGTTCGCGGTCGCCAGCAGGCCGGTGCCGCCCGGCGCGAGGCCCGCCTGGGCGGTCATGAACGGAACGATCGGGGTGTAGACGAACCGGCCGATACCCATGGCCGCCGCCAACCCCGCGGCGCCACAGGCGATGTGGAGGTGTGACCGATGCAGGTGCATTCAGCCATGCTGGGTGCGCCGCGATGGGCGCGCCACGACCGGTTTCCTCCCAGCTATGAGGCGCCGGCTCGCAGGACTGTCAGCCCCAATTACTCAGCCCCCACAGTGACATCACCGGCGATACCAGCGATGCGTGCACGATGCGGCCGAACACGTCGTCGCTGTGGGCGAACAGGATGCCGACGGCCGCGACGGTGCCGTCGGGCAGGCGGGCGTACACCGGCGCGCCGGAGTCGCCCAGGTCGTCCCAGGCGCGGAAGGACACCTGGTTGTCGGTGATGTTCGTGATCGGGCCGCAGGACACACCCGTGCGCGCCCCGGACTTGCACAGCTCTGGATTGGCCGCGCGCAGCTCACCGGCATCCATCACCCGCGACACCCGCATCCCGTCGACCTGGCTGACCAGCGGCACCGTGCTGCCGGCCAGGTCCACCAGGCCGACGTCGCGCACCCCGGGCAGCACATCCCAGCGCACATAGCGGCCGACGACGCGGTCGCCGGTGGGGGTGCGCTGCAGCACCGTGTCGTTGACGGGGTCCCGGTCGCAGTGCCCTGCCGTCAGCATCGCCGGCGATCCGTTGGGGGTGCGGACGGTGAACCCCGCCGTGCACTGGAACGGCTGGCCGTTCCCGGCGAGTGTGGTACTGACCAGGTAGGCCCCGGGACTGGCGACGGGGTACTCACCGAACGCGTGGGCGGCGGGCGACTGGGTGAACGTCAGCGCGGCCAGCGCGGCGACGACGCCCGCGGCGGCCTTGAGTCGGTTTCGCATCACGATTGGCGTACCCACTTTGTCCCCCGACCGTGCTGTGATCGATCTCGCCTCGGTGTGCTCACACCGAAAAGCTTCGGGCGCAGCGGTATCGGCGTGGGGTCACACCCACAGTGACGTCGCTTCCACCGGGTTGATCCGCATGCCGTGCCCGCCGATGTCGTAGCTGATGATCGCGCGTAGCTCTTCGGAGCGGATGGTCCATCCGTTCACGTGGTCGGTCTGCCCCGCGCCGAGGACGATGTCGGCGGACTCGGGGCCGGGAACAGATCCTGCGATGTAGTACACCGCCCCCGTCCCGAGCACCACCGCGAGGTTCATCCCCTTCGGTGTCGCCTGGAACGCCTGCCCGTCGACGCGGCCGCAGACCGCGGCGGGACGTCCACGCCCCTGCCAGTCGGCACTGATCAGGCATCGGATCTGGCCGTCCAGAATCCGGACCGTCTGGTCCGGCTCGGCCGCAGCGGCGGCTGGGGCCGCCGAGAGCGCACCGAGAGCCGCCACTGTTGCCGACATCGCGGCAAACCCACGAACCATGCTGCCTCCACGTCGAGCGCGAGCATCTCCAGTCCAGCGATGCTCTCACGTCCGGACAAGGCGCACGGGTGAATTGAGGGCAAACTTTGCGCGGCGGCGCGGCACCTGGCCAGGCGCCGACAGCTAGTTACACACAGCGCCGACCGCCGCCGAGCGCACCAGCTTCGTGTACTTGGCCAGCACCCCGGTCTTGTACACCGGCGGCAGCGGTTCGAAACCGGCCTTGCGCGACTCGAACTCGGCCTCGTCGACCAGGATGTCCAGCGTGCCGTTGGCGACGTCGAGCCGGATCCGGTCCCCGTCGCGCACGAACGCGATGGGTCCGCCGTCGACGGCCTCGGGCGCGATGTGTCCGACGCACAGCCCGGTCGTCCCGCCGGAGAACCGGCCGTCGGTCATCAGCAGCACGTCCTTGCCCAGCCCGGCGCCCTTGATCGCACCGGTGATGGCCAGCATCTCGCGCATGCCCGGCCCGCCCTTGGGGCCCTCGTAGCGGATCACCACGACGTCGCCGTGGGTGATCGTGCCGTCCTCCAGCGCATCGAGTGCGGCCCGCTCCCGCTCGAATACCCGTGCGGTGCCCTCGAACACGTCGGAGTCGAACCCGGCCGACTTGACCACCGCGCCCTCGGGGGCCAGCGACCCGTGCAGGATCGTGATGCCGCCGGTCGGGTGGATCGGGTTGTTCATCGCCCGAAGCACCTTGCCGTCGGGATCCGGCGGCTCGATGTGGGCGAGGTTCTCCGCCATGGTCTCACCCGTCACGGTCAGGCAATCACCGTGCAGCAGACCGGCGTCCAGCAGCGCGCGCATCACCACCGGCACCCCGCCGATCTCGTCGACGTGTTTCATCACGTACGCGCCGAACGGCTTCACATCGGCCAGGTGCGGCACCTTCTGGCCGATGCGGGTGAAGTCCGCCAACGTCAGCTCGACCTCGGCTTCCCATGCGATCGCGAGCAGGTGCAGCACCGCGTTGGTGGACCCGCCGAACGCCATCACCACCGCGATCGCGTTCTCGAACGCCTCCTTGGTCAGGATGTCGCGGGCGGTGATGCCGCGGCGCAGCATCTCGACCACCGCCTCGCCCGAGCGGCGGGCGAACTCGTCGCGGCGCTTGTCGATGGCCACCGGGGATGCGCTGCCCGGCAACGACATTCCCAGCGCCTCGGCCGCCGAGGCCATCGTGTTGGCGGTATACATGCCGCCGCAGGCGCCCTCACCGGGACAGATCGCGCGTTCGATGATGTCGACGTCCTCGCGCGACATCAGCCCGCGCGCACATGCGCCGACCGCCTCGAAGGCGTCGATGATCGTGACTTCCTTCTCGCTGCCGTCGGTGAGCCGCGCGACGCCGGGCATGATCGAGCCGTTGTAGAGGAAGACGCTCGCCAGATTCAGGCGCGCGGCGGCCATCAGCATGCCGGGGATCGACTTGTCGCAACCGGCCAGCAGCACCGACCCGTCCATACGCTCGGCCTGCATCACCGTCTCGACGCTGTCGGCGATCACCTCGCGCGACACCAGCGAGAAGTGCATGCCCTCGTGGCCCATCGAGATTCCGTCGGAGACGGAGATGGTGCCGAACTCCAGCGGATAGCCGCCCGCGGCGTGCACACCGGTCTTGACCGATTGCGCCAGCCGTTGCAGCGACATGTTGCACGGGGTGATCTCGTTCCACGACGACCCGACGCCGATCTGGGGCTTGCCCCAGTCGTCGTCGGTCATTCCGACCGCGCGCAGCATGCCGCGCGCCGCAGTGCGCTCCAACCCGTCGGTGACGTCGCGGCTGCGGGGTTTGATGTCCGGGGTTTCGGCAGGTCCTGAGGGCATGCGGTTGATTATGCGCGTGACGGCTGCGCGCCAAGAGCGGATCGATACCCCCGAGGGGTACTAGTACGCTGGCCACATGACGTGGATCTTCGTCCGTCTGATCGCCGCGGTGTGCGCCGTGCTGCTGGTGTCCGGCTGTGGTGGCGGGCAGAACTCGGGGGAGGAGTCCGCCGGTTCGCCGAGCCCCGAGTCACCGGTCATCACCGGCAACCCGGCCGGCTACAACTCTGCCGACATCACCTTCGCCACCCTGATGATCAAACACCACCAGCAGGCGATCGAGCTGGCGAAACTGGCCGGGCCGCGGTCGGCGAACACCGAGATCAACGGTCTGGCCGATCAGATCGTCGCGACCCAGCAACCCGAGATCAACATCCTCAACGTGTTCCTGGTGCAGTGGGACGAGAACCCGGACATCCGCACCGACGGCGGCGGGGAAGCGCCGGAGGCGACGGGGGCGTCGGTCCCGGGGATGGTGGACGACGCGACGATGGCGCGGTTGGAGTCGCTGACCGGGCCGGAATTCGACAAACTATGGCTGGAGTCGATGGTCGGCCAGCACCAGGGAGGTGTCGCCATCGCCAACGACGAGATCGCCGACGGCGCCAACGTGGACGCGGTCTCGATCGCCAGGACGATCGTGGCCGGTCTGGACCCTCAGATCGCTCAGATGAAGAAGATGCTGGAGGGCATGCCGTGACCGACAGTTCCACCACCGCGCCCGGCGAGGCGCACGGCTACTCGGCGCAGAAGGAGAACTACGCCAAACGGCTGCGCCGCATCGAAGGCCAGGTCCGCGGGATCGCGAAGATGATCGACGAGGACAAGTACTGCATCGATGTGCTGACCCAGATCAGCGCGGTGAACAGCGCGTTGCAGTCGGTGGCGCTCGGTCTGCTCGACGAACATCTGGGACATTGCGTCAGCCACGCGGTCGCCGCCGGCGGCGCCGAGGCGGAGGAGAAGCTCGCCGAGGCCTCCGCGGCGATCGCGCGGCTCGTCCGTTCCTGACCGGGCTCGACGCGCCGCCGTCGCGTGTCGGAGGCGGGGAGTACTGTCGAACACATGTTCGACGGGCTGTTCGGCATCGACCCGGGGGCATCCGAGGAGGACCTCCGGATGCTCGTCGAGCGCTGCGAACAGCTCAAGTCGAAGGCCGCCGCGGCCCAGGCCCGGGCAACGGCGCTGTGGGCCGCCAAGCACGCAGCCGCCGAACAGGCCGCCGGAATACCGCAGAAGCGGCGCGGAAAGGGCTTGGCGTCGGAGATCGCGCTGGCACGCCGCGACGCCCCAGTGAAGGGCAACACGCATCTCGGTGTCGCCAAGGCGCTGGTCCTCGAGATGCCATACACCCTCGCGGCGCTGCAGGCCGGCGCGTTGTCGGAGTATCGCGCCACGCTGATCGTGCGCGAATCGGCGTGTCTGTCCCTGGCGCACCGGCGACAGCTTGATGCCGAGATGTGCGCCGACATGAGGAGGCTGACGGGGTGGGGCGACAGCCGGGTGGCCGGTGAAGCCAAACAGATCACCGCCCGCCTGGACGCCGCGGCCGTGGTCGAGCGCAACAACAGAGCCGCCGGCGCTCGCTGTGTCACGACCCGGCCCGCCCCCAACGGCATGGTCTACGTGACGTTCCTGATGCCGCTGTCGCAGGGCATCGGCATGTACGCCGCACTCCAGCGCGCGGCCACCGTGACCGGCGACGGTCGCTCGGCGAGGGCAGGTGATGACCGACACGGCCTATGAACGCATCACCGGACGCGCAGTGACCACGCCGGTAGACCTCAACCTGAACCTGGTGCTGGCCGACACCACCTTGTTCGGCGGTGACGACTGCCCCGGCCACCTGCAGGGCTACGGGCCGGTCCCCGCCGAGGTGGTGCGGCGCCTGCTCAGGCTACGCGACCAGACGTGCCGAACCCCTTACTGCAACGCCCCGATCCGCCACCACGATCACGCCACCCCCGACCGCGGCGGCGGAAAAACCAGCGCGCGCAACGGACTTGGACTGTGCGAGGCGTGCAACTACGCCAAAGAGGCGCCCGGATGGGTGGTGCACACCCGCGAGGACGACGGCTCCCATTGCCCGAGTTCCGCACTCCCACCCATGCCGTGTACCACTCGATCGCCCCGCCGCAACCAGGCACCCGCACCATCCGTCGTAGCGTCGTCGAAGACCAATTCAGCATCGACCTCGCCCTGTTCGAGGCGACCCAGATATCGGTGCGGAATGTAAGTCCGGCGCGGTGGGTATGGGGACAGCGTTACTGCTGACCACCACCGTCGAGGAAGTACCCGATTGCTGCGCATCGCGTTGATCGCACACGCCCACTTCCCGATCCGGGAACCGTTCGCGGGCGGCATCGAGGCCCACGTCTTCCACCTGACCCGCGCCCTGGTGGCCCGCGGTCACGCGGTGACGCTGTTCGCCGCCCCGGGCACCGATCTCGGCTGCAATGATCCGGCGCTGACGATTCGAGAGCTGCCCCGCACCGAGGCCGCCTCGCTGCCGTGGCCGCTGCCCGGTGCGGTCAAGGAGTCCCACCACCGCGCGTTCACCGGGCTGATGGCCGACCTCGCCGCCGCCGAGGACTCGTTCGACGTCGTACACAACCACAGCCTCAACCCGGTCCCGGTGCGTGCGGCGACCCGGTTGCGCGCCCCGGTGCTGACCACCCTGCACACGCCGCCGTTTCCGATGTTGGAGGCCGCCGTCGGAGCGGTCGCGCGCACCCGGCTGATGTTCGCCGCGGTCAGCGAGCGGTCCGCGGCCTCGTGGGCGCACGTCGGCATCCGGCGGTTGACGGTGGTGCGCAACGGCATCGACGTCGAGGACTGGCCGCTCGGCGCGGGCGGAGACCACCTCGTGTGGTCGGGCCGGATCATGCCGGAGAAAGCCCCGCACCTGGCGATCGACGCGGCGCAGCGCGCCGGGCGCCGACTCGTGCTCGCAGGCCCGGTCACCGACCCCGACTACTTCCGGCTCGACATCGAACCGCGCCTCGACGACCGGGTCACCTATGCCGGGCACCTGGACCGCGAAGTACTGGCAGTGCTGATCGGGGGCGCCGCGGCCGCGTTGGTGACCCCGGTATGGGACGAGCCCTACGGTCAGGTTGCGGCGGAGGCGATGGCGTGCGGGACGCCCGTGGTCGCGTTCGCGACCGGCGGCCTGCCCGAACTGGTCGACGAGCGGTGCGGATGCCTGGTCCCGCCGGGCGACGTGGACGCGATGGCCGACGCCGTCGCCGACGCCGCACGGTTGTCCCGGCCGCTGGTGCGCAAGGTCGCGGTCGCCGAACACGGCCTGGCGGCGATGGTCGACAACTACGTCACGCTCTATCAGGCGCTGGTCGCCGAACGCGGCAGCTATTGAGACAACGCGCAGCTACTGAGACAACGCAGCATCGATGCGCTGCACCTTCGCGGTGAGCTGGCCGGTGAAGCCGGGCCGGATATCGGCCTTGAGGACCAGGCTCACCCGCGGCGACACCGCCGCGACCGCGTCGACGGCCTGCTTGACCACCGCCATCACCTCGTCCCATTCGCCCTCGATGTTGGTGAACATCGCGTTGGTCTCGTTGGGCAGGCCCGACGCGCGGACCACCCGGACGGCCTCGGCGACCGCGGCACTGACACCGCCGGTGTCGTCTCCGGCGGATGGGCTGATGCTGAACGCGACGATCATGGTGACCAGTGTGACCGCCCTCGTCCACCCGGTAACGGATCGTCCCCCGGCGGCGAACAACAGTGCAGGTCAACACCCCTTCCATGAACGGTGCCGGAGTCCGGCCGCAGCGTTCGCCAGCAGGAACGGCCGTGGCGCTGTGCCACACTGGGGTCAGTCGCCGGACTGGAGGTAACGCATGCGGCAGCGAAACAGGAGACGGCTCATCGCCCTGCTGACGACAGCGGGCGTGGTCGCGGGACTGACGCTCGGCGCGCCGTCGGCACTGGCCCAGCCGGCGCCCGAACCCGTCCCGGCCCCGGTGCCCGCACCGCCGGCGGATCCGGTCGCGCTGCCGAACCCGGGCGCCGCACCCGCGGCGGCCACCTCCGTCGACGCGGCCGCCCCGGCCAGGGATCCGTTCGCGATCATCCCCGGCACCCCGATGCCGATCCCCGAGGGCACGCCGGCCGGACAGAACCCGAACCCGTTCGTCGGGCAGCCGCCGTTCGTGCCGCCGTCGTTCAACCCGACCAACGGTTCGATCGTCGGCGCGGCCAAGCCGATCTACATCAACTTCCAGCGTCCGATCGCCAACAAGCAGATGGCCCAGGACGCGGTCCACATCTCGTCGAACCCGCCGGTCCCCGGCCGGTTCTACTGGGTCACCGACACCCAGCTGCGCTGGCGTCCGCAGGACTTCTGGCCGGCGGGCACCGTCGTCACCATCGACGCCGCGGGCACCAAGTCGAGCTTCACCGTCCCCGAGCAGCTGGTCGCGACCATCGACAACGACACCAAGCAGATGGAGGTCCATCGCGACGGTGTGCTGGAGAAGACCTTCCCGGTGTCGATGGGCAAGCCCGGCTACGACACCAGGAACGGCACCTATTACGTGCTGGAGAAGTTCGACGAGATCGTGATGGACTCCTCGACGTACGGGGTTCCCGTCGACGACCCGTCCGGTGAGGGCTACAAGCTCAAGGTCAAGGACGCGGTCCGCATCGACAACAGCGGAATCTTCGTCCACGGCGCACCGTGGTCGGAAGGTGCGCAGGGCAACAGCAACGTCAGCCACGGATGCATCAACCTCAGCGCCGAGGATGCGGCGTGGTTCCGGAAGAACTTCGGCAGCGGCGACGCGGTGGTCATCAAGAACACCGACGGCCCCTTGTACGACCTGCCCGACGGTGCGTCCGATTGGCAGATGTTCTGACCGGATAGCCCTTTCGCGGTCCGTGGCGCCTCCGGCGTGCCACGATGGGGGCAGGCCGACGGCGGCCCGGCCGTCGGCGCTGGAGCCGAGGGTGGGCGATGCCCGACAGCGAGTCCGATACGACCGAGTCCGGTGACCACAGGGCGCTGACGCGCGCGATCGCGGTGGTCGTACTGCTCACCCTCGCGATGGTCTCGCTGCGCGGATACCTGCCCGGCGAACAACGCCGCCCCGACCCCGAACCCGTCGATGGCGGCTCCGGCACCGTCGCGGTGATCGCGATGCTGACGCTGTCGATCGCGGCCCTTGCGATCTCGATCCTGGCGCAGGCCCTGCGACGGTCCGCCGCCCCGGCCCCTGCGGACCCCCACCGTGAGATGCGCGCGCGCCGCGGCGCCCTGCCGTGGCGCCAGCTGCTGATCGCCGCCGCCGTCCTGGTCGCGTGGGCGCTGGTGCTGCTGATGCTCATGCGCTGGGCTTCGGCGCCGGTCGACGACGCGGTGGCCGGCGACGTCCCGGTGCCCGACGACCCGTCACGCCCACGCGACGCCGCCGAACCGGGGCGGCAGCGACCGACTGCGCCGCAGGGCGGCAACGTGTTCGGCATCCTCGCCGTGGCGGCGATGGTGCTGCTGGCGCTGTCGGTGACCGCGACCCTGCTGCGGCGCCGGCCCCGGGAACCCGTCGCGCCGCCGGTCCCCGACCGCCGGCGGCCCCGCCCCCGGGTGCCGGGCCCGGATCTGGCCCGTGCCGCCGAGCTCGGCCTGGCCGAGATGGACGACCCCGACCGTGACCCGCGCGAGGCCATCATCGCGTGCTACCTGGCGATGGAACGGGAACTCGGGAAATCGCCCGGCACCACACCGCAGGACTCCGACACCCCGTCGGAGGTGTTGGCCCGCGCGATCCACCGCCAGGTGCTGCAGGCCGGGCACGCGACCCGGCTGGTCGAGCTGTTCGAGGAGGCGCGGTTCAGCCCGCACGTGATGGACGGCGGGCACCGCGCCGACGCGGTGGCCGCGCTGCAGGCCGTGCTCGTCGAGCTGCGGGTCTCGGCATGACGAAAATCGTTGTGGGCGCGGTGATTCTGGTAGTCGCAGTGCAGCTGTTCGCGCTGACCCAGTTGGAGCGCGATGTCGTGATCGCGGTGACCGGGGCGGCGCTGGCGTGTGCGTTGATCGCGGTGCGGACCCGGATGACCCACGAGGACGCACCGCCCGACGACGGGGTGGCCGACGATGCGGCGGCGGCGATCCAGCGGTGGCTGGCGCGCACCGAGACGTTGATCTCCTGGGCGGAGTCGTCGCGCGCGGACTGGGACCGCAGGCTGCGCCCGATGCTGGCCCGGCAGTTCGAACTCGCCTCGGGGCGCCGTAAAGCCAAGGACGCCAGGGCATTCGAGGCGACGGGGCGGATGGTGTTCGGCGACGCGCTGTGGCCGTGGGTGGATCCGGAGAACATCAGCCGCACCGGTGCCGCCGAGCTGGGACCCGGTCGCCGCACACTCGACGAGATCCTGCGACGACTGGAGCGGCTGTGAGCACGCCGGCGGTGACCACCGAACGCTGCGAGGCGGTGCTCGACGAGATCGGCCGTGCCGTGGTCGGTAAACGCGCCGCGCTGAACCTGATCCTGATCACGGTGCTGGCCCGCGGCCACATCCTGGTCGAGGACCTGCCCGGCCTCGGCAAGACGCTGATCGCCAAATCCTTCGCCGCCGCACTGGGTCTGGAGTTCACCCGGGTGCAGTTCACCCCGGACCTGCTGCCCGCCGACCTGCTCGGTTCGACGATCTACGACATGCAGTCGGGCCGCTTCGAATTCCGCCGCGGACCGATTTTCACCAACCTGCTCCTCGGTGACGAGATCAACCGGACCCCGCCCAAGACCCAGGCGGCGCTGCTGGAGGCGATGGCCGAGCGTCAGGTCAGCATCGACGGGGCGACACACCGGCTGCCCGAGCCCTTCCTGGTGCTGGCCACCGACAATCCGATCGAGTACGAGGGCACCTACCCGCTGCCCGAGGCGCAGCTGGACCGATTCGCGATCCGCCTCGAGCTCAAATACCTGTCGCAGCCGGAGGAGGCGACGATGCTGCGCCGCAGGCTCGACCGCGGATCGGAACCGGTGCCGGTCCGGCGGGTCGTCGACGCCGACGAGCTGCTGCACATGCAGGAGTCCGTGGAGCAGGTCAGCGTGCACGACGACGTGGTGCACTACGTGGTCTCGCTGGCCGCGGCGAGCCGGCAGCACCCGCAGGTCGCCGTCGGGGCAAGCCCCCGCGCCGAACTCGACCTGGTGCAGCTGGCGCGTGCCCGCGCGCTGCTGGCAGGCAGGGACTACGTGATCCCCGAGGACGTCAAGGCGCTCGCCGTACCGACGATGGCGCACCGCATCAGCCTGCGGCCCGAGATGTGGGTGCGCAAGGTGCAGGGTGCCGACGTCGTCGAGGAGCTGTTGCGCCGCACCCCGGTGCCCAGGGCCGGGTAGCGGGATGCCTGAAGTCGAACTGCGTTGGCGCGCTTCGGCGCTCACGCAGTCGGCTGCGACGTGTGTCGCGGCGGCGATGGTCGTCGCGGTGGTCACCGGGCGCTGGGAGCTCGTCGGCTTCGCCGCGCCGCTGGCCGGGATCCTGTGCTCGCTCGGATGGCAGCGCCGCGCTCCGACCGTCACCGTGCACGCCGACCCGGAATTTCAGCGCTGCTTCGAGGACGAACCCGCGCGGGTGACGGTGCGAGCCGGCACCGGCGACGGCACCGCGGTGGCGGTGGACTGTCACCCTGTGCCCGGGATGGACCTCGAACCCGGTGACACCGGTGCGGTGGTGGCACGTGCGTCGAGGTGGGGCCGGTATCCGATCCGGGCCGCGGTGCGGGTCCCCGGCCGCGGCGGACTGCTCGAAGGCCACGGCACCGTCGATGCCGCCGAGGTCTGCGTATTCCCGGTCGCGCCAAGCCAATCCACCGGGATCCCGCAGTCCGATCTGCTCGACCGGCTCGGCACACACCTGACCCGGCACACCGGTCCGGGCGTGGAGTTCGCCGACATCCGCCCTTACGTTCCCGGCGACCAGCTGCGCACGGTCAACTGGCCGGTCAGCGCCCGCCGCGGCAGCCTGCACGTCACCGAGCGGCTCACCGACCGGGCGGCCGACGTGGTGGTCCTCGTCGACACCTACCCGCAACCGCCCGGCCCGGCCACCCGGGCGACCGAACGCACCGCGCGCGGCGCCGCGCAGGTGGTGCAGAGCGCGCTGCGCTACGGCGACCGCGCCGGCCTGGTCGCCTTGGGCAGCCGCACCACCCGCTGGCTGGGCGCCGACATCGGCCGGCGCCAGTTCTACCGCATCCTCGACACCATGCTCGGCGCGGCAGACACGTTCGAGCACGCGACCGGCACCCTCGCGCCGCGCGCTGCGGTGCCGACCGGCGCGATCGTGATCGCGTTCTCGACGATGCTGGACACCGAGTTCGCGCTGGCGCTGATCGACCTACGCAGACGCGGACACCCGGTGATCGCGGTCGACGTCCTCGACGGCAGTCCGGTCGAGGGCGACCACGACCCGCTGGTGCACCGCATGTGGGCGATGCAGCGCTCCTTCATGTACCGCGATATGGCGACCGTCGGCGTGGACATCGTGCGCTGGCCGGCCGACGCGACGCTGGACCAGGCGATGGCACTGGTCCCGGTGCACCGGAGCCGCCGATGAGCAGGCTCGCGGCCGTCGCGTTCGGGCTGCTGATGGCCGGAGCCGTCGCCTACCGGGCGGACGGATTCGCTCTGGTGGCCGCGGGGACCGCCGCGGCCGCGGTGCTCGCGTCGGCATGGGTGCGGCCCGCCGCGTCCGCGGCGGTGCTGCTGGCGGTGCTGACGGTCGTGCTCGGGGCGCCGGCGCCGATGCACGCCGTGTTGGCCGGGCTCGCTGCCGCGGTGTATCTCGTGGTGCTGCACACCGATCCGACCGTGCCGACGATGACGTTCGCGGTCGGGTTCGCCGCCGCGGCTGCCGCCGTGGTGGTACTGCCCGTGCAGGTGGCGTGGCTTCCGCTGGCCGCCCCGCCCGCGATGCTCGCCGGGTATCTGCTGGCGGTGCGGCAGTTCACCCGATAGCAGTTCCGTCCGTCACATCGCGTGTCGTTCATGGTCTGCGGGGAACCCGGCACAAAGGAGGTACACCATGGCCGATGTGAAGACCGCTCCCGCACCGGTGTTGCTCTACGACGGCATCTGTGGGGTCTGCAACGGCGCGGTGCAGACCATCCTGCGTCTCGACCCGCACGGCAGCCTGCGTTTCGCGCCGCTGCAGGGCCAGTTCGCCGAAGGGGTGATCGATCGCCACCCGAACTTGTCGGGCGTCGACTCGATCGTGTTCGTCGAGGACCCGGGCGGCCCCGCCGAACAGGTCGCGATCAAAACCGATGCGGCGCTTCGCGTCGCGAAGTACCTCGGCGGGCCCTGGCACGCGTTCCGCGCCGCGGCGGTGATCCCGGAACCGCTGCGCGACCGGCTCTACGACGGATTCGCCCGTGTCCGGTACCGCGTCTTCGGCACCCACGACACCTGCCCGATCCCGCCGCCGGAGGTACGCGCCCGCTTCCTGGACTGAGTGGTCCTCAGTTCCAGATGTGCACCCGGCGTTCGGGTTCGAGGTACAGCGCATCGTCCTCGGTGACCTCGAACGCGTCGTAGAACGCGTCCATGTTGCGGATCACCCCGTTGCACCGGAACTCCGGCGGTGAGTGCGGGTCCACCGCCAGTCGCCGGATCGCCTCGGCCTCACGGGATTTCGTTCGCCACACCTGCGCCCAGCCGAAGAACACCCGCTGCTCACCGGTCAATCCGTCGATCACCGGGGCCGGCTTGCCCTTCAGCGACAGCCGGTAGGCCAGCAGCGCGATGGACAGCCCGCCGAGGTCGCCGATGTTCTCCCCGACGGTGAACGCGCCGTTGACGTGATGCGAGGGATCCAGCCCGCGCGGGGTGAACTGTTCGTACTGCTCGATCAAAGCCTTTGTCCGCTTGCCGAATTCGGCGCGGTCCTCGTCGGTCCACCAGTCCATCAGGTTTCCGTCGCCGTCGTACTTGGCGCCCTGGTCGTCGAAGCCGTGCCCGATCTCGTGGCCGATGACCGCGCCGATCCCGCCGTAGTTGGCGGCGTCGTCGGCGTCTGCGTCGAAGAACGGCGGCTGCAGGATCGCCGCGGGGAACACGATCTCGTTCATCCCCGGGTTGTAGTACGCGTTCACCGTCTGCGGAGTCATGAACCACTCGTCGCGGTCCACGGGTCCGCCGAGTTTGGCCAACTCCCGGTCATACTCCAGCGCATAACCGCGGCGGTAGTTGCCGTACAGGTCGTCGCGGGCGATCACCAACGCCGAATAGTCGCGCCATTTCTTCGGATAACCGATCTTCGGCGTGAACTTGTCGAGCTTGGCCAGCGCCTTTTCCCGGGTCTGCGGCGTCATCCAGTCCAGCTCGTTGATGCTGACCCGGTAGGCCTCCCGCAGATTGGCCACCAGCTCGTCCATCCGGGCCTTCGCCTGCGGTGGGAAGTACCGGTCCACGTACATCCGGCCCAGCGCCTCACCCATCAGGCTCTCGACCACCGACACACCGCGCTTCCAGCGGTCCCGGATCTCCTCGGTACCCGAGAGCCGCTTGCCGTAGAACGAGAAGTCCTCGGCGACCAGCTCATCGGTCAGCAGGCCCGCCCGCGCGTGGATCACGCGCCACCGCAGCCAGTTCTTCCAGTCCTCCAGCGGTTCGCTCGCCCACAGGCCGGCGAACGCGGTCAAGAAATCAGGTTGGCGCACCACCACTTCGGCGGCCTTGTCGGGGCCGGCACCCAGACCTGCCAGCCACCGGGTCCAGTCGAAGCCCGGCGCCTGCTCGACGACTTCGGCGAACGTGCGCAGGTTGTAGGTCAGGTCCGCGTCGCGGCGTTTGACCACGTCCCAGTGCGCCGCCGCGATCTTGGTCTCCAGCGCGACGATCCGCTCGGCGGTCCCCGCATGGTCCGCCGGATCCCCGCCGAAGACCAGCGCGAACATCGCCGCGATGTGGCCGGGGTAGGCGGCCAGGATCTCCGCGTGCTGCTCGTCGCGGAAGTAGGACTCGTCGGGCAGCCCGATCCCGGACTGCGTCAGGTGCAGCAGATAGCGGGTGGAGTTCTTCGAGTCGGTGTCAACGTAGACACCGGTGCCGCCGCCGATTCCGGTGCGCTGCAGGCCACCGAGGGCCTCGGCCAGGTCGGCGGGCGAGGACGCGTCGTCGACGGGCGCCAGCTCGTCGCGCAGCGGTGCCAGTCCGCGCTCACGGACGGTCTGCTCGTCCATGAAGCTCGCGTACAGGTCGCCTATCCGCTGCTCGTCGGTGCCGTCGGCGGCACCGGAGTCGGCGGCCTCGGTGATCAGATCGCGGATCTGTTCCTCGGCACGGTCATAGAGCGTGCGGAACGCGCCGTCGGTGGCCCGGTCACCGGGGATCTGGTACTCGGCCAGCCAGCGGCCGTTGACGTGACCGAACAAGTCGTCCTGCGGGCGGGCGTCGGCGTCGACGTAGCGCAGGTCGATACCGGACTTCAGGGATGTAGGAGAGGTCGCTTCTACCGTCACCCCACCAGGGTGCCAGACGGCGCGGGACCACGGCCGGCGCCCAGGTACCCTCACGCGCATGCCCGACGACGAGCACGTCCCCGAGCAGAAACCGCACGCCGGCGGTGTCTTCAGCGGCTACGGCGTCGCGTCCGCGGTGCTGGGTGTGGTGGCCGTGGTCGCCGTCGTCCTGGCCGCCGTGATCTGGTCCGGTCACCGCGCCGAGACCGACGAACTGCGCTACCGCACCCAGGTGCTGCAGACCGCCGCGGAATGGACCGGGGTGCTGATCAACCTGAACTCCGACTCCGTCGACGCCGACATGGCCAGACTGCACGAGGGCACCGTCGGGCAACTCAACGCCGACTTCGAGACCAGCATGGCGCCGTTCCGCAAGCTGGTGCAGACGTTGCAGTCACGCACCACCGGGCAAGTGGACTCGGTCGCGATCGAGACGATCCACCACGACGACCCCGGGGCGCCGCAATCGCAGGAGTCCGATCTTGAGGGGCTCGCGTCACGCACCGACACCGTGATGGTGGTCGCGACGTCGCTGAGCGAGAACGCGGGCACCGAGCAGCCGCAGACCGTGCGCTGGAATCTGCGCCTGGACATCACCGACGTCGACGGCGAGCTGATGGTCTCCCGGCTGGAGTCGATCCGATGAGGAACAGGCTGCGCGTGCTCGCGTTCGACCTGCTCGCACCCGCCGCCGCGATCGCGGCGCTGGTGTACCTCGGTGTCGCGCTCGGCTGGCCGCTGTGGTGGGTGTCGGTGTGTTCGGTGCTGTGCCTGCTGATCGTCGAGGGCGTCGCGGTGAACTTCGTGCTGGCGCGCCGCGACGCCGTCACCGTCGGCACCGACGACGACGGGCCCGGGCTGCGGCTGGCCGTCGTCGGCGCCGCCACCGCGGCGGTGGTGACCGCCGCGGTCGTCGGATATGTGCAGTGGACCCTTCCTGACCGCGCGCTGCGCGACGACACCGCGGAGGTGGCCGGCATCGCGAGCAGCGTCGCCGAGGCGTCCGCGACGTTCACCCCGCAGAACCCGACCGGCTCGATCGACCGAGCCACCAGCATGATGTCGGCCGCCAGCGCGGAACGCTTCAAGAACGAATTCGCCACGGTGGCCCAGGATCTCGGCAAGCGGAACGTCTCGGCGCAGGCCCGCACGGTGTCGGCGGGAGTCGAGGCCATCGGCCCGGACGCCGCCAGCGTCGCCGTCATCCTGCGCGGCACGCAGTCCACGCCTGGGCAGAAACCCGACACCGCGGTGCTCGCCCTGCGAGTCGCGCTGTCCAAGACCGACGGACGGTGGGTTGTCGAGGACGTCGCACCGATCCACGCCCGCTAGCGAACCAACGCGTGCCCCTGCCCGACCGACCGTCCCCCCGTGCCGACGCCGTCCTGATCGGGCTGCTGGCCTGCGCGCTGAGCGTGGCGGCGGCGGGCCGGCCGTCGCTGTGGGCCGATGAATCCGCGACGATCTCGGCGGCCACCCTGCCTGCCGGCGATCTCTGGAATCTGCTCGGGCACGTCGACGCGGTGCACGGGCTGTACTACCTGCTGCTACACGGATGGTTCACGGTATTCCCGGTCAGCGAGTTCTGGGCGCGGGTGCCCAGTGCGCTGATGGTCGGGGTCGCGGCGGCAGGCACGTGCGTGCTCGGGGCCCGGATGTCCGGACGCAGGGTCGGCCTCGCCGCCGGCGTGGTCTTCGCGGTGCTGCCCCGCACCACGTGGGCCGGTCTGGAGGCCCGGCCCTACGCGCTGTCGATCGCGTGTGCGGTGTGGCTCACCGTGCTGGCGCTGACCGCGATGCGTCGCGGCGGGTGGCGCCGGTGGGTGGGCTACGCGGCGGTGTTGACCGTGGCGGCGGCGGTGAACGTGCTGGTGCTGCTGATTCTCGCCGCGCATGCGGCGATGCTGGCGGCGCTGCGCGCCGATCGGGCCACGCTGCGGTCCTGGGCGGTCGCCACCGGCGCGGCGCTGGTGCTGGTCAGCCCGGTGATCGCGGTCATCGTGGCCCAGCAGGACCAGGTCGCCTGGATCTGGCCGGTCGGGCCGGTGACGGCCGGGCAGATCGCCGGCGAGCAGTACTTCCCGTCGGTCTACTCCGACAGCGTGCGCGCCGTCGGGCCCGATCAGCAGCAGTTCGGCGCCGAGGAGCTCAAGGTCGCGGTCCGGGCGTGGGCGCGGGTGGCGCCGCTGATCGTGGTGATCGTCGCGGTCTGCGCGCTGGCGGTGCGGCTCCGGCGCCGCCGCGGGGAGTCCGACCGGGTGCTGGTCTGGACGTGCGCGGCCTGGATCGTGGTGCCGACGCTTGCGCTGGTGGGTTACTCGCTGGTGGCGCGCCCGCTGTACCAACCCCACTACCTGGCCTTCACCACCCCGGCCGTCGCGCTGCTCGTCGGCCTGTGCGCGGCCACCGTGGGTCGCGACACACGACGCCTCACCGTGGTGCTGGCGATCATCGCCGTCGCGGCAGCACCGAACTATGTGGCCCAGCGCGGGCCGTACGCGAAGTTCGGATCGGACTACAGCCAAGTCGCCGCGCTGCTGGCCGAACGCGGCGGGGAGGGGGAGTGCGTCCGCGTCCACGGCACGCCGTCGGCGCCGACGGCTCTGGCCGGTGCGCGCCGTACGCACGGCGACGCGCTGCGCCTGGTCGGCGCCGACGCGGTGGACGGTTGCGCGGTGCTGTGGACCGTCACCGACGCGGGTACCCCGGCGGCTGTCCCGGGGTTCGCGGCGACCGAGGTGTGGCGCTTCAACCAGACGCAGGTGGCGCGGTCGGTGCGCGACCGATCGTGACGGATCGATGACGTCGCGATCCGCGGGACTGCAACGCGGCCATTCACGGGTAAACAGGCTGGGTCCGGCGATGAGCGAAACCCGCTCGACATTGAGGTCCTGTGTTGTCATGCCCTACCCGGTGGGCGCTGGAAGCGCCAAGGCGCGTCGTCGCGTGCGTCGCGCTGCTTGTGGTGGGCGCGGCGATCTTCGCGTTTCCGGTCGTCTCGGACCTGTCCGCCGGGGGATTCGCCGATCCCGGTGCCGAATCGTCGCGTGCCAACCAGCTTCTCGCCGAGAAATTCGGTAAAGGCGACGTCCAGCTGGTCCTGCTCGTCACCGAAACCGACCTCGGCGGACCCGGCGCCGACGTCGGGCGCCGGATCGCCGACGCACTGGCCGACAGCCCCGACGTGTTGGGCGTGATGTCGCCGTGGACGTCGCCGCCCGCCGTCGCGCAGGGATTGCGCAGCGAAGACGGGGCGGCCGGTCTGATCGTCGCGGACCTGCGCGGCGGTGAGAGCGACGGGCCCGGCTTCGCCCGTGCGCTGCTGGAGCGGATCGACGCCGACATCGTCGCGGACAGCGGGGTGACGGTCACCGCGGGTGGGTCGGCGATGGTGTTCAGCCAGATCACCGAGCAGACGCTGCGCGACGTGCTGATCATGGAGTCGATCGCGGTCCCGCTGAGCCTCGCGGTGCTGGTGTGGGTGTTCGGCGGGCTGGTGGCCGCCACGGTGCCGGTGCTGGTGGCGGCGGTCGCGATCGTCGGCTCGATGGCGTTGCTGCGGTTGATCGCGCTCGGTACCGAGGTGTCGATCTTCGCGCTGAACCTCGCGACCGCGCTCGGGCTGGCGCTGGCGATCGACTACACGCTGTTGATCGTCAGTCGCTATCGGGATGAACTCGCGGCCAGTCGTGATCCCGCCACCGCGCTGCGCATCACGATGGCCACCGCCGGGCGGACCATCGTGTTCTCGGCGCTGACCGTCGCGTTGTCGATGTCGACGTTGCTGTTGTTCGACGTGCCGTTCCTGAGGTCCTTCGGTTACGCCGGGGTCATCACCGTCGCGCTGTCCGCGGCCGCGGCGTTGGTGTTCTCGCCGGCGTTGATGACGCTGCTCGGCACCCGGCTGGCGAAACCGCCGGGACGGCACGGGCGCGGGGACGGCCCCGAACTGGTGCAGCACCGGTTCTGGTTCCGCAGTACAGAATTCGTGCTGCGGCACGCGCTGCCGATCGGACTGGCGGGCACCGTGCTGCTCGTCGCGGTCGGCCTGCCGTTCCTGAACGTGAAGTGGGGCTATCCCGACGACCGGGTGCTTCCCGCGACCGCGTCGGCGCACCAGGTCGGCGACCGGTTGCGCGCGGATTTCGTGGACCGGTCCGGCACCGAGACCACCGTCGTCGTGCCCGACGCCGACGGACTCACCGACGCCGACTGGGCGGACTACGCGGCGGCGCTGTCCCGGGTCGGCGAGGTCACCGCGGTCGCGGCGCCGGTGGGCGCTTTCGTCGACGGGCAGCCCGTCGGGCCCGCCCCGGCCGGCGCCGAGATCGCCGGTGGCAGCGCCTATCTCACCATATCGGGCCAGGCGGCGCTGTTCTCACCCGAATCCGAGACGCAACTGGCGAGCCTGCGGGCGGTGCCCGGCCCGGGCGAGCGCGCGGTGCTGATGACCGGTTCGGCGGCGGTCAACCGAGACAGTATCGACTCGATCGCCGCGAAACTTCCTCTGGTGCTGGGCATCACCGCACTGGTGATCTTCGCGGTGCTGTTCGTGCTGACGCGCAGCGTGGTGTTGCCGCTGAAAGCGCTTGTCCTCAACATCCTCTCGTTGAGCGCCGCGTTCGGCGCACTGGTGTGGATCTTCCAGGAAGGGCATCTCGGGGCATTCGGGACCACGCCCACGGGCACGCTGGTGGCCACCGTCCCGGTGCTGCTGTTCTGCATCGCCTTCGGGCTCTCGATGGACTACGAGGTGTTCCTGCTGGCGCGGATCCGCGAATTCTGGCTGCGCAGTGCGAAATCCGCGAGTGATCTGGACCGCAGCGTGGTGCTCGGGCTGGCCTACACCGGACGGGTGGTCACCGCGGCGGCGGCGATCATGACGATCTCGTTCGCGGCGCTGATCGCCGCGCAGGTGTCGTTCATGCGGATGTTCGGCGTCGGGCTGGTGCTGGCGGTACTGGTCGACGCGACGCTGGTGCGGATGGTGTTGCTGCCCGCCTACATGAAACTGATGGGCCGGTTGAACTGGTGGGCGCCCTCATGGCGGTGATCCTGGCCTACACGGCGCCAGCACTCGGGCATCTTTTCCCGTTCTGCGCGGTGCTGCGGGAACTGGCCGCCCGCGGGCACCACGTCCATGTCCGCACCCTCGCGTCCGGCCTGGAAATCGGTCGCGCCGAAGGGTTCGCGACCGCCCCGGTCGACCCCCGCATCGAGGCCGTCCAGGCCGACGACGACCTGGACGGCACGGTCCGGTCGGCGAGCAACACCGTCGACGTGCTCACCCGCCGGGCCCCCCTCGAGGTCGCGGACCTGCTGGCCGCGGTCGACCAGGTGCGCCCGGATCTGGTGCTGGTGGACGCGAACTGCTGGGGGGCGATGTCGGCCGCGGAGACCACCGGCCGCCCGTGGGTGGTGTTGTCACCGTTCACGCCGTACCTGCAGTCGCCGGGCAGCCCGCCGTTCGGCCCGGGTGCCGCACCGTGGCCGGGGCCGCTGGGGCGGATCCGGGACTGGGGCATCGGCCTGGTCACCAAGGCGGTGTTCGACCGTCCGTTCGCGCGGGCGATGACACCGCTGCGGCGCGCGCTCGGGCTGACCCCGGTGCGCACCGCCGGTGAACTGCTGCTGCGCGCTCCGGCCGTGCTGGTCGCGACCGGTAAGCCGCTGGAGTACGCGCACACCGACTGGGGCCCGACGGTGACGATGATCGGCCCTGCGGGCTTCGATCCCGCGCCCGCGGCACGGCCGCCCTGGCTGGACGTCATCGACGACCCGATCGTGCTGGTCACCACGTCCTCGGTCGGGCAGCCGGACGCCGCGCTGGTCGAGACCGCGGTCGCGGCGCTGCGCGACGAACCCGTCCACGTCGTGGTCACCGCCCCGACCACCGACGTCGACGTGTCGTCACGGCCCGGGGTGACCCAGGTGCGGTTCGCTCCACACTCGCTGCTCCTCGAGCGCGCGGTGTGTGTGATCACCCACGGCGGAATGGGGGTCACCCAGAAGGCACTGGAACGCGGTGTGCCGGTGTGCGTGGTGCCATTCGGCCGCGATCAGTTCGAGGTGGCCCGCCGGGTCGAGCTGGCCGGCTGCGGCACCCGGCTGCCGGCGAGCAGGCTCACCGTCCCCCGGCTGCGTGCGGCGGTGCAGACGGCGATGACGATGACCGGCGGCGCCGCCCGGGTGGCCGCCGGTTTCGCCGCGACCGGAGGGGTGGCGCGCGGCGCCGACGTCATCGAGCGCCGACTCGCCGACTCGCCGGCGTTAAGCCATGGTCGTGATCTGTCGCCGGAGTGCAGCCCGGAATGATATTTCGCGGAGATCAGGGTTCGACGGGGCGCTGGGCGCGCATTTTGGCGAACCGGTCGGACAGCCGGCCCATCCGGATCATCAGCGACGCGGCCGGGCTGGTGGTGCCGCGCAGGTATTCGGCGAACTGTTCGGCGGGCACCCCGATGCGGGACGCGAACTCCTGCTCACCGAGCCCGGAACGCTCCAGCAGCAGATGCACGTGGCGGGCCACCTCGGCGCACTCGTTGGCCTCGAGGTGCTCGCGGGTGCGGCTGAGCACCTCCTGCATCGCCTTCGACACCCCGTAGGGTCGGGCGGTCTCCAGGACCTCCTCGACCTGACGGGCGGTGCGGCCGTACGGATCGCGTTTGATCGCGACGACGATGCGCTGCCAGACGCTCAGGTCGTCGCTCTCCAGCGCCGCGCGGATCGCCGCCGTCGGCCAGAACTCGACCGGCCGGCTGTCGGGCGCAGGGGTCGGGGAGCCGGCGGTCTTGGACATACTGGGGGTCACCTCGTCTCCTCCAACATGGCCACTGCGACAGCCAGGCAGCGCTGTCTGACCTGCGCCCACTGCCTCTCGGCGTCGGCTCCCGCCTCCGCGAGGTCCGGCCCGTCCGTGGGGTGGGGTTCGGCCAGTCGGCGCACCAGCTGGGTGGCCACCCAGTGCCGGTTACGGGCGGTTTCCTGCCCGCGTGCCGACTGTCCAGCGTAGTACCGGTCCATACCGGCGAGCACTTCGGCAGCGGTGCTGGTGTCCATCGAGTCCACCAGCTCGGCGAGCTCCTGGAAATCGCGGGAGCGGTTGCGCTGCAGGATCAGGTAGCTCTTCAGCCGCAGTGTCTCGGCGCCGGTCGGGATCTGCAGCCGGTCCCCGGTCGGCAACAGCACGTTGGTGGTCTCCATCGGGCTGATCCGCTGGATGAGTTGGTGGCTGTGCTCGGCGTCCGCGCGCTCGGCTGCCAGCGCGTCCAGCGCCACATCCAGCCTGCCGCGCCACATCGTCACCGGATGCTTGGGCAGCTTGACCGCGACGGTCTTGCCGTGCGCCCGGTTGCTGACCGCCGCGGTGATCCGCTCGTCGCGGCCCACCCGGGTGCCGCTGATCTTCCCGCACGGCAGGCAGCCGCTGAACGCCAGCGGATCGGCGACGGTGATCGCTTGGGGGGCAAGGGTTTTCAGCTTCGCCGCGGACTTCACCACGGTGCGCAGGTCGGAGCCGGACGGGGCGAGGGCGGAGATGTCGTCGGGGATGATGACCAGGTCGCCGATATCGGCCTTGGGCAAAGGCTTCTCGAAGTCCACCGACGGCAGGATGCGGTCCAGCCAGCGCGGCAGCCACCAGTTCCACTCGTCGAACATCGCCATCAGCGCGGGCACCAGCACCAGCCGGACTATCGTCGCGTCCACCGCGATCGCGACCGCGCACGCCACGCCCAGCTGGGCGACCAGCGGCATCCCCGCGAACGCGAAACCGATGAACACCGCGATCATGATCAGTGCCGCGCTGGTGATGGTGCGGGCGCTGGTGGACACCCCGTAGGCGACCGCGTCGCGGGTGTTGCCGGTCTGCAGGAACCGCTCCCGGATCCGGGTCAGCAGGAAGATCTCGTAGTCCATCGACAGGCCGAACGTCAGCGCCAGCACCAGCGGCGGGATGGTGCTGTCCAGCGACGAGATCTGGTCGAAGCCGAGGTCCGACAGCCAGCCCCACTGGAACACCACCACCAGCGAGCCGTACGCGGCGGCCACCGACAGCACGGTCATCAGGACGCCCTTGAGCGCCAGGAACACCGACCGGATCGACACCAGCAGCATCACGAACGCGATCAGTGCGACGAACAGGAACACCAGCGGCTGGGTCGCCGACACCCGGTCGTCGAAGTCCTTGATCAGCGCCGTCGGTCCGCCGACGTCGACGCGCGCCGCGTCCCCGGCCACCGGGGGCAGCTTCTCCCGCATCCAGTCGATCGTCTCGCGGGCGCCCATGTCCTCCGGGTCGACCGACAGCACCGCCGACAGCAGCGCGCTGCGGTAGTCGGTGCCGAACACCGGGGGTGTCACCGACACCGTGTTCGGCGCCTCCGACATCGTCTGGCGCAGCTCGGCCAGCAGCGGCTCCTTGGCGGCCACCGCGCCCTCACCGCCTTCGGGGAACGTGACCAGCACCCGGATCGGGCCCAGCGCGCCGGGGCCGAGTGCCTCCGCGGCCGCGTTCACGCCGCCGCGGATCTCGTGGGTGGCGTCGAACTGCCGCTGCATGCTGTTGCCGAGCAGCATCGAGAAGGCCGGGGCGGCGAAGGTCAGCAGCACCGCCGCCGCTGCGATCGCCGACAGCCACGGCCTGCGCATCACCCAGCCGGTCCAGCGGCTCCAGAACCTCGACTGCGTCGCCTCCGCCCCGCGCCCCCAATGCAGGTACGACGAACGCTTGGCGGCCCGGCGGCCGAACGTCGCCAGCACCGCCGGCGTCAGCGTCGTCGAGGTCAACACCGCGATCGCGACCGCGAGGATCGCGCCCGTCGCCATCGACTGCAGCACCGGGGTGTTGATCAGGTAGATGCCGGTGACCGACGCGATGACGGTCAACCCGGACAGCACCACGGCCAGACCCGACGTGGCCATCGCGGCGTCGGCGGCGTCCTCGGGTTCTCGGCCCGCGCGCAGTTCCTCTCGGAACCGCATCAGGATGAACAGCGAGTAGTCGATCGCGACCGCGATGCCGAACATCGACACCGTCGAGGTGACGAACACCGACATCGTCGTGTACATCGACAGCACGAACACCACGCCCATGGTCACGACCACCGTGCATACGCCGAGCAGCAGCGGCATCGCCGCGGCGGCCAGTGAGCCGAACACCGCGAGCAGGATGACCAGGACGATCGGGAAGTTCCACTTCTCGGCCTGCGCGATGTCGTGCTTGGTGGCCTCGGTCGCGGCGGCGCCGAGCGCGCCCTGCCCGATCACATACAGCCGGACCTTGCCGTTCTCCGTCTCGCCCGGCTCCTCGCCGTCGACGCCGACCTTCTCCCGCAGCTGCTTGGCGATGTCGACGGCGCCGGTGTTCTCGAAGTCCAGTTGCAGGGTGATCACATACGGCCGGTCGGGTTGTGGCGGGGGCTGCTGCGGGGTCGGGACGACCTTGAGGCTGGGGATCTCGGCGGCCAGGCTCTCCAGGTGGGCGACCGCGTTGTTCATGTCTTCGAACGTCGCGTCCGGGCGCGGTGCCGCCACCAACGCCAGCGGGGACGCGCCCTGATCCGGGAACTGCGCCTCGAGCTGCTGCTGCACGTACAGCGACTGGGAGCCCTCGACCTCGAACCCACCGCCGGTCAGATTGCCGGCCTGGTTCATCGCCAGGTAGATCGACGGCACGAGGAGCAGCAGCCAGACCGCGAACACCGCCCAGCGGAACCTGCGCAGGTTGCTGCTCACGCGCATCATGAACTGCTGGATCGGAACTCCCCACTTTCTCCCGGGCGCTTCGTAGCGGAAGCGTACAGCAGCTTTCTGTAGGTCGGCGGTCCTCAGAAGCGCTGCCAGAAATGCCTCATGCAGCCTTAATACCTGCGGGTTCGCCGGTGTGACCGGTCACCCCGGCGTGCTCGGTGGCACTATGGCCAGACAGCCGCGGGCGGCGTCGGGGATCCTCTGCCAATGATCACAGCAGGTTTGCGAGACGGGTGACGTGTTCGCAAACCGTTAGGAGTTCGCAATGAATTCACCCGCCGGTTTCCGGCCGTTTCCGGCCCGTTGGGGGGCCGTGGCAGCCGGGTTCACACTGATCGGAATTATCGCAGGTGTCGATTCCGCGCCCACCGCCGGTGCCGCGCCGGATCCGTGCGCGGCGAGCGAGGTCGCCAAGACCGTCGCCGAGGTCGCGACCTACACCGGCAACTATCTGGAGGCCAACCCGAAGGCCAACTCCGCGATCACCGCGATCTCGCAGAAGCCCAGCGGCCCGGAAGCGGTCGCGGCGCTGACGGCCTACTTCGATGCGAACCCGAAGGTGGCCGCCGACCTGCAACGGCTGCAGCAGCCGCTGGTGACGCTGTCGCGGACCTGCACGCTGCCGGTCACGCTGCCCCAGTTGTTCGGGCTGGTGCAGGCCGCCGCGCAGGCCCCGGTGCCGGCGGCGCAGCCGTAGCGGCGGCGCCCGGCGAACCGGACTTTCTCACGATTGGTTAACCGCTAGACAGGAAAGTGCGTACTGGTTCTGCTTAGCTTCCTAGGATGGTCGTCGTCGGAGACTGGAATGGGTCCCGGCTCGTCAACCCTGAAGAAGGAGCCTCCATGTTGAACTCGGCCCCCATCGTGCGCCGTGCGGTTGCAGGCGCGCTGGGCGCTGGTGCGGTTACGGGTGCTGTGCTGTTCGGCGTGCTCGGCGCCGCTCCGGCCTCGGCTCAGCCCGCTCCGCCTCCGCCGCCGCCGAACTGCACCGCGGCTGACTTCGCCGGTGTCGCGTCCGGTGTCTCGGCGGGCACGTCGGCATACCTGTTCACCCACCCCGAGGTGAACAACTTCTTCACCAGCCTGCACGGCGCCCCGCGCGCTCAGCTCGACGCCGAGATCGCCGAGTACCTCGCCGACAACCCGCAGATCGAGGCGGAGCTGCGCGGCGTGCGCCAGCCGCTGGCCGACATCAAGCACCGTTGCGGCTTCACGCCGGAGGACCCGGACGGCCCCGGTTTCTAGACGCTGATGCGAGACAGGGTGGACACTCCTCCCGCTCGTGGGGGGAGTCGTCCGCCCAGGACGGCGCGGGCCGGACGGTCCTGATGGTGGACGACGACCCGGATGTGCGGACCTCGGTGGCCCGGGGTCTGCGCCACTCCGGGTTCGACGTTCGCGTCGCGGCGACGGGCAAAGAGGCGTTGCGGCTGCTGTCCAGCGAATCCCACGATGCGCTGGTGCTCGACGTGCAGATGCCGGAGCTCGACGGCGTCGCGGTGGTGACCGCGCTGCGCGCGCTGGGCAACGACATCCCGATCTGCGTGCTGTCGGCCCGCGACACCGTCAACGACCGCATCGCCGGTCTGGAGGCCGGTGCCGACGACTACCTGACCAAACCGTTCGACCTCGGCGAGTTGGTGGCCCGGCTGCACGCACTGCTGCGCCGGGCCCACCACTCCGATCCGACGTCGGACACGATGACGGTCGGGTCGCTGACCATCGACACCGCACGCCGGCTGGTGTTCGTCGCCGGGGAGCGCGTCGAGCTGACCAAACGCGAATTCGACCTGCTCGCCGCACTCGCGGAGAACGCCGGCGTGGTCCTCAGCCGCCAGCGCCTGCTGGAGCTGGTGTGGGGATACGACTTCGACGTCGACACCAACGTCGCCGACGTGTTCGTGTCCTATCTGCGCCGCAAGCTGGAGCGCGACGGGTTGCCGCGGGTCATCCACACGGTGCGGGGCATCGGGTACGTGCTGCGGGAAGAGGCGTGACGGTCTGCAAGGGCAGCACGGTCGGCAAGAGCACGGTCTGCAAGGGCCATGGCGTCGAGCGAGGATCGTGAGGTGCCGCGAGTCCCGAGGTTCCTCAGCTCGGCCTCCCTGCGCACCCGGGTGGCCATCGCCGCCGCGGCGGCCGCCGCGGCCGTTGTGGCCGCTTTCACGCTGCTGACCTCGGTGGTCCTGGCCAACAACGACGACGCCCAGCTCGACCGGCGGCTCGATGCGATCGTCGACGCCAGTGTGTTTCCCGACCAGCTGACCGATCCTCGGCGCGGGGTGCTGCAGACCGGCCGGTCCCGGTCCTCGGGGCAGGTGGTGTTCCAGCGCGGCTTCCAGCTGCCGCCGCTGCCGCCCGGCACCGACACCGTCGTCGTCAATGGCGTCGAGTACCGGGTGCGGACCATCCCGGTCGCCGACGAGGGCGGGGTGTTGATGTCCGTCGGGATCCGCGCCGACAGCATCCTGCTGAGCCGGGCGCGGATCCCGCTCTACATCGGCGTCGGGGTCGTCACGGTGCTGATCGCCGGCGTGTTGGGCTGGCTGCTGGCCGGTCCGGCGATCCGGCCGCTGCGCAGGCTGACCGAACACACCAAGCGGCTCGGCGACGGCGCCGAGAAGATCCCGGCGGTGCGCGGGGTGCGCGAGGCCGAGGACCTGTCGGAGGCGATGAGCGCGATGCTCGACCGGCTCGCCGCCGCCCAGCGCGTCACCACCAGCTCACTGCAGGCCGCGCAGGACTTCGCCGCCACCGCCGCCCACGAACTGCGCACCCCACTGACGGCGATGCGCGCCGATCTGGACACCCTGCGCATCCACGACCTGCCCGAGGACGAACGCGCCGAGGTCGTCGGCGACCTGGCCCGCGCACAGCGCCGCGTCGAGAGCATCATCACCGCGCTGGGCCAGCTCGCATCCGGCGAGCTCGCCCAGGCCGAGGACCGCGAGGTCATCGACATCGCCGATCTGCTCGAGCGGGTGGCGCGGGAGAACATGCGGGTCAACCGGGACGTCCGCATCGACATCGAGGCCGCCGACGACCTCGGGACCGTGCTGGGCTGGCCGACCGGGCTACGGCTGGCCGTGGACAACCTGGTGCGCAACGCCGTCACCCACGGCACCGCATCGCACATCGTGCTCGCGGGCCGCCGGGACCAGTCCGACATCACCATCGTCGTCGACGACAACGGCCAGGGGCTGCCCGCCGCAGAACACCAGGCGGTGCTCGGCAGGTTCTCCCGCGGCAGCACCGCCGCGCCGGGCGGTTCCGGGCTCGGCCTGGCGCTGGTCGCTCAGCAGGCCGCGCTGCACGGCGGCACGATCGCGCTCAGCGACGGTCCGCTCGGCGGCCTGCGGGCGACGCTGACGATCTCGACTTCGCCTGTCGCACGCGACGATTCAGTACCGTGACCGGGATGTCATGACCGGGTCGTCGACCGGCGCGCCAGCGCCCGCGCCGCGCCGCGCCAGCCGAGCAGCAGCGCCGCCGTCGTCAGCGACGCGACGACGATGAAGCTCGGCGCGGTGCCTTGCGAGGTCAGCTTGCGCAGCAGCATCCCGACGATCACCGTCGCCGCCCACACGATCAGCCCCGTCGGCACCAGTGCCGTCGGCCGTTGCCACGCACGGGCCAGCAGCCAGCCGGCACCGGCCCCGGTCACGAACGGCCATGCGGTCTCGGCGATCCCGGCCAGGCTCAGCCCTTCGGCGTGACTGCGCCGCCCGATCGTGCAGAACACCACGACGCACACGAGGTCGGCGGCAAGCGCCTTCAGTACCAGGCCCCGGTCGGGGAGATCATCGTTCGGCATAGGTCATCACATCGTAAACCAGTGGGCTGGTGCCCTTTTCGTCACGCGGCGCGAAGCCCGGCTCAAGCTCCGCCGCGTCACCGGCCAGCAAGCCCTCGACGGCGACGTCGGAGGTCACCCGCGAGTCCAGTGAGTACTCGGTGAAGACGAACGGCAGCCCGTTGGAGCCCAACGGGTCCGGAGAGTCCATCACGTGGAAATGCAGGTGCGGCGCATCGCTGTTGCCACTGTTACCCAGCGAGCCGATCACCTGCCGGGCGGTGAGCTGTTCACCCGGCTTGACCCGCACCGATCCGGTCTGCATGTGCGCGTAGAACGCGTAGTTGCCGTCGCCGAGATCCTGGACGACGTAGTTGCCGCCGTACTCGTTCAGGGCCAGCCCCGTCGGTGTCACGCCGGGGATCTGCTCGGGCAGCCCGTCCTGGACGTCCACCACCGGACCGTCGCCGACGGCCAGGATCTCGCTGCCGTAGAACGGGTAGCTCTCGACGTTGTCCTCGGCCCCGGTGAACAACCGGCCATCCGGGCCGATCTGCAGGTAGTCGATCCCGAAACGCTCTGCGGCCCAGATCTGACCGTTGATCGGGTTCAGTGCCGACCGGTGCGCCGTCATATCGCAGCAGCTGTTGGCGTCCAGCCAGTTCGGCCCGGCCAGGGGCGGGGAGATGGTCACCGGCTTGCGGGTCTGCACGGCGACGGGGGCGATGTCGGCGGTCATCGCCGCAGGGAACAGCGGCAGCATCGGCTCGGGCACGGTGATGCCCACGGCATGGATCAACTGTTCGGGCACCGCCTCGTCCGGTGGCAGCGCGACATCCAGAACCACGGTCGCGGTCTGTGCGGGACCGATGACCGTTGCCGGGTCGGGGTTTCCGAGGACACGGGTCCAGTAGGCGAGGCGGTCACCGGGCAGCCGAAGCAGTGTGCGGTCCCCGGCGCGGACGTCGACCGAGGTCAGCGTGACGTCCTGGGAAAGGGTGTTGGTCAGCTGCAACTCGTAGGCCAGGTGGGTCTTGCCGTCGCTGGCCCGCACCGGGATCGGTGCGGCCAGCACCCTCCCCACCACCGGGGTGGCCGTCGACGGTCCCGGCGGCGGCACCGCGGACGGGGGTGGAGGGACCGGGCCGTTCGCCGGTGCCGCCATGCTGGTGGCGGCGGTGGTGGTCTCCGGCGCCGACGAACAGCCGGCAGCGAGCACCGATACTGCGGCGACGGCGAGAAGGGCAGGTACCTTCATGTGGCGCAACTACTTTCGTGGATGGTCCGGATCGTCCGGCGGGTGGAATTGCGGGGGCTGCGCCGCCTCCTCGGGGATGTCGCCGGTGGAGTCCGGGTCCAGCCGGCCCTCGGTGCGGAACATGAAGAAGAACACCACCCAGCCGATCGCGGAGATGAAGATCCAGCTGATCAGCCGGTAGATGAGCATCGCCGAGATCGCGGCGGCCAGCGGCATACCGCTGGAGACCAGGCCGGGCACCAGTACCGCCTCGACGACGAGCAGCCCGCCCGGCATCAGCGGGATCGACCCGACCGCGCGGGCCGCCGCGTAGGCGACGGTGACGCCGGCCAGCGACGGATGCCCGCCGCTGGCGTAGCACGCGAACAGCAGGCAGGCCACGTCGGCGACCCAGTTGAACACCGACCAGCCGAAGGCCTCCCCGAGGTCCCGGCGGCCGAGCTGCACCGACTCCAGCTGGGCCAGGATCTCGCGCCACTTCGCCAGCCCGGTGCCTGCGGGCTTGCCGCGCACCGCATTGAACCAACCCAGCACCCGCGCGCCGATCCCGTCGATCAGTTCGGGCCGGCTGACCACCGCCTGCGCGAGTAGCAGCAGCGCGATGAATCCGCCGAGGGAGAAGATCAGCGACATCGGGTTCTTGCTGGCGCCCAGCAGGAAGGCCCCGCCCAAACCGAGCAGCGCCAGCCCGAGCACTTGCAGCACACCCGACATCACCAGCTGCCAGGAAGCCACCAAAGGTGTTGCGCCCCAGAGTCTCTGCTGGCGGTAAAGGAACGTAGCGGACAGTACCGGGCCGCCCGGCAGCGTGGTGGACACGGCGTTGCCCGCGTAGAACGCCGCCTCCGAGCGCCACTGGTGCACCCGCACCCCGGCCGACCGCAGCAGAGTGCGCTGGATCTGGGCGAAGCTGTGCATCGAGGCCATCGCCGCGACCGCGGCGGCCAGCAGCCACACCCAGTTCGCCGACAGCATGCTCGTCCAGGCCTGGGCCAGCTGATCGCGCACCAGTGCCAGCTCGACGGCCAACACGATCACGGCCACCGCGATGACGGCCCAGCGCACCCACCAGTACTTGCCGCGGGTCCGCTGCGCCCCGGCCGTCGCGGCCTGGGTGTCGCTCGCCGGCACGTCCTGTGACACGCCCTACAGAGTAAGCCGCGGATTCACAGGAATCGCAGATCCAAGGCGCGGCAGCGCAGCGCCGTTACGCTACCGGAATGTCTGCTCGTCCGTCCTTTGACTCTTTCGCCGACGAGTCGGTCAGCCCCGTCGTCCGCCGCGCCGCCGCATGGTCGTGGCGCCTGCTGGTGATCTTCGCTGCGGTGGTCACGGTGCTGTGGGTGGTGCTGCGGCTGGAGATCCTGGTGGTGCCGGTGGCACTGGCGACGATCATCGCGGCGCTGCTGCTGCCCGTCGTCGACTTCCTGGACCGGCGCGGCGCGCCGCGCGGCGGCGCAGTGGCGCTCGTGCTGCTGACCGGTTTTTCGCTGTTCGGCGGGCTGTTGGCGTTCGTCGTCACCCAGTTCGTCGAGGGCGCGCCCGATCTGGTCAGCCAGGTCTCGACCAGCATCGAGGGGGTCGGCAGATGGCTCACCGACGGGCCGCTGCAGGTCAGCGACCAGCAGATCAACCAGGCCCGCGACACGGCGATCGAAGCGCTGCAGAGCAACCAGGAGAAGCTGACCAGCGGGGCGCTGTCCACCGCGGGCACGTTGACCGAGATCGTCACCGGCGCGCTGCTGGTGTTCTTCACGCTGATCTTCCTGCTGCACGGCGGCCGCAACATCTTCGGCTTCGTCACCCGGATCTTCCCGGTGCACGTCCGCGACCGGGTGCGCGACGCCGGCCGGGCCGGGTTCCGCTCGCTGATCGGTTACGTGCGGGCGACCTTCCTGGTGGCCGCCGTCGACGCGATCGGTATCGGCGTCGGCCTGGCGATCATGGGGGTCCCGCTGGCGCTGCCGCTGGCGTCGCTGGTGTTCATGGGCGCGTTCATCCCGCTCGTCGGCGCCGTCGTGACCGGCTTCCTGGCGGTCATCGTCGCGCTGATCGCGAAGGGCTGGATCTACGCGCTGATCACGTTCGGGCTGATCATCGCGGTGCAGCAACTGGAAGGCCACGTGCTGCAGCCGCTGGTGATGGGCCGCGCCGTCGCGATCCACCCGCTGGCGATCGTGCTCGCGATCGCCGGCGGCGGCGTGCTGGCCGGGATCGTCGGTGCACTCTTGGCCGTGCCGGTGCTGGCGTTCTTGAACAGCGCGATCCGGGTGCTGCTCGCAGACGACCCCGTCGCCCGGGAGCAGGCGTTCGAGGCCGAGGACGAGGGCCTGGTCAACGCCGAACCCGACGACGTCGAGGCGCGCGAATAGCCGCCGTCTCGCGAAGCGGCTACAGCCGGCCTTCGCGGCGCAGCAGATCCTGCGCGCTGACTCCGGGACCGCTGCCGCGGCGGGTGGTCTCGTCACCACTGCGGGGCGGTGCGTCGGTATCGGGCCGGGTGTTGAGCTTCTCGGTCGCGGTCTCGGCGTCCGGTGGGCGCTGCGCCGGGATAGCCCTGGTCGCCGCGTCGTCGGAGTCGTCCTCGGACTGAGTCGTGTCGTCGGCGTTGCCGATCGCCCGGGTCGGCTCGGCCGACGGGCGCAGCGGCTGTGGCTGTGGCTGTGGTGCAGCCGCATCCGGCTTGTCGCCGCCACGCAGATCACCGAGCCAGGACTCGATCTCGCGGTCCTCGCGACCCGGCGCCGTCGGCGAGGGCTGCGACGTCGAGGCGGGCGGCGTCGAGGACGGCATGGCTCCCCGCGCAGCCGCGGCGGCGCCGCTGACGGCGTTGCGTACCGCGTTCTTCGCGACCGACAGCCGCGTGGTCTGCGGTTCGTCGGCGGGCGGAGGCGGCGGGGGAGGCGCGACCGGGGGTCGCGGCGGGGCCGGGATCCGCGTGGTCCCCGCAACCGCCGGGTCCACCGGGTAACCCGGCGTGTTCATCCGCGTCGTGGTGGCCGGCGGACGAACCGGGGCCGGACGTCCGGGTGCGGGATGGGTCGGGTCGTGCGGCAGGCCCCGCGCGGCGGTCATCACCGGCGGTCCACCGGCACCGACCAGCGCCTCGGCCGGCTCGGCGCGCTCTTCACGGACCACCGGGCGCTTGCGCTCGTCGGGCAGCTCGGTCTCGCCGAGGCCCATGCGCTCCTGCAGGCGCTTCATCCAGCGCGGCGCCCACCAGCAGTCGTCGCCGAGCAGCTTCATGATCGCGGGCACCAGGAACATCCGGATGATCGTCGCGTCCAGCAGCAGTGCGATCAGCAGGCCGAAGGCCAGGTACTTCATCATCACCAGGTCGGAGAACACGAACGCGCCGGCCACCACGGCGAGCACCAGTGCGGCACCGGTGATCAGGCGGCCCGTGGTCGCGGTGCCGATCCGGATCGCCTCGGCTGTCGACAGGCCGCGTTCGCGGGCCTCGACCATGCGGGACACCAGGAACACCTCGTAGTCGGTGGACAGGCCCCAGATCACCGCGATGATCAGGCCGATCATCGGCGCCATCAGCGGCTGCGGTGTGTAGTTCATCAGTCCTGAGCCATGCCCGTCGACGAACATCCAGGTCAGGATGCCCATCGTCGAGCCGAGCGTCAGCGCGCTCATCAGCGCGGCCTTGATCGGCAGCACCACCGAGCCGAACGCGAGGAACATCAGGATCGTCGTCGTGACGATCAGCACCACCGCCATCAGCGGCAGCTTGTCGAACAGGCTGTGGATACTGTCCTGCTCCAGCGCGGGCGTGCCGCCCACCGAGATCTCCAGACCGCGTGGCGGCTGGATGGAGCGCAGCTCGTCGATCTTCTGGGACGCGTCATTGCGGTTGATCAGGCCGTTCTGGATCACCCGGATCGACGGATCCTTCGAACCGCCCTCCTGGACCGCGCGCTCCTGCCACATCTTCGACGGGTCGTTGTCCGGGTCGATGAAGCCGTTGACGGTCATCGCCTTGGCGCGGACCTCGGCGAGCTGCTGATCGGTGACGGGTTCGCCGTCGGTGCGCTCGATCACCAGGGTCAGCGGTTCGGTGCGGAAGCCGGGGAAGCTGCGGTCGAAGTCCTCCTGCGCCTGGCGCACCCCGTTGTCCGGCGGCAGGTACTTCTCGCTGATACCGCCGAGGGACAGCTGGCCCAGCGGGATGACCAGCAGGATCATGCCGATCAGGATCGGCGCGGCGAACGCGATCGGGCGCTTCATCACGACGTTGACCAGCCGGCCCCAGAAGCCCTGCTCGACCTCGGCGCGCGTCTTGGTCTTCTGCGTCTTCTCGGCCAGCCACTCGACCCACCACTCGATCGGGCCGCGGGCCAGCGGGACGTAGCGTGCCAGCGCGAGGCCACCGGCGATCACCGCGACGAAGATGACCACGCCGAGCAGCACCCAGTACAGGCCGGTGCCGAGCGCGTCCTTGTTCGCGATGATCACCGCGGCCAGCCCGCCGAGGGTGCAGACGTAGCCCAGGGTCAGGCCGATCACCGTCAGCGGCAGGCCCTGCTCACCGGAGGTCTTGATGCGTTTGCGGGCCAGGTGTCCCAGCGCGATACCGGCCGGCGGGACCAGCACACCGGCCGGGATCGACGCGATCGCCAGCGGGTTGGTGCGGGTGTTGGCGGGATCGGAGGCGACCTGGTTCTGGATGAACTTCAGCAGCCAGCGCACGCCGAGCGCGTCGACCCGGGGCCCGAGGATGGCCAGGGCGGCAGGCAGCACGGTGATCGACAGGATCGCCGCGAGCATGACCGACGCGATGATCGCGTAGGTGATGGACTTCAGGAAGCCCTGCGGGAACAGCAGCAGCGGCACCGAGGACGCCACCAGGATCACCGCCGAGAACATCACGGTGCGGCCCGAGGTCATCACCGCGCGGCGCACGGCCGCCTCGGTGTCGTAGCCCTCGGCCAGCTCCTCGCGGAACCGGCTCACCATGAACAGGCCGTAGTCGATCGCGATGCCCAGGCCCATCAGCGTGACCACCGGCTGGGCGAAGAAGTGCACCGGCATGAACTCGGCGAACAGCCGCATGATGCCGAGGGCGCCGGCGATGGTCAGGCCGCCGATGATGCCGGGCAGCGCCGCGGCGATCACGCCGCCGAAGACGAAGAACAGCACCACGCAGACCAGCGGGATGGCGGCCACCTCGGCGCGCTTCTGGTCCTCGCCGATGGTGCCCGTCAGCTCACTGGCGAGCGGGTTGAGACCGGCCAGCTGGATGCGGCCGTCGTTGACCTCGGACAGCTGCGGTTCGATGGCCTGGTAGTTCTTCAGGATCGTGTCGTCGTCATCGCCCTTGAGCGGGATGCTGATGAACGTCTTGGACAGGTCCTCGGTCTTCATCTGCTGCACGGTCGCCGAGTCGGCGTCGGGGGCGCGCAGCCAGCCGACCCAGCTGACGACCTGGTCCTCGTGGTCGGCGACCAGATCGTCGAGCTCCCCGGTGACCTTCTTCATCCACTCCGGGTTGTCGACCTTCTCGCCGTCCGGCGGCGTCAGGATCGCGACGACATGGCTGGTCCGGTCGCGGCCGTAGGCCTCGTCGGACACCAGCGACGCGTGGACGGACTGGCTGCCCTCGTCGTAGAAACCGCTCTGGGTGACGTGCTGTCCCAGGCTCATGCCGTAGACGCCGCCGCCCAGGCACAGTGCGACCATGACACCGATCACTATGTATCGGTACTGGTACACCGTTCGACCCCACCAGGCGAACACGTTCAGCTCCTTCAGTTCATGTCATCGGTCCGCGCACGTCGAAACCGAAACTCTTGTCATGTCTAGACGCGCGAGGCCAGTAGCGACGACAGCGGCCGGAATGGTTGCAGCCATGCGCCCTGCTCGGGTAGCGAATCGAGTCCGATTCTCGGTAGCGGTTCCCGGAAGACACCAGGGATGTCCTCCAGGTCGACGAACTCCAAGGTATCCGACGCTAACGCCCAACTGGCATGTTCGCGAAATCCGAGCACCTGGACCTCGACGCCGGTTCTGGCGATGTCCTCCAGCGGCAGTTTGAACGCCTGACCATCGGCCGAGGCCACGATCAGACCCGCCAGACCCTCGTGGTGACGCAGCGCGATGTGGGCCAGCATATCGCTGTCGACGTCGCTGTCCTCGTCGATTTTCGGCTTGGCGAACACCGCGAAGCCGACGTTGCGCAGCGCCTCCACCCAGGGCCGGACGACGTCCGCGCTGCCGGGGGCGATGTTGGTGAACACCGTGGCCTCGGGTTCCAGCGACACCGACCGGCCGCGCTCGGCGTAGGAGGAGGACAGGTCGGCGGTGCGGGAGAGCAACCAGCGGCCCAGGGCGTCGAAGCGTGGGCGGTGCGCGGCGGTGGGGCGGCCGCCGAGGATCGAGCCCAGCCCCATGTCCAGGTTCGGCGCATCCCAGACCAGCAGCACCCGGGCCACGGTTTCGGTGGGCGTGTTCCCGACGTCGTCGGCGGTGTCGACCACCTCGGTGACCGACGGGATCTCGGTCATGCTCACGGCGTTCTCTCCCACAGCAGCTCGGTCACGACCGGGCCGGCGAGGGCCTTGCGTTCGTACTTGGTGACGGGGCGGTGCACCGACATCGGGAGCCGGCCCGGTTCCGTCGCGTCGTCCATCGCGATGCGGCGCAGCCGCGGTTCGGCGTCGCCGACCTCGGCGATGTGCTCGGCGTAACCCTGGTGGTCGGTGGCGGCGTGCAGCACGCCGCCGGGCCGCAGCCGGTCGGCGATCAGCGCGACGGTGTCGGTCTGCAGCAGCCGCCGCTTGTGGTGGCGGGCCTTGGGCCACGGGTCGGGGAAGAACACCCGCACCCCGGTCAGCGACGCGGGGCCGAACATATAGGTGAGGACGTCGACGCCGTCGCCGCGGACCATCCGGATATTGGTGGTGCCCGTGCGGTCGATCGCGCTGAGCAGCTGCGCCAAGCCCTTGCGGTAGACCTCGACCGCGACGACGTCGAGGTCGGGTTCGGCCTGGGCCATCGCCAGCGTCGAGGTGCCGGTTCCGCAGCCGATCTCCAGGATCACCGGGGCGTGCCTGCCGAACCAGGCATCGGTGTCGAGCGGTCCGGCGGGTTCGTCGCCGTCGCGGGCCTCGGTGCCCAGCTGGGGCCACAGCCGGTCCCAGACCGCCTGCTGGTTGTCCGAGATGGAGGAGCGGCGGGCGCGGAAGCTGGTCACCCGTCGGTGGAAATGGGGGTGCGCGGCTTCCCTGTCGGATCGGTCGGGCTCCGGCGCCACGGACGCGGCGACCTCAGAACCCGTCGAATCCATCCGTCCATGGTCGCTCATCAAGAGCATGCTCCCCGCATCGTGTTACAGATTGATACCCAACAGTTGCCTTCTCCTGGTACATGCAAGTACCCCACCTGCCGATCGGCAAAAAGATGTGTCGTCGGCCACCTCCGGCCGGTGCCACGATTTCGGTGAGGACGCCGTGCCGACCCGGGGAGCGGGACATGCCGATTTTCACCGATGTACTCACGGAGTACGCCGAGCGCACGCAGCGCCGCGCGGTGGCGGCGGCCGCCGAACGGGTGCGCGCGCCGCTGACGGTCGAGGTCCGCGGCCGTCCGGGCACCGGACGGCACGCGGTGGCGGCGGCGCTGGCCGCGGCGGGGCTGCCGGTCGTGGCCGATTCGGCGCGCGCCGACGTGCGGGTCGTCGTGGTCGCCGAAGCGGTCAAACCCGAGGACCGGGCGCTGCTCGCGACGGACGGGCCGGCGCTGGTCGTGCTGAACAAGGCCGACCTGGCGGGCCGGGTGCCGGGCGGGCCGCCTGCCGAGGCCGATCGCACCGCGGCCCGGCTCGCCGCGGCGCTGGGCCGTCCCGTGGTGCCGATGGTCGCGCTGCTGGCCGGGGCGGACATCGACGACGAGCTGTTCGCGGCGCTGCGTGCGCTCGCGGCGACACCGGCCGACCTGTCGTCGGTGGACGCGTTCGTCACCGGCGAGCATCCGGTGCCCGCGCAGGTGCGGCAGCGGCTGCTCACCCGGCTGGACCGCTACGGCACCGCTCGTGCCGTCCTCGCGGTGGCCGACGGCGCAACCCCGGTCGACGTCGAGGCCGCACTGCGGACCCTCAGCCGCAGCGGCGAGGTGGTCGCCGCGCTGGCCGGGTTCGCCCCGGAGGTCGGCTACCGCCGGGTGTGCGCCGTGGTCACCGAGCTGACCCGGGAGGCGATCGAGACCCGCGACGACGAACTCGGCGCGTTCCTGGTGTCCGACGCCGTCGTCGTCGCGGTGATGGCCGCCGCGGTCGATCACCTGGAGAGCTGCGGTCTGCGCATCGACCGGGGCGACGACCCCGACGCCCATCTGCGGCGCGCGCTGCGATGGCGCCGCTACGCCGACGGCCCGCTGGCAGCGCTGTACCGCCGCGGCGCCGCCGACGTCAGCCGCGGTTCGCTGCGCCTGCTGGCGAGGTCCCGGTGAGCGCGCTGGTCGTGGTGGCCGGGCCGCCACGGGCCGGGGTCAGCGCGATGGTGGCCGCTCTGAACCGCCCGGCCTCGGCCTACCGGTTCATCGAGCACCCGGAGCCGCAGGATTGTCCGGCCGCGGTGCTGTTCGTCGTCTCCGCCGTCGCGCCGATGACCGAATCCGATTGTGCGCTGGCCGATCTCGTCGCCGCCCAGGCGCCGGTGACGATCCCGGTGCTGGCCAAGATCGACGACCACCGGGACTGGCGGCGGGTGCGTGACGCCAACCTGGCCGCCGTGCGACGGTGGTCGGTACGGCTCGCGGGGGTGCCCTGGGTCGGTGCCGCGGCAGCGCCACGGCTCGGATCGCCCCAGGTCGACGACGTGCTCGCCGCGCTCGACGTGGCACTGGCCGACCCGGAACGGCACGCCCGTGCGGTGCGGTTGGCTGCCCAGACGCGCCTGGGCCGGCTCGGTGAGGAACGCGACCGGCTGGTGCGCAGGCGCAGACAGGCACGCCTCGACGAGGCGGCCGCGCGGCGCCGCGACGCCCAGCAGGCCCGGCTGGCCCTGACCCACGCCGCCCGGCGCCGGTGCGCGGCGCTGCGCACCGAACTCCTGCACGACGCGGCCGCGGCCGACCGAAGCGCGCTGGCGCGGTTCCCGGCCCGGGCGCGGCACCGCTGCGCGGACGTCCTCGCCGGCGTCGACGCCGACATCGCCGCGCACACCCGGCAGTTGCCGTCTGCCGGGGATCCCGAACTCGACCTCGGGGAACCGCCCACGCAGCCGTGGCGGCTGGAGCGCCGACTGACCGCGGTGCTGGGCGCCGGGTTCGGTCTCGGGGTCGCGCTGGTGGTCACCCGGTTCGTGGCAGGGCTGGCACCGGGGCTGACCGCGGCGGCGCTGGGGGCCGGTGCCGCCGTCGGGTTGGCGACCACGACGTGGGTGGTGCGGGCCCGGACTCTGCTGCACGACCGGGCGGTGCTGGCGGGATGGGCCGGCGAGGTCGCCGCGGCGGTGCGCGCCGCGGCCGAGGAGCGGATCGGGACCGGGCTGCTGGCCGCCGAAACCGCGGCCGTCGCTGAGACCTCCGCGGACCGGGAAATCGGGCGCCGGATCGCCGCCGTCGAGGCCGAACTTCGCCAGCTCACGCGGCCCGCGGACCCGCCCGCGGAAGTTACCGGGCGGTAGACCACCCGGTGAGCGTCATCTGAATCGTTCCTGTGAGTGATTGGACATAGTCCTGAATTCCCGCGGGTATGTGACCCGCGTTAACCTCATTGGATAGTGACGGCCGCGGCTGCCGAACATTTGGGCCAAGGCGCCGACCCTTGGCGCCCGTGCCCGGCAGACCGATCGCTCAGCAGATGCAGGGGAGACAACACAGCATGACCGCAGCGACCATCCCGGGACTGGATTCCGCACCGACCAAGCATGAGGGTCTCCTCGCGTGGGTTCGCGAAGTCGCCGAGCTGACCCAGCCCGACCGGGTCGCGTGGGCCGACGGCTCCGAGGAGGAATACAACCGGCTCTGCGAGCAGCTCGTCGAGGCCGGCACCTTCCAGAAGCTGAACCCGGAGAAGCAGCCGAACTCCTACCTCGCGCTGTCCGACCCGTCCGACGTCGCGCGCGTCGAATCGCGCACCTACATCTGCTCCGAGCGTGAGATCGACGCCGGCCCGACCAACAACTGGATGGACCCGGCCGAGATGCGCGGCATCATGACCGATCTGTACCGCGGTTCGATGCGCGGCCGCACCCTGTGGGTGGTGCCGTTCTGCATGGGTCCGCTGGACGCCGAGGATCCCAAGCTCGGTGTCGAGATCACCGACTCGGAGTACGTCGTCGTGTCGATGCGCACCATGACCCGGATGGGCTCGGCGGCGCTGGAGAAGATCGGCGACGACGGCTTCTTCGTCAAGGCGCTGCACTCGATCGGCGCGCCGCTGGAGCCCGGCGAGAAGGATGTGCCGTGGCCGTGCAACGACACGAAGTACATCACCCACTTCCCGGAGACCCGCGAGATCTGGAGCTACGGCTCGGGCTACGGCGGCAACGCGCTGCTGGGCAAGAAGTGCTACTCGCTGCGCATCGCCTCGGCGATGGCCCACGACGAGGGCTGGCTCGCCGAGCACATGCTGATCCTGAAGCTGATCAGCCCGGAGAACAAGGCGTACTACATCGCCGCGGCGTTCCCGTCGGCGTGCGGTAAGACCAACCTCGCGATGCTGCAGCCGACCATCCCCGGTTGGCGCGCGGAGACCGTCGGCGACGACATCGCGTGGATGCGCTTCGGCAAGGACGGCCGCCTGTACGCGACCAACCCGGAGTTCGGCTTCTTCGGCGTCGCGCCCGGCACCAACTGGGACTCCAACCCGAACGCGATGAAGACGATCGCCGCAGGCAACACCGTCTTCACCAACGTCGCCAAGACCGACGACGGCGACGTGTGGTGGGAGGGCCTGGAGGGCGAGCCCGATCACCTGATCGACTGGAAGGGCAACGACTGGATCCTGCGTGAGACGGAAACCAAAGCGGCGCACCCGAACTCGCGCTACTGCACCCCGATCTCGCAGTGCCCCACGCTGGCCCCGGAGTGGGACGACCCGCAGGGTGTGCCGATCTCGGCGATCCTGTTCGGCGGCCGCCGCAAGACCACCGTCCCGCTGATCACCGAGGCCCGCGACTGGCAGCACGGCGTGTTCATCGGCGCCACCCTTGGCTCCGAGCAGACCGCCGCCGCCGAGGGCAAGGTCGGCACCGTACGCCGCGATCCGATGGCGATGCTGCCGTTCCTCGGCTACAACGTCGGCGACTACTTCGCGCACTGGATCAACATCGGCAAGAACGCCGACGAGTCGAAGCTGCCGAAGGTGTTCTTCGTCAACTGGTTCCGCCGTGGCGACGACGGCCGGTTCCTGTGGCCGGGCTTCGGTGAGAACAGCCGCGTGCTGAAGTGGGCCGTCGAGCGCATCGAGCACAAGGCCGAAGGCAAGAGCACCCCGATCGGCATCGTCCCGACCGCGGCCGATCTGGACCTCGAGGGTCTGGACGTGGACCCCGCCGACGTCGACGAGGCGCTGGCCGTCAAGGTCGACGAGTGGCAGGCCGAGGTGCCGCTGATCGAGGAGTGGTTCGAGTTCGTCGGCGAGAAGCTGCCGACCGGCATCAAGGACGAGTTCGACGCGCTGAAGACCCGCCTGGCCGAAGAGGGCCAGTAGGTCCCGGAGGTTTCGTACCGCACTTCGCACCGCGAGCGCGCGTGTCTGCACAGGGACACGCCGCTCGCGGTGTGCTTTTCGGGCGCGCTCAGTCGGCGATGACGGCGTGCGCGACCGCCTCGCCGACCTCCTGATCCGTCAGCGCGCTGTCGGGAATCAGGCTGTGCGACAGGATCGCGCGCACCATCACCTCCGTCGACTGCAGCACCGGCAGCCTCAGGTGCGCGGCGTCGACCGCGACCGCCGGCGCGACGACCGTCGCGACGGTGTGCACCAGGTTCATCCGTGAATCGCCGACCGCGAGCACGGCGTTGAGCAGCCATTGCGGCTCGTGGTCGCGCACGTAGGTGAACGCGTCGTGACCGCGCAGGTAGCGCAACACCGAGACGACGATCGAGGCGACCAGTTGCGGCGGGTCGGCGGCGGGATCGATGTCGGCGCCCACCGCGGCGAGCATCAGCTCGATCTCGCGGCGCGCGATCGCCCCGATCAGCCCGTCCTTGTCGCCGAACTCCCGGTAGGCCGTCGCGCGCGACACCTGCGCGTGCGACGCGACCTGGCTCAGCGTCAACGAGTCCACGCCGCTGCGTGCGATCAGCTGCAGCGCCGAGGTCACCATCGCGTCGAACGACCGGGTCGAGGGCATCACCCGCATTTTGCCGCAGCCGACTCGCCGCAGAGGCGTTGACGATCAGCTCCGACTGAGACTACTTTCGAAATCAGTCTCAGAAGCGGGGGAATCGATGACCGATATGTCCGTGGCGCCGTCGGTCGATCTGACCTCGCTCCCCTCGTTGCGCCGCTACCTCGACCACCTGTCCGGCGACGAACGCCGTTGCGCGCTTGGCCGGCTCGCGGCGCTCTCGCTCGAGGACCTGCTCAGCTTCGGCGCCAGCGAACCGCAACTGGTCGAGCACGACTATCGGGTCGACGAGATCACCGGAACCCTGCCCGACGGGCTCTGCGGGACGTTGTATCGCAACGGCCCTGGACGCTGGCAGGACCACACCGGCCGGCCGCTGCACCACCTGTTCGACGGCGACGGCATGCTGTCGGCGTTCACCATCGGCGGCGGGGCGGACGGTGCCGGGGTGCGCTATCGCAACCGCTACGTGCGCACCCGGCACTTCCAGGGCCGCACGGGTGTCACCCACATGGGGACCGCCGCACCGGGTGGCTGGCGGGCCAACATCGGCCGGGTTCCGCCGAACCTGGCCAACACCGGCGTCGTCGAACATGCCGGGCACCTCTACGCGCTGTGGGAGGCAGGCCCGCCCCACGAGATCGACCCGGACACCCTGGAAACCATCGGGGTCCGACGCTTCGGCGGTGAATTGCGTTGGCTGGGATCATTTTCCGCGCATCCGTGCTTCTGCCCGAGCAGCGGGGCGATGTTCAACTTCGGGGTCGAGCTGATACCGCGGCCGCACCTGCGGATCTATCACACCGACCGGACCGGACGTCTGCGGCACTTCCGGTCGACGCCGCTGCCGTATCCGGCGATGGTGCACGATTTCGCGCTCACCGAGCGCTATCTGGTGTTCCTGGTCTCGCCGATCCTGCCCGACGCGATGGCGGTGCTGCTGGGGCGGGCACCGATCGGGGACACCCTGCGCTATCGCCCCGAGAAGGGCAGCACGTTCATCCTGGTGCCCCGCGACGGCGGCAAGATCCGCCGTATCGACCACGCCGCGATACTGCAGTTCCACCTCAGCAACGCCTTCGACGACGGCGGTGACGTCGTCGTCGACGTCATCACCTACGGCGACGCATGCCTGCTGGAACGCATCGCGCGGTTCCAGACCAGCCCGCTCGACGACGCGCCGTCGGTGTTCACCCGGTTCCGGATCACCGCGTCCGGGCGGGTGCTCACCGAGCCGCTGTCGGACAACTCGTGTGAATTCCCGCGGCATCACCCGGCGTACGAGGGTCGGCCGCATCGCTACGCGTACTACAACACCAGGACGCGGCTGTGCGCGTTCTACGACTCGGTCACCAAGCTCGATCTCACCGACCGCACCGAGCGCACTTACAGCTCAACCGAACCCGGGAACAGCTTCTGCGAGCCGGTGTTCGTACCGCGGCCAGGGGCCACCGCGGAGGACGACGGCTGGTTGCTGACGGTCGAGTTCCGCGCCGCGCAGCAGACGTCGCGGCTGGTCGTCCTCGATGCCGCGGACCCGAGTCGCGGGCCGGTGGCGACCGCGCAGCTCACCAGCCACCTTCCGCAGGGTTTCCACGGGAACTTCGTGGCGCGCCGGCGTTGAGGGGTTCGTCGGGATCTTGACACGTGTCAAGTGGAGCCAAGTAAAGTCAGCCCATGCAGATCCGTGACACTGCCGTCGCCACGCCCGACAAGCCCGCCGTCATCATGTATCCGTCCGGGACGGTGGTGACGTTCGGAGAGCTCGAAGCCAGGGCCAACCGGTTGGCGCACCTGTTCCGCGACGCGGGACTCGTCGAGGGTGACGCCGTGGCGCTGCTGATGGAGAACAGCGAGCACTTCCACGCCGTGATGTGGGCCGCGCGCCGCGCCGGGCTGTACTACGTCCCGATCAACACCCACCTCACCGCCGCCGAGGTCGCCTACATCGTCGACAACTGCGGCGCCAAGGCGATCGTCGGCTCGGCCAAGCTCGCCGACACCCTCGCCGGTCTCGAAGCCGAACTGCCCAACGGTCTCCCTCCGCTGCGGCTGGTCGCCGGCGGAGAGCTGGAGGGCTGGCAGAGCTACCCCGAGTGCGTGGCCGACAAGCCGGACACACCGATCGCCGACGAGATCGACGGCGACCTGCTGCAGTACTCGTCGGGCACCACCGGCCGCCCGAAGGGCATCAAACGCGAACTGCCGCACCTGCCGCCGGCCGAGGTGCCGGGCATGATGGCCATGCTGGTGTCGTTCTGGATGCATCCCGACGCGGTGTACCTGAGCCCCGCGCCGCTGTACCACACCGCGCCGTCGGTGTGGTCGATGCAGACCCAGGCCGGGGGCATCACCACGGTCATCATGGAGAAGTTCGACGCCGAGGGCGCGCTCGACGCGATCCAGAAGCACAAGGTCACGCACGGGCAGTTCGTGCCGGTGATGTTCACCCGCATGTTGAAGCTGCCTGAGGAGATCCGGGAAAAGTACGACGTGTCGAGCCTGGAGCGCGTCATGCACGCGGCCGCGCCGTGCCCGGTCGAGGTCAAGAAGCAGATGATCGACTGGTGGGGACCGATCGTCGATGAGTACTACGCATCCTCGGAAGCGCACGGTTCGACGCTGATCACCGCCGAACAGTGGCTGGAGCATCCCGGTTCGGTCGGCAAGCCGCTGACCGGCGTGATCCACATCGTCGGCGAGGACGGCGAGGAGCTGCCGCCCGGGCAGGCCGGTGAGATCTACTTCGAGGGCGGCTACGACTTCGAGTACCTCAACGACCCCGACAAGACCAAGTCGTCCCGCCACCCGAAGGGCTGGAAGACGGTGGGGGACATCGGCTATCTCGACGACGAGGGCTTCCTGTACCTGACCGACCGTAGGCACCACATGATAATCTCCGGTGGGGTGAACATCTACCCGCAGGAAGCCGAGAACCTGCTGGTGACGCACCCGAAGGTGATGGACGCGGCCGTGTTCGGCGTGCCGGACGACGAGATGGGCCAGCAGGTCAAGGCCGTCGTACAGACCGTCGACCCGGCCGACGCCACCGAAGAGTTCGCCGACGAGCTCATCGCCTGGCTGCGGGATCGCCTGGCGCACTACAAGTGTCCGCGGTCGCTGTCGTTCGAGGCGCAGCTGCCCCGCACCGACACCGGCAAGCTGTACAAGCAGGAGCTCATCAAGAAGTACTCGTGAGCAATCTGGTCGAGCTCGCCGGCGGGATCGTCGTCGGTCTCCAAACACCCACCGACGAAGCGACATTCACGCTGACCGAGGCCGCGACCGACGACCGGCGCGCGGTCACGGTGGGTTCCGTGCCCGACGCGCTCGCCGAGCTGACCGAGCGCTGCGCACGCTGGCCGCAGGCGGCCGCGGTCTGCGACGACGTACTGCGGGCGTTCGACCCGTGCGGTGCGACCTTCACCGGGGTGGTCACCGAATCGCTGGCGTACTCGACGCTGCAGTCCGGGCCGGAGTTCGCGCGCTGGCTCTCCGAACGCGGACCCAAGCAGGTCCCCGTGATCCCGAATCCCGTTGTCGCCGAACGTGACGGCGATCGGCTGACGATCCGGTTCAACCGGCCGCAGCGGCACAACGCGTTCTCCACCGACGCGAGGGCGGCGCTGCTGGAGGCGCTGGAGGTGGCCCGGCTCGATCCGTCGGTGACCGAGGTGGTGCTGGCCGGCAACGGGCCGTCCTTCTGCAGTGGTGGGGATCTCGCGGAGTTCGGCACGTTCGCCGACCCGGCCAGTGCGCACCTCGCCCGCACCCGGCACAGCCCCGCCCTCGTGCTCGACGAGATCACCGCGCGGTTGGGGGGCAGATGCCGCGCGCAGATCCACGGTCAGGTGCAGGGCAGTGGGTTGGAGATGGCGGCGTTCTGCGGGACCGTGTCGTGTCACCCCGATGCGGTACTCGGGTTGCCCGAGTTGGCGCTTGGTCTGATCCCGGGCGCCGGCGGCACGGTGAGCATCACCAGGCGGATCGGACGTTGGCGCACCGCGTATCTGGTGTTGTCGGGCCGGTCGATCGATGCCGCGACGGCGCTGCGGTGGCGTCTCGTCGACGAGCTCGGGTGAATCGGGCGCGCAAAACGACGCCAGGCGTCGTAAAGCGCGCCCGATCCGCCAACTAACTCGACCGGCGCAGCGTGACGCGGTAGGTGTACTGCTCGGGCAGGAACTGGCTGACCGCCAACTCGACCGGGCGGCCCTGCTCGTCGGCGTAGAGCCGGTCCACCCGCAGCATCGGATGGCCGGGCCCGCATCCGACCGCGGCTGCCGCGGCCGGGTCGGCCGCGGTCACCGTGATCGACTGCGCGGCTTCGGCGATCGGGTGTTGCAGGTGCGGTTCGAGCAGGCCTATCACGGTGTGCGTGCTGACGGCGCCGGACGCCAGGTCGGGGGAGTCCAGTACCGCGGCGGCCACCGCAGGAGGCAGGTGAATCGTCGTGTGTCCGAACGCCACACCGTCGTGCAGCCGCCGGAACACCACCGTGTACACGACGTCGCCGTCGAGGCGCAGCCGACTGGCCGCGTCGATGTCGACGCGGCGGTGCAGACCGTCGAGCACCTCCATCGTGGTGTCGTCGGACAAGCTCATCAGGTCCTCGATGGAACCGAGCTGTCGCAGGTAACGGCGGCCGTGCTCGCTGGCGTAGCTCCCCCGTCCCGGCACCCGGAAGACGGTGCCATCGGCGACCAGATCTTGGAATGCCCGCCGTACCGTCTGGCGTGAAAGTCCGTACCTCGTTACGAGTTCGGACTCGGTGGGCAGCCGGATGCCGTCGGGATAGCGCCCGGCCGCGATCTCCTCGCGGAGGCGCTCGCGCAGAACCTGATAGGCCGGGGGCATCAGATACCGCCCCGGGCCACCAACTGTCCGGCGATGACGTTGCGCTGGATCTCGTTGGTGCCCTCGCCGACGATCATCAGCGGCGCATCCCGGAAGTAGCGTTCGACATCGTACTCGGTGGAATAGCCGTAGCCGCCATGGATTCGGACCGCGTTCAGTGCGATCTCCATCGCGGCCTCGGATGCGAAAAGCTTGGCCATGCCCGCCTCCATGTCGGCGCGCGCACCGCTGTCGTAGCGGTCGGCGGCGTAGAGCGTCAACTGTCGTGCGGCGGTGAGTTTGGTCGCCATATCGGCGAGATAATGCCCGACGGCCTGGTGCTTCCAGATCGGCTGGCCGAAGCTCTCCCGGTCCTGCGCATACGCCAGCGCGTCCTCCAGGGCGGCCGACGCGACCCCGAGAGCACGAGACGCGACCTGGATACGGCCGGTCTCAAGCCCTTTCATCATCTGAGAGAAGCCTTCACCCGGCGTGCCGCCGAGGATCGCGGTGGCCGGCACCCGGCACCCGTCGAACGACAACTCGCAGGACTCGACGCCCTTGTAGCCGAGCTTGGGAAGATCCCGCGACACCGTCAGCCCCGGGGTCGGGTTCTCGACCAGCACGACCGAGATGCCCTTGTGCTTCGGGGTGGCGTCGGGATCGGTCTTGCACAGCAGCGCGATCAGCCCCGAGCGGCGGGCGTTGGAGATCCACGTCTTCGCCCCGAAGATCACCAGATCATCCCCGTCGCGGCGGGCGACGGTGCCCATCGCCTGCAGGTCGGAACCGCCGCCGGGTTCGGTCAGGGCCATCGTCGCGCGAATCGCACCGGTGGCCATCGCGGGGAGGTGGCGCTGCTTCTGGTCCTCGGTGCCGAACAGTGTCAGCAGTTTGGCCACCACGGTGTGCCCGCCCATCGCTCCGGCCAGGCTCATCCAGCCCCGGGCCAACTCCTGGGTGACCAGCACATAGCAGCGGGTCGACACCGGCGTGCCGCCGTAGGACTCCGGGATCGCGAGACCGTAGATGCCGATCTGCTTCATCTGCTCGATCCACGCCTCGGGGTAGGTGTTGGCGTGTTCGACGTCGCGCACGGTGGGTTTGACCTCGCGATCGACGAACGCCCGGACCGTCTCGACCAGCATGGCCTCTTCGCTGTTCAACCCGTCCGTCACAGTGCCCTCCCCGCCCATCCGTATTTGTACGGCCATATTGACACGGCCTCACACCGATGCCAGCATCCCACCGTGACTTTGTACGGCCAAATGTCCGGAGGCCCCTTCTTCGACGATCTGACCGTGGGCCAGGTGTTCGACTCGGCGCCGTCGATGACGTTGACCCCAGGGGTCGCCGCGGCGCATCAGGCGATCATCGGTGACAGGCTGCGGCTGCCGCTCGACGCCGAGCTGTCGTTCGCGGTGACGGGGGCGACGGCCCCGCTCGCGCATCCGGCACTGGTGTGCGACGTCGCGATCGGGCAGTCCACGCTGGTGACGCAGCGGGTGAAGGCCAACCTGTTCTATCGCGGGCTGACCTTCCACCGGTTCCCGGTCGTCGGTGACACGCTCTACACCCGCACCGAAGTCGTCGGGCTGAAACAGAACTCGGCCAAGCCGGGCCGCGCGCCGACCGGGCTGGCGGCGCTGCGGATGACGACCATCGACGGGGTCGGCCGGTTGGTGCTGGACTTCTACCGGTGCGCGATGCTGCCGCTGAGCGGCGAGGACGTGCAGACCGGGCACAACGACGACCTGTCCGCGATCGGCGACGCGGCGCCGCCGGTGGATCCGGTCTCCGAGTGGGACGCCGACGCCTACCGCTCCCGGGTGCCTGGCCCGCACTTCGACCCCGCGCTGGCCGGGGCGGTGCTGCGCAGCACCGCCGACGTGGTCAGCAGCGCGCCCGAGCTGGCCCGCCTGTCGCTGAACATTGCTGCCACCCATCATGATTCGCGAGTCGCCGGTAAGAGGCTGGTGTACGGCGGGCACACCATCGGGCTCGCGCTCGCGCAGGCGTCGCGGCTGCTGCCGAATCTGGTCACCGTGCTCGGGTGGGAGTCCTGCGATCACACCGGCCCGGTGCACGAGGACGACACGCTTTACAGCGAGCTGACCGTCGAATCCGCCGAGCCCCGCGGCGGCGGCCGCGGCGGAACTGTCGCGCTGCGCTCCAAGGTCTTCGCCACCGACGACGGTGCTGACCGCCAGGTGCTCGACTGGCGGTTCACCGGCGTCCTGTTCTGATCCGCCGTCACCGACAATGGAGCGGTGAGCCCGATGCGCGTCCCCGCCGCCGTGCCGGCGCGCGCGCAGAGGGTGCTCGACGAGGCCGCGTTGCGTGCCGACGCCGCGACGCTGATCGGCGGCCGCGCCGCGCTGCTCGGCCGGCAGCCCGGCGACCGGATCTCGGCGGGTGGCGCGACCCGGCTGCTGCGCGGACCCGACGGATGGTGCGCGCTGACGCTGTCGCGGCCCGACGACCTGCAGGCCGTACCCGCCCTGCTCGAGACTGACGAGGTGGCCGCTGATCCGTGGGACGCGATCGCCAGGCGTGCCGCGGACGTCGGGGTCATCGCCGTCGCCGAGCAGGCGCGGCTGCTCGGGCTTCCCGTCGGTGTGCTCGGGGAAACCGGCCCGGCGCCGATCACGGTGCGCCGCAGCGGAAGCCGCGCGACCCCGGGATGGTGCGAACCTCTGGTCGTCGACCTGTCGACGATGTGGGCGGGGCCGCTGTGCGGGCGTCTGCTGGCCGACACGGGCGCGACGGTCGTCAAGGTCGAGAGCAGGGCCCGGCCCGACGGCCCCCGGCACGGACCCCCGGAGTTCTTCGACTGGATGAACGCCGGAAAGCTCTCGTATGACGCGGATTTCACCGAGCCCGCCGGATTGCGCCGGCTGCTTGCGGCGGCCGACGTGGTGATCGAGTCGTCGCGGCCCGCCGCGCTGGCGCGCCATGGCCTGGGCCCGGCGGACATCCCGGCGCGCCCCGGCCGGGTCTGGATCCGGATCACCGGCCACGGCACCGACGGTGCGCGCGCCGACTGGGTGGCCTTCGGTGACGACGCCGCGGTGTCCGGTGGCCTGGTCACCGGGAGCGTGGAGGACCCGCAGTTCTGTGGTGACGCGATCGCCGACCCGCTGACCGGTATCCATGCCGCCGCGGCGGTGCTCGCCGCGCGCAACCGGGGCGGCGGCGAACTACTGGAGATCTCGATGGCCGCCGTCGCCGCCGAGTACGCGCACCTGCGGCGAGGTGGCGACATCGTCTGCACCGCACCACCGCTGATCCGTGCCTCTGCGCGAGAACTCGGTGCCGACACCGAGGATGTGGACCGCATGGTCGGCGACCGGTCGGCGGCACCGTGCTGATCCGCCGCGCAGTGCTGATCGACGGCACCCGCACTGACATCCGGGTCGGGGACAGGATCGTCGAGGTGTGCGAGGGGCTCAGGACGATGCCCGGTGAGGCCGAGTTCGACGCGGCCGGCGGCACCGTGCTGCCCGGGCTGCACGACCAGCACATCCACCTGCGGGCCGCCGCGGCCGCGCTGCACTCGGTGCGCGTCGGGCCCGAGAACGTGCGTGGCAAGGACGGCCTCGCCGACGTTCTCGCCCGCGCCACCCCCGACGGCGACGGTTGGATCCGTGCCGTCGGCTACCACGACTCGGTCGCCGGACCACTGGACAGACACGTCCTCGACGAGATCACCGCGGGCACCCCGGTCCGCGTCCAGCACCGCAGCGGCGTGCAGTGGACCCTCAACACCGCCGGCCTGCACCGGATCGGAGCACCCGGCCACCGGGACGGGATTCTGCGCAGCGACGACCCGAGTTGGGCTCTGCCGCACACCGATCCGGACCTCGACGGGCTCGCCGCACGGCTCACCCGGTACGGCGTCACCGACGTCACCGACGCGACACCGGATCTCGGTGCGGGCGACATCACCGACTTGCACGAGCGGCTACCGCAGACGGTGCGCGCCCTGGCGCCGGGGAAACGGATCCTGCACGACGACGATCTGGACCTCGACGCGCTGACCCGCTGGATCCGCCACACCCATTCGGTCGGTGTCCCGGCGGCGCTGCACTGTGTCACCGCCGCCCAGTTGGTGGTCGGGCTGGCGGCATTCGGGGCGGCGGGCCGGCACCCCCTCGACCGCATCGAGCACGCCGCGGTGGTGCCCGACGACAGCATCGGCGATCTCGCGCAGAGCGGGGTCGCGGTGGTGACCCAGCCGAACTTCGTCGCCGAGCGCGGCGACCAGTACCTCGTCGACGTCCCTGCGGCCGAACACCATGAGCTGTGGCGGCTGGCCACACTGCTGCGTGCCGGGGTGCCCGTCGCGCTGTCCACCGACGCACCGTTCGGCGACGCCGACCCGTGGGCGGCGATGCGTGCCGCCGTGAACCGTCGCACCCGATCCGGCGACGTGCTGGGCCCCGACGAACGAATCGGCGCGGCAACGGCATTGGCGCTGTTCGTGAGCCGCAGGCCGGGCGCACCGGCGGCCGTCGCCCAGGGGAGGCCGGGCAACCTGGTGGTGCTGGAAACCCCGCCGGACGAGACACTGGCCGACCTCGACGCCGGCGCGGTCGCCGCGACCGTGATCGGCGGCGAGGTCGCCTACGAGCGCTAGGCTGCCGCGGGCGCGAACGCCGTCCGCAGCAGTGCGCATTGGCTGCGGAAGAACGCCAGCGACACTTCGGCTTTCGGTGCGATGCCGTCGAAGCCGTGGAACGCGCCCTGCACCACCTCCACCTCACACGGCACTCCCGCCGCACGTAACCGCTCGGCGTAGGCGAGGTCCTCGTCGTGGAACAGATCCAGGGTGCCGACACCGATCCACGCCGGTGGTAACCCGGCGAGGTCCCCACGCCGCGCGGGCACCGCGACGTCGGGATCGGCGTCGCCGAGATAGGAGCGCCAGCCGAACCGGTTGCTGGCCTGGTTCCACAGCCGGTGCCCCGGGTTGTCCAGCCCGCCACGTAACACGGTGCGGTCGTCGATCATCGGGTACACCAGAAGCTGTGCTGCCAGCGGGATCTCGCCGCGGTCGCGGGCCAGCAGCGCCAGTGCCGCGGCCAGCCCGCCGCCCGCGCTGGCCCCGCCGATCGCGATCCGCGACGGGTCCACTGCGGGCAGCGCGGCCAGCCACTTCAACGCCTCGTAGCAGTCTTCCAGCGGAACCGGATACGGAAAGTCCGGTGCCAGCCGGTAGTCGACCGACGCGACGGTCGCGCCGAGTTCGCGCGCGAACCGCCGGCACAGCACGTCGTCCTGGGCGGCGTCACCGATGACGTAGCCGCCCCCGTGGATCCACAGCAGCGCAGGGGTGGTCCCGGCGTCGCCGGCCGGGCGGAAGAGCCGAACCCCGACACCGGACGACAGCGTCAGCACCTCGATGTCGTCGGCCGGGGCGCGGCGCCACATCAGCCGCGACGCGCGGCGCAGCAGCGGCAACGTGACCGGGGTGATGATCTGTCGGGGCAGCATCCGGGCGGCGCGTCGCAGCTCCGGATGGAAGTCGATGCCATGCACCCGATCAGTATGCGTGCGCGACAACGCACTCCGTCAGCGAAGCAGCGGATCTCGTGGCAGACCGAGGATCCGTTCGGCGATCGTGTTGCGGGTGATCTCGGAGGTGCCGCCCGCGATCGTCATCGCCCGGTTGCCCAGATAGCTGGTCGTCAGTTGCGGAATCTGTCCGGTCACCGCGGCGGTGCCTGCCAGCTCGAACGCCAGCTCGGTCAGGTGCTGACCGGACTCGGCGACCAGAAGCTTGGTGACGTTGCCCTCGGGGCCGGGCTCGGCTCCCGAGATCGCGCGGGTCGCGCGGCGCAGGTTCAGCAGCTTGAGCGAGTGGATCTCGGCGATCACCTCACCGGCGCGCCGGACGTAGCGTTGCGGGTCGGGGGCGTCGTCGAGCAGCTTGACGAGGTGGGCGGGCGTGGTGCCGGAGGCGCCGCCGGAGCCACCCCCGATCGAGATGCGCTCGTTGCCGAGGGTGGCCCGCGCGACCAGCCAGCCCTTGTTCACGTCGCCGACCACGTCGGAGTCGGGCACGAACACGTCGTCGAAGAACACTTCGTTGAAGTGGGCGGTGCCGGTGAGGCCGCGCAACGGGTTGACCGTGACACCGTCGGCGGTCATGTCGATCGCCATCATGGTCACCCCGGCGTGCTTCGGGGCGTCCGGATCGGTGCGCACGGTCGCCAGCCCCCACTGGCACATGTGCGCGAGGCTGGTCCACACCTTCTGGCCGGTCACCCGCCAGCCGCCGTCGACCTTCTTCGCCGACGTGCGCACGGCGGCGGCGTCGGATCCGGCGCCGGGTTCGGAGAACAGCTGACACCACATGCTCTGTCCGCGCAGCACCGGTTCGACCCAGCGTTCACGCTGGTCGTCGCTGCCGGCCTGGGCGATCGTCAGTGCGACCCAGCCGGTGATACCCATGTCGACGCGCTCGACGTCGTCGAATTCCTCCTCGATGACGAGTTGTTCGAGCACGTTCGCCCCACGGCCCCACGGCTTCGGCCAGTGCGGGACCAGGTATCCGGAGTCGACGAGGAAGTCGCGCTGCTGCTCGGCGGGCAGCGACCGGACCTTGGCGGCGGCATCGCGGGCCTGGCTGCGGTACTCCTCGGCTTCCGCGGGCAGGGTGAACGACGCCCCGTGCGCCTGTCCGCAGCGCTGCGCGTCGACGATGTCGACGAGCGGGTCGGCACCGTCGGCCATCAGCGCGGCCAGGGTGCGTGCGCGGCGCAGATACAGGTGCGCATCGTGCTCCCAGGTGAAGCCGATACCGCCGTGTAATTGAATGTTGTTCTGCGCGTTGAACACCTGCGCGCGGATGGCCAGTGCCGCGGCGACCGCCGCGGCGAAGGCGGCGCTGTCCAGGTCGTCGGCGCGGGCGGCGTCCCACACTGCGGCCGTCGCGGTCTCGGCGGCCACGAGCATGTTCGCGGCGTGGTGTTTGACCGCCTGGAAGGTGCCGATGGTGCGGCCGAACTGCTCGCGCACCTTCGCGTACTCGACGGCCATGTCCAGTGTCGCCCAGCTGACCCCGACGGCCTCGGCCGCGGCGAGGGTGCGAAACACCGTCCTGGCGTTGCGCGCGGCCCCGCGCAGCAGCCGGTCGGCCGGCACGGCCACGCCGCTCAGAGTCACCGAACCGATGCTGCGGGTCGGGTCCAGCGAATCGAGCGGGGTCACCGTGACGCCGTCGTCGGCGGCGTCGACGATCACCACGTCGTCGCCGGCGACCAGCACGAGCAGCGCGGCATCCGGCGCGCCGAGCACCGCGGGACTTCGGCCGGTGACGGTGTCGGCGACGGCCAGGGTGCCGGACACGCCGAGTGCCGCGACGGTGGTGCCGGAGGCCAGGTCGGGCAGGGTATCGGCGCGCACGGAGTCCGGCGCGCACCGGTCGATCACCACCGCGGCGGCGGTGCTGGGCAGGAACGGGCCGGGGGTGAGCCGGCGACCCAGGCATTCGAGCACGACGGCCAGCTCGGAGAGCCCGTAGCCGGAGCCGCCGACGTCCTCGGGTAGCGCCAGACCGGTCCAGCCCAGGTTGGTGGCGGCTGACCAGAGGTCCGCCGGATGCGACGGGCCTCCGTCGAGGGTGGCGCGGGCCGCGGCCAGTGCCTGCAGCCTGGTCAGCTGGCCGGATGCGGCCTCCGCAAGGTCCTGGTGGTCGTCGGTGATGGCTAACTTGGACGCGCTCGCGCTCTTGCTCACAGAAGTAAGGCCTTCTTCGCTGAAATTGACGGTCGTCAGCCGACGTTATCGGAGGTCACACCACGTGCTATCTGTGACTCCGATCACAAATTGACTACTTCTCAAACTTGAGTAGACAACTTGGCGCGGATTGTCGTTTGAGATCTATGTCACCGGGGTACGCTCGCCGCCATGACCCCACGACCGGATACCCGGTATCCCGGCCCGACCCTCACCACGCGTTTGGAATGGTTGCTGAACGCGGGTCCGTCGGACTACATGCTGGCCCTGAGCGTCGCGTCGGCGTCGCTGCCGGTGATCGGGAAACACCTTGAGCCGCTGGGCGCGTTGACCGCGGCCGGGGTCTGGGGAGCCCGCCACGCCCCGGATTTCGTCGGGGCTCTGGCGAAGTCGCTGGTAACGCCCAACGACGCCGAAAAAAAGCAGCAGGAGCGGGACTGCACGAATGCAGTCACCGAGGCCGCGCTGCGCGGTGTGGTGTCGCCGAAGGACCTCGAGATCGAGTGGCCCGAGGCCGAGCGGACCCCGCCGGTGTGGAAGATGCGCGAACACCGGCGCCATGTACACCGCACCTCGGTGCGCTACGGGCCGCGCCCGACGCAGTTGCTCGACGTGTGGAAGCGCGAGGATGTGTCGTCGGACGCGCCGGTGATGATCTTCGTGCCCGGTGGCGCGTGGGTGCACGGCGGCCGGGTGCTGCAGGGCTATGCGCTGATGTCCCATCTGGCCGAGATGGGCTGGGTGTGCCTGTCGGTGGAATACCGTGTCGCGCCGCACAACCCGTGGCCGGCGCACATCACCGATGTGAAGACCGCGATCGCGTGGGCGCGCGCCAACGTCGACAAGTTCGGCGGTGACCGCAATTTCGTCACCATCGCCGGGACCTCGGCCGGCGGCCACCTTGCCGCGCTGGCCGGTCTGACCGCCAACGATCCCGAGATGCAGGGTGAACTCCCGGAGGGTTCCGACACCTCGGTCGACGCGGTCGTCGGGATCTACGGACGCTACGACTGGGAGGACAAGTCCACCGTCGAGCGCGTCCGCTTCATGGACTTCCTCGAGCGTGTGGTCGTCAAGCGCAAGTTCGACAAGCACCCTGATGTGTTCCGCAAAGCCTCGCCGATGGCCCGCATCCATTCCGAGGCGCCGCCGTTCCTGGTGATCCACGGCACCGGCGACAGCGTCATCCCCGTCCATCAGGCGCAGGGCTTCGTCGAACGGCTGCGCAGCGTGTCACGCTCGGTGGTCGGCTATGTCGAACTGCCGGGCGCAGGTCACGGCTTCGACATGACCGACGGTGCCCGCACCGGCGCGGCGTCGACGGCAATCGGCTTGTTCCTCAACCACATCCACCGAAACCGAAGCCTTATCGGGGCCAAAGAGGTTATATAGTCACCTCCTGTACGGAAGGTGGCGCAGTGAAAAGGCTGAGTGGATGGGACGCTGTGCTGCTGTACAGCGAAACCCCGAGCGTCCACATGCATACCCTCAAGCTCGCGGTGATCGAACTCGACGGTCTCGGCGGCGCGACATTCGGGGTGGAGGAGCTGCGCAAGGTCATCCACGGCCGGCTCTACAAGCTCGACCCGTTCCGCTATGAACTGGTCGACATCCCGTTCAAGTTCCACCATCCGATGTGGCGGGAGAACGCCGAGGTCGACCTCGACTACCACGTGCGGTCGGTCCGCGTCGAGGCTCCGGGTGGACGCCGTGAACTCGACGAGGCTGTCGGCCGGATCGCGAGCACCCCGCTGAGCCGGGACCGGCCACTGTGGGAGATGTACCTGATCGAAGGCCTGGCGGGCGGCCGCATCGCGGTGCTCGGCAAGATCCACCACGCGCTCGCCGACGGCGTCGCTTCGGCGAACCTGCTCGCGCGCGGGATGGATCTGCAGGACGGTCCGCAGGCCGACCGTGATTCGTACGCAACGGATCCCGCGCCTTCGCGCGGCGAACTGGTGCGGACTGCGTTCAACGACCACCTCCGCCAGATCGGCCGGATCCCGGACGTGATGCGCTACACCGCCGCCGGTATGCGGCGGGTGCGACGCAGCGGCCAGAAACTCTCACCGGAGCTCACCAGGCCGTTCACCCCTCCGCCGTCGTTCATGAACCATCAGATCGACGCGACCCGCAGATTCGCCACCGCGACGCTGTCGCTCGACGAGGTCAAGAGCACCGGCAAGGCGCTCGGCGCCACCATCAACGACATGGTGCTCGCGCTGGCGGCCGGTGCGCTGCGAAAGTTGTTGCTGCGCTACGACGGTCACGCCGAGCACCCGCTGCTGGCGTCGGTGCCGGTGAGCTTCGACTTCTCCCGCGACCGGATCTCGGGCAATAAGTTCACCGGAGTGCTGGTCGCGATCCCGGTCGAGTTGGACGACCCGCTGGAGCGGGTGCGCGCCGCGCACGAGGCCGCCGTGGTCGGCAAGGAGAGCAACAATCTGCTCGGGCCCGAGCTGGTCAGCCGGTGGTCGGCGTACTTTCCGCCCGCCCCGGCCGAGGCGTTGTTCCGCTGGCTGGCCACCAAGGACGGCCAGAACAAGATCATGAACCTGCCGATCTCCAACGTGCCCGGCCCCCGCGAGCGGGCCCGCGTCGGCGGGGCGCTGGTCACCGAGATCTTCTCGGTGGGCCCATTGACCGTCGGCAGCGGCCTCAACATCACCGTGTGGAGCTACGTCGACCAGATCAACATCTCGGTGCTCTCCGACGGCAGGACGCTCAAGGACCCGCACGAACTCAGCGGTGCGATGCTCGACGAGTTCGCTGAGATCCGCCGTGCCGCGGGGCTTTCCGGTGATTTCTCGGTCGTCGACACCGCAATGCCGAACGTGGGGTAGAACCTTCGCCGAAATTGCATTCCAGCAGGACTGCACTCGAACTTCTTCTGCCGGAACGCAATTTCGGCACCCGGGGTGGTGCTGGGGGTCAGGCGGCGATGTCGGCCACCGGCGTCTGCGTCCGGGGGAGTTCGGTCACCGCCGCGGGCTGTCCGCGGTACCGCGCCAGGTAGCGCTCGGCCGCGCGCCGGTCGGTGTCGCCGCGGATCGGGTCGAATCCGAGCGTGACGTCGGAGTCGGGATCGGCCGTGGCGATGTAGCGCTTGCGCAGCATGAAGCACGTCAGCCCCAGGCCGTAACTGGCAACCATCGCGACACCGAACATGATCGCGAGGGTGCCGCTGCCGAGCGCCAGCGACGCGGTGAAGGTCCCCAGGAATACGAAGCCGAACAGGGTCAGCACATAGCCGATCGCCGGCAGCGGTGCTGTTCTGAACATATGTCGCATGACAACCTCCTTGATCAATACGCTACGAGTAGCGTAGCGATACGTTCAGTGTAGCGTGGGATCCGCGAACGTGCACCCGCGCGGCAGAGAGGCGACCCTGGTGGAAAGACCCGACGACGCCGTCGGCGCCCGCATCCTGGACGCGGCGCTGGAACTCCTGCGGGCGCGCGGTCCGAAGGCGGTGACGATGCAGGCGATCGTCGATGCGACAGGTATCGCGAAGACGACGATCTACCGGCGCCATCCGAACCGGCGCAGCCTGCTCGCCGCCGCGCTGGAGACGCTGGACGAGCGGCCGTCGGTATCCGCCGACGCCGACCGTGAGCAGCGACTGCGCTGGGTGATCGAACAGTCCGTCGACGTGATCGCGCGGGGCATCGGCGCCGGGGGATTCGCCGCGCTGCTCACCGACGAGGACCCGGAGTTCAGCGACGCGTTCCGCTCGATTCTGGTGGCGTACCGCCGCCATGCCATCGACGCACTCGAGCTCGACCAACACAGCGCCGACACCGTGATCGACATGATCGTCGGCAGCTACGTCGCCGAACTGGCCCGCACCGGCGCCGTCGGCGACGCCTGGGTCACCCGGCTGGCCGCGCTTCTGGACGGAATCCTGCGCATGCCACGGTGATCGGCGGGTGGATCAGCCCGCCTCGACCTGATTCCCCGCCGCGGTCTTGCGCGTCGCCATCACCCAGGACAGAAACTCCTCGACGGCCTGGGCGGTGTAATGCGCCCGCGGTGAACCGTAGTAGAAGTCGAAAGCGTGCTGCGCGTGCGGGATTTCGGCGTACACCACCGGGGACGTCGACACGCCCTTGAGCGCGTCGGCGAATTCACGGCCCTCGGGCACCGGGATGATCGAGTCGTCCTGGCCGTGCAGGATGAAGAACGGGGGCGCGTCGGCACGCAGCCGGTGCAACGGTGACGCGTCGACGTACAGCTGCCGGTTCTGCGTGATCGGCTTCTTGACGACGAACTTCTGCAGGAACGCGATGAATTCCTTGCGCCCGTTGCCCTTCGCCGAGACCCAGTCGTAGCGACCGTAGATCGGCACCGCGGCGACCACGGAGGTGTCGGCGTCCTCGAAGCCGGGCTGGAAGGTCGGATCGTCGGCGGTCAGCGCGGCCAGCGCCGACAGGTGCCCGCCGGCCGAACCGCCGGTGATCGCGACGAAATCCGGGTCCCCGCCGTACTCGGCGATGTGCTCCTTGATCCAGGCCAGCGCCCGTTTGACGTCGACGATGTGGTCCGGCCAAGTGTTGCGCGGGCTGACCCGGTAGTCGATCGACACGCAGATCCAGCCGTGGTCGGCCAGATGGCTCAGCAATGGGTAGGCCTGCGGTTTGCGCATCCCGATCGCCCATGCGCCGCCCGGGACCTGCAGCAGCACAGGGGCTTTGCCGTCGCGCGGTAGGTCGGCGCGGCGCCAGATGTCGGCCCGGTTGACCCGCAGCGGCCCGTACTGCACGGTGCCGGCCTTCTCCACGTAGCGGCGGCGGACGATCTCGTTCGGCGGCACACCGATGTAGCGGCGCCGCGTGGACTTCGCCTTCTCGGCGATGTCCTGGTAGTCGGCGCCGAGCGCCTCGCGCAGCGGATCCTCGAAATGCGGTTGGGCCGCGACGTTGCGGCGGTGGATCAGGTACAGCACCGCCCAGGACACCGCGGTCAGCGCGAGTGCGATCCGGCCGCGCGGTCCGCCGAAGTCGCCGCGGATGCCGCGGCGCACCGCATCGAGCATCGAGCCGGCCATGTACAGCGGCGACAACTCGGAGGTCGGCCACCCGAACGCGAAGACCGGGATGGTCGGATATCCCTCGCGGGCCAGCGGCTGCAATCCGTTGGCGGCGTTGAGCAACTCCGCGGTGGCCCGCAGCAGCGGCCGGCGTTTAGGCATTCTCCAGGCGTTCCTTCAGATCCTTGCGGGAGATCTTGCCGGTGATGCTGCGGGGCAGCTCGTCGAGCACCGTGATCTCCCTCGGCACTTTGTAATTCGCCAGATGGTCGCGAACGTGCTGTTTCAGCGTCTCCGGGGTAGCCGCGGCGCCAGGGTTCAAAACCACGAATGCCGCCAGCCGCTGACCGAACTTCTCGTCGTCGACCCCGAGCACGGTGGCCTCGGCGACGTCGGGATGGGTCGTCAGCGTCTTCTCGACCTCGATCGGGTAGACGTTCTCGCCGCCGGACACGATCATCTCGTCGTCGCGGCCGACGACGAACAACCGGCCGTCCTCGTCGAGATAGCCGACATCGCCCGAGGACATGAACCCGTCGTGGAAATCCTTGGTGGTCCCCGAGGTGTAGCCGTCGAACTGGGTCGAGTTGCGCACCCAGATGCCGCCGGTCTGCCCCGTGGGCACCTCGTTGAACTCGGTGTCGAGGATCCGGATCTCGGTGCCCTCCGCGGGTCGGCCGGCGGTGTCGGGCGCGGCGCGCAGATCCCGCGGCGTCGCGGTGGCGATCATGCCGGCCTCGGTGGCGTTGTAGTTGTTGTAGATCACGTCGCCGAAGCGGTCCATGAACGCGATGACGACATCGGGACGCATCCGCGAGCCCGACGCGGCGGCGAAGCGCAGCGAGCGCCCGCTGTACTTGTCGAGGACCTCGGGCGGTAACTCCATGATGCGGTCGAACATCACCGGCACCACACACAATCCGGTGGCGCGGTACTTGTCCACCAGTTCCAGGGTGGCTTCGGGATCGAACTTCCGCCGGGTGATGATCGTGCACGACATCGACGCGGCGAACGCCAGTTGCGAGAAGCCCCACGCGTGGAACATCGGTGCGGCGATCACGACGGGTTGTTCGGCACGCCACGGGGTCCGGTCCAGGATCGCCTTCAGAACGCTGGGGTCGCCACCGGAATGCTTGGCGCCCTTCGGTGTTCCGGTGGTCCCGGAGGTGAGCAGGATGACCCGCCCCTTCTCCACCGAGCGCACCGGCTGGCGGCCGTCGTGCTCGGCGATCAGCGACTCCACGGTCAGCGCGTCGGTGTCGGTGTCGGCCCACGCGACGATCCGGGTGGTGTCGGGTCGCCCGGCCACCGCGCGGTCCACCGTTTCGGTGAACTCCTCGTCGTAGATCACCGCGACCGAGCGGCCCTCACCCTCGCGCTCGAGCACCTCGGCCAGCGCGGGACCGGCGAACGACGTGTTGAGCAGCAGCACATCGGCGCCGATGCGGTTGGCAGCGATCAGCGCGTCGACGAACCCGCGGTGGTTGCGGGCCATCAGCCCGATGACCTCGGGCTGCCCGCCGGGCAGCGCCTGCAGCGCGGCGGCGAGCGCGTCGGCGCGCCGGTCGATCTGGCGCCAGGTCAGGATGCCCAGTTCGTCGACGAGGCCGGCGCGGTCGGGGCAGCGCTGGGCGGCTGCGGCGAAGCCGGAGGTGATCGCCATGTTCTCGCGCTGCATCGCGCCGACGATGCGCAGGTACTTATCGGGGCGCAGCGGTGCGATCACGCCGGCACGCGCCATCGTCGAGATCAGGCCGAGCGCGTTGGTCACGGAGTCGGTGAGGCCCATCGGGCTAACCGAGGATCGGGAGCTTGCGCTCCTGGGCCAGCTCGTCGAGGGCGCGCTGCATCACCCGGCGCACGTGTGCGTCGACCTCGTCGATGTCGGGGTTCTCGCCGAACTCGGCGATGATGTCGATCGGCGGCAGCGCCTTCATCGTGATCTTCGCCGGCAGCGGCACGTTCGGCGGCACCACGACCGACAGGCCGAACGGGAAACCGAACGAGATCGGCAGGATCTTGGTCCGGGCGAGCTTGGCGATGGGGCCGAGCGCCTTGGCGATGTCGGTGCCGCGGCTCAGGAACAGTTGGCTCTCCTGGCCGCCGATGCCGACGGTCGGCACGATCGGCACACCGGCGTTGATCGCGGCCCGGACGTAGCCGGTGCGGCCGCCGAAGTCGATCTTGTTCGCCGCCGCCGACGGGCGGTAGACGTCGTAGTCACCCCCGGGGAACACCACGACCACCCCGCCGGAGCGCAGCGCCTCGTCGGCGTTGTGGTGGTTGGCCGGGATGAACCCGGTCTTCTTGAAGAACGCGCCCGTCGGCCCGATCATCAGCATGTCGTGGCTGAGCGTGTAGACCGGCCGGTCGAAGCCGAACTTGTCGTAGAACCCGCTGGCGAAGATCGGCACGTCCATCGCGAACAGCCCGCCGGAGTGGTTGGACACCACCAGCGCACCGCCCTCGGGGAAGTCCTCCAGGCCGCGCACCTCGGCGCGGTGCCATCCCTTCAGGAACGGCTTGAGGATGGCCATCACCCGCTCGGTGAGGACGGGGTCCCATTTGGTGATCTCGGACGGGATCGTGTCGGTCGCGCTCATCGCGGCCCCCTCGGAAGACGTCGGCGTCGGACTGGAACGTGTTCTAGTTTTGCCAGTCTACCCACTTCGCCGAGGGGGTCCCTCCAGCTATGACCAGCATCACGTGACCGAAGAATCCAGTACCGGCGCAGAGCCGTCAAGGGTCTAACCGGACAGCGAGGCCTTCACCGTCCGGGTCAGCGCGTCACCGAGGATCTCGTTCTGCCCGGCGAACAGGCCGTCGAGGGCCAGCTTCGCGATCAGCGCCGGATCGGTTTTCTGGTCGGCCGGGATGTAGCTGACCATATCGGTGTCCATGTATCCGACGTGCAGCGCGGCGACGTGGATACCGCGCGGCGCGAGGTCCTCTCGCACGGCGTCGGTCATCGCCCAGCCCGCGGCCTTGGCTGCCGAATACGCGCCGCTGGTGCCGGGATGCAGCCACGACAGCACCGACAACACGTTCAGGATCGCGCCGGTGCCCCCGTTCTCGGCGATGTTGCGCTCGATGACAGGCACGAACGCCCGGGTCACGGCCAGCGTGCCGAAGTAGTGCGTCTCCATCTCCAGTCGGATGTCCTCGATCGGCCCGTCGAGCAGATTCGCGCGCGTCGACACCCCGGCGTTGTTCACCACCACAGTGACGTCGCCGGCCTGTTCGGCGGCGCGCCGTACCGACTCGGGATCGGTGATGTCGAGTGCGATCGGGATGACGCCGTAGATGTCGACGGTCTCGGGGCGCCGTGCGCCGGCGTAGACCTTCGCGCCTCGGGCGACAAGCTCTTCGGCGAAGCGCTTGCCCAGTCCGCGGTTGGCTCCGGTGACCAGAGCCACGGTGTGTTCGTTGTTCGTCATATCCGGCTCAACACTCATGACCCGGCCACGCGTCCCACGGCGGCCGGGTTTTGCAGCTAGCGGGTAAGGGCACCGGCAACTCCGCCGAAAATCCGGCGCCGCGCCCGTCGACCGTTATAGGGTCTAACCACTATGGCGGGACCCGGTCGGGGGATTCCGCCATAGTGCATTTCGGGGGTCTTGACCTGAACCCTTGTCGAGGTCGCACGATGGGCGCCATGACCGCCCTGACCGATGCATACCTGTCCCGGATCGGGGTCACCGCCCCCGCCGCCCCGGATGTCGACGCCCTCCGGCGAATCGTCGCCGCGCACACCGCGGTGATCCCGTTCGAGAACCTCGACCCGCTGTGCGGCATCCCGGTGGCGGACCTGTCCGCCGACGCGTTGTCCGACAAGCTCATCGCCCGCCGCCGCGGCGGGTACTGCTACGAACACAACGGGCTGCTCGGCTACGTGCTCGACGACCTCGGCTACGAGGTGCAGCGGCTGGCCGGACGGGTGGTGTGGATGCACGACGGCGCCGACCTGCCTGCCCAGACCCACCAGGCGCTCGCGGTGACACTGCCCGACGGCGACGGACCGTGGCTCGTCGACGTCGGTTTCGGCGGCCAGACGCCGTCGTCGCCGATGCGACTGCGGACCGGCCCGGTGCAGCAGACCCGCCACGAGCCGTACCGGCTGCTCGACCACGCCGAGGGCGTCGAACTACAGGCCGAGATCCGCGGCGAGTGGCGATCGCTGTACCTGCTGGGCCTGCGGCCGCGGCCGCGGATCGATCTGGAGGTCGGCAGCTGGTACGTCTCGACGTTCCCGCACTCGGGGTTCGTCACGGGGCTGCGAGCGGCGCTGGTCACCGACGACGCGCGGTGGAACCTGAGCGGGCGCCGGCTCACCGTGCACCGCACCGACGGCTCCGACACCACCCTGCTCGACGGTCCCGCAGCCGTCGTCGAGGTGCTGGAGTCCCGGTTCGGGATCGCCGTCGCCGATCTCGGGGACCGCGCCGAGTTGCAGCGCCGCATCGCCGAGGTGATCGACATCTGAAGGGCAGCAGGAATTGTCATGTCCCGCGCGGCGACGGCCGACGATACTCGGACACCGTGAGCGATCCTGCTGAGTCCTCTGCTCTTCCCGCAAGCGGTCATGCTGAGTCGTCTGCTCTTCCCGCAAGCGGTCATGCTGAGTCGTCTGCTCTTCCCGCAAGCGGTCATCGCCACCGCGACAGGCTGCGCGAGCTCCTCGACGCCGTCACCGACGCCGGCAACACCGACGTCGCCGACATGGCGCGCAGCAGCTATGCGTCGGAGTTCCACTTCTCCCGCGAGGTCCGGCGCCTGACCGGGGAACCCCCCGCGACGCTGCGGCGGCGCGTGATGCTCGAACGCGCCGCATGGCGGTTGCAGCGCGGCGAACCGGTGTCGGCGGTCGCCGCCGACGAGGGCTGGTCCTCGGCCGAGGTGTTCTCCCGGGCCTTCCGCCGGACCTACGGGGTGCCGCCGTCGCAGGCCGGCGACGTGCCGTTCCGGCTGCCCGCCCCGAACGGCCTGCACTTCCATCCCCCGCAGTCGCTGTGGCTCGACAGCGACCGCGAGCAAGATCCCGCCGTCGCGGGCATCGCCGAGCTGATGATCGCGCACGACATCGACGACACCGCGCATCTGTTGGCGCGGGCCACCGAACTGACCGCAGACCAGTGGGTCGCCGAGATCCGGCCCGCGCAGACGGTGCTGGAGTGGGACGGCCCGGAGCCCAGCATCGGGGCCGTGTTGGGCACGATCGTGTGGAGCAAAGAGGTGTGGCTCGCGACGATCCGCGGCGACGACTTCCCTGCCCGCACGTCGACCCAACCCGGGTTCGTCGACGCCGAGGCGCTCGCCGCCCACCACGACGACATCGCGAAGCGTTGGCGCGCAATGGTTTGCGAATACTCGGCGGCGGGCCGGCTCGGCGACACCGTGATCGACGCGTTGTGTGATCCGCCGGAATCCTTCCAGCTGTACGGCATCGTCGCGCACGTCCTGACGTATTCGGCGCACCGCCGCGAACTCGCCCGCGCCATGCTCGCCGAGCACGGCGTCAGCACCCGGCGCGGGGATCCCCTGGACTGGATGAGGAGCACCTGATGAGCACGATCTACTACACCGCCGCCAGCCTGGACGGCTACATCGTCGACGAGAACGGCAGCCTGGACTGGTTGGTGACCCGCGACATCCGCGAGGACGGGCCGTTTTCGATCGAGGAGTTCATGGCCGGTGTCGGCTCCCTGGTGATGGGCGCCGACACCTACGAATGGATCCTCGCCAACCATCCGGGGGAATGGATGTACTCCCAGCCGTCGTGGGTCATGACCCATCGGCCCGGGATCGTCGCCGCCGAGCATTCCGTGCAGACCTACGAAGGGCCCGCCGCCGAGCTGCACCCTCGCCTGGTCGAGGCCGCGGCGGGCAAGAACGTGTGGGTGGTCGGCGGTGGCGAGGTCGCCCGGCAGTTCGTCGACGCCGGCCTGGTCGACGAGATGATCGTGTCCTACGCACCGTGCACGCTCGGCGCCGGTTCCCGGGTGCTGCCGATGCGCTCGGAGTGGTCGCTGGTGTCCTCGGCCGTCAACGGTGATTTCGTGTGCGCGCACTGGCGTCGGGTTTAGGCCGCGACCGCATCCGGACGTAGGCTGACAGCAAACTCGTTCAGCGGGGGCGGAACCGGAGGATGCAGCATGGGGCACTACAAGAGCAACGTCCGCGACCTGGAGTTCAACCTCTTCGAGGTGCTCGCGCTGGAGAAGGCCCTCGCCGGCGGCGACTTCGGTGACCTCGATCCGCAGTCGGCCCGCGACATGCTCGTCCAAGCCGCCGAGCTGGCCGAGGGTCCGGTCGCGGAGGCGTTCGCCGAGACCGACCGCACCCCGCCGTCCTTCGACCCGGCAACCCACGTCGTGACCATTCCGGCGGCGTTCAAGAAGTCGTTCCGGGCCTGGTACGACGGCGACTGGTTCCGCGTCGGCATGGCCGAGGCCATCGGCGGCGTGCCCGCGCCGTCGATGCTGGAGTGGGCGATCAACGAGCTCGCGCTCGGCGCGCAGCCGGCCGCGTTCATGTACGCCGCGGGTCCGAAGATGGCCCACATCATCGACTCCATCGGCAACGAGCAGCAGCGGCACTGGGCCAAGCTGATGATCGACCGCAACTGGGGCGCCACCATGGTGCTGACCGAACCCGACGCCGGCTCCGACGTCGGCGCCGGACGCACCAAGGCGGTCCAGCAGGCCGACGGCAGCTGGCACATCGACGGCGTGAAGCGGTTCATCACCAACGGCGACACCGACGACCTGTTCGAGAACATCGTGCACGTCGTGCTGGCCCGCCCGGAGGGCGCCGGACCCGGCACCAAGGGGCTGTCGCTGTTCATCGTGCCGAAGTTCCACTTCGACCCGCAGACCGGCGACCTCGGCGACCGCAACGGCGTGTTCGTCACCGGTCTCGAGCACAAGATGGGTCTCAAGGCGTCGGCGACCTGCGAGCTGACGTTCGGCCAGCACGGGACACCCGCGGTCGGCTGGCTGGTCAACGACACCCACAACGGCATCGCGCAGATGTTCAAGGTGATCGAGTACGCGCGAATGATGGTGGGCACCAAGGCGATCGCGACACTGTCGACGGGATACCTGAACGCCCTCGAGTACGCCAAGACCCGCGTGCAGGGCGCCGACATGACCCAGATGACCGACAAGACGGCGCCGCGCGTCACGATCATCCACCACCCCGACGTGCGGCGCGCGCTGATGACACAGAAGGCCTACGCCGAGGGGCTGCGGGCGCTCTACCTCTACACCGCCGCGCACCAGGACACCGGGGTCGCCGCGATCGTCTCCGGCGCCGACGAGGCGATGGCCGGGCGCGTCAACGACCTGCTGCTGCCGATCGTCAAGGGCGTCGGCTCCGAGCGGGCCTACCAGTGCCTGACCGAGTCGCTGCAGACGTTCGGCGGATCGGGCTTCCTGCAGGACTATCCGATCGAGCAGTACATCCGCGACGCGAAGATCGACTCGCTGTACGAGGGCACCACCGCGATCCAGGCGCAGGACTTCTTCTTCCGCAAGATCGCCAGGGATCAGGGCGGCGCACTGCTGCACGTGGTGGGCCAGCTGCGGAAGTTCCTCGACGACTCCGCGGCCCGCCCGGAGCTGGCCACCGAACGCTCGCTGCTGGCCACCGCCGTCGGTGACGTGCAGGAGATGGTCGCGGCGATGACGAAGTTCCTGGTCGACTCGCAGGAGAACCCGCGCGAGCTGTACCGCCTCGGTCTGGAGTCGGTGCCGTTCCTGCTCGCCGTCGGCGACCTGCTGCTGGGCTGGCTGCTGCTGCAGCAGGCCGAGATCGCGCTGAACGCCCTCGACGGCGACATCGCCGAGCGGGACCGGGCGTTCTACACCGGCAAGGTCGCGACCGGAAAGTTCTTCGCCCGCAACGTGCTTCCGCGGCTGACCGCGCAGCGGACGATCCTGCAGGCCGTCGACCTGACCGCGATGGACCTGGCCGAAGCCGCGTTCTGAGCGCGGTCTCTTCGCCGAACGCACGCTTTCTGCGCGATTTCGGGGCATATCGCAGCAATATCCGTGCACTCGATGGCAACACGCCGATGAGTCCCGGACCCGCAGGAGGTCGGTACGCCCGTGACCGATAACCAGCGACAGATCCGGGACACCGTCGAGCGGTGGATCGAGGCGATCCGCGCCCGCGATATCGACGGCGTGCTCGCCGCCCATACCGACGACCTCGTGATGTTCGATGCGACCCCGCCCTACGACGGGGTTCGGGGCACCGCCGCCTACCGCGACTCGTGGCCGCCGTTCTCGCATCACCATCGGCCTGCGGAAAGTGGACGGGCAGTGGCTGATCGCCCACGAGCACCACTCGTTCCCGATCGAGAACTGAGGCCACCGGTGCCCTGAGCGCCCAGCGCCCACCAGACACAAAATCGCACGCCCACCGTCGTGAGCGTGCGATTTTGTGTCTTGTCGCGCTAGCCGGCCGGCGGCGTGTAGCCGAACGGCAGCAGGATGCTCTTCTGCTCGCAGTAGGCCTCGATGCCCTCCCAGCCGTTCTCACGGCCGATGCCCGAGTTCTTGTAACCGCCGAACGGGGCGCACGGGTCGAACGCGTACATGTTGACCGCGTAGGTGCCGGTGCGGATCCGCCGCGCGATCCGCAGCGCCCGGTCGTTGTCGGTGGTGTACACCGAACCGGCCAGCCCGTAGACCGAGTCGTTGGCGATGCGCACCGCGTCGTCCTCGTCCTCGTACGGGATCACCGCGAGCACCGGGCCGAAGATCTCCTCCTGCGCGATGGTCATCGAGTTGTCGACGTCGGCGAACACCGTCGGCTGGACGAACCAGCCGCTGTCCAGGCCCTCGGGGCGGCCGCCGCCGGTGACCACCCGCGCGCCTTCCTCGATGCCCTTCTTGATGTAGCCCTCGACGCGGTCGCGCTGCTTCTCGCTGATCAGCGGGCCGATCATCGCGGCGGGGTTGTCCGGCAGCCCGGGAGCCATCCCGGCCGCGGCGGCCGACAACTTCTCGACGACCTCGTCGTAGCGTGAGCGCGGTGCCAGGATGCGGGTCTGCCCGACGCACGCCTGGCCCGAGTTCATCAGGCCGGAGAACACCAGCATCGGCAGTGTGGAGTCCAGGTCGGCGTCGTCGAGGATGATCGCCGCGGACTTGCCGCCGAGTTCCAGCGTGCACGGCTTGAGCTTGTCGGCCGCGATCTTCGCGATCTCCTTGCCGACGCCCGACGAGCCGGTGAACGTGTACTTGTCCAGGTTCGGGTTGGCGGTCAGCGCCTGACCGGTCTCCGGGCCGCCCGGCACGATCGACAGCACGCCCTCGGGCAGGCCGGCCTCGACGAACATCTCGGCCATCGCGAACACCGACAGCGGGGTCTCGGCGGCGGGCTTGAGCACGACGGTGCAGCCGGCCAGCAGTGCGGGACCCAGCTTGTTGGCGGCCAGGAAGAACGGCACGTTCCACGCGGTGACGGCGCCCACGACGCCGACCGGCTCACGCACCACCAGCGTCTGCCCGTACACGCCGTCGCGGATGTCCTGCCAGGTGAACTTGTCGGCCGCGCCGGCATAGAACTGGAACGACGACATCGCGGCGCCGTACTGCATCATGTCGACGATCGTCGGCGGCTGACCGGTCTCGGCGGCCAGCAGGAACTTCAGCTCGTCGGCGCGCTCCTCCATGAGCTTGACCGCGCGGCCAAGCACCTCGGCGCGCTCGGCCGGCGACAGCTGCGGCCACGGGCCGTTGTCGAACGCCTCACGCGCGGCGGCGCAGGCGGCGTCGACGTCGGCCGCCGACGCCAGCGGCACCTTGCCGACGAGTTCTCCGGTGGCCGGCGAACGCACCTCGATCACATCCGAGGTCGCCGGCTCGACCCATTTGCCGCCGATGAACAGCTTGTCCCATTCGGTCCTGAAGGCCGTGCTCTGTGTCATACCGGTCACACTACCGACCGGATCGCGAAACGAGAACCTGTTGCAAGACAGCCGTCAAGACGGCTGCAACACCAGCACCAGATTGCTCACCAGGAATTCCCTGACCCCGGGCACACCCGTCAGCCCCCACGCCCATCGCGGGTGGTAGCGAGGAAATGCGGCGACCAGCGCACCGGTGCCGCGCGCCCAGCGCAGTCCGTCGGCCGCCGAGACGGCGAACAACGACGAGCCGTAGTCGTTCTTCGGCCGGTGGCCGTGTTTGCGGGTGTAGCGCTCGGCTGCGCGATACCCGCCGAGATAGTGCGTCAGGCCCATCTCGTGACCACCGAACGGGCCCAGCCACACCGTGTAGGACAGCACCACGAGCCCGCCGGGGCGGGTCACACGCAGCATCTCGTCGCCGAGCCGCCACGGCTGCGCCACGTGCTCGGCGACATTCGAGGACAGGCAGATGTCGACGCTGTCGTCGGCGATCGGCAACGCGGTGCCCGAGGCCCGCAGGAACGTGCCGGCGGGGTCGTGGGTGCGCGGCGACGCCGCGTGCATCTCGCGGGGGTCGGGTTCGACCCCGATGTAGCGCACCCCGGCCGCGGTGAACGCCGACGCGAAGTAGCCCGGCCCGCCGCCGACGTCGAGCAGCGTCAGACCCCGGGTGGAGCCCCCGACGGCCGAACGCCACAGGTCGTCGACCATCGCGACGGTATCGGCGGCCAGCGGGCCGTAGAACCGGTCCGGGTCGTTGCGCTCGAACCGGAACGCCGAGAGCAGCCGCAGTGACCGTGACAGCGTCGCCCGCCGGGCGAGCAGATCCGTAGCGGCCACCCGGACACCCTACGCAGGGCGGTTAGGCTTGCACGGTTATGTCACCCCGGCTAGAACGCTCCCCGCGTGCGCTGCCCGCCGCACCTGTGGGCTCCGTACTGCTGCTGTGCTGGCGCGACACCGGGCACCCGCAGGGCGGCGGTTCCGAGACCTATCTGCAGCGCATCGGCGCGCAGCTGGCCGCCTCGGGCACCAGGGTGACGCTGCGCACCGCGCGCTACCCGGGCTCGGCCCGCCGCGAGGTCGTCGACGGCGTGCACATCCAGCGCCGCGGCGGCGCCTACACGGTCTACGTGTGGGCCGGGCTGGCGATGGCCGCGGCCAAGATCGGCCTGGGCCCGCTGCGCCGGGTCCGGCCCGACGTCGTCGTCGACACCCAGAACGGTCTGCCGTTCCTGTCCCGGTTGGTGCACGGCCGCCGCGCGGTGGTGTTGGTGCACCACTGCCACCGCGAGCAATGGCCGGTGGCCGGGCCGGTGATGAGCCGCATCGGCTGGTTCGTCGAGTCGCGGATCGCGCCGCGGCTGTACCGGGGCAACCAGTACGTGACGGTGTCGCTGCCGTCGGCGCGCGACCTGGCCGTGCTGGGCGTGCAGCCCGAGCACGTCGCGGTGGTGCGCAACGGCGTCGACGCCGCACCCGCCGAGTCTCTGACCGTGCCGCGCTCGGCGACCCCGCGGGTGGTGGTGCTGTCCCGGCTGGTGCCGCACAAGCAGATCGAGGACGCACTCGACGTGATCGCCGCGCTGCGGCCCAGGATCCCCGACCTGCACCTGGACGTGCTCGGCGACGGCTGGTGGGCGCAGAAGCTGATCGACCACGCCGCGCAGCTGGGCATCTCGGACGCGGTCACCTTCCACGGCCACGTCGACGACACCACCAAACACTCTGTGCTGCAACGCAGCTGGGTCCAGGTGCTGCCGTCGCGCAAGGAGGGCTGGGGGCTCGCGGTGGTCGAGGCCGCCCAGCACGGGGTGCCGACCGTCGGGTACCGGTCCTCGGGCGGGCTGACCGACTCGATCGTCGACGGGGTGACCGGCATGCTGGTCGACGGCTACAGCGATCTGGTCGACGGGCTGGAGCGGCTGCTCACCGACGACGTGCTGCGCGAGCAGCTGGGCACCAAGGCGCAGGTGCGCAGCGGCGAGTTCTCCTGGCGGCAGAGCGCCGACGCGATGCGCGCGGTACTGGAATCGGTGCACGCCGGCCGCATCACCAGCGGCGTCCTCTGACGCGTCAGGCGGGCACGGCCGCGGGCACCAGGCGCACCGGCATCGACCGGATACCGTTCATGAGCACCGAGCGGACCCGCTCGGCCGGTCCGATCGGCTCGATATCCGTTGTGCGAGCCAGGATCTCGCTGAAGATCGCGGCGGCTTCGGCGCGGGCCAGGCTGGCGCCGAGGCAGAAGTGCGTGCCGCCGCCACCGAACGCCAGATGCTGGTTCGGGGTGCGGCCGACATCGAAGCGGTCCGGGTCGGCGAAATGCGCCTCGTCCCGGTTGGCCGACGGGTAGAACATCGCGACCCGCTCGCCGGCACGCATCCGCACGCCGCCCACCTCGGTGTCGCGGGTCGCCGTGCGGGTGAACACGGTGACCGGGCTGGTCCAGCGCAGCATCTCCTCGATCGCGGTGGGCATCAGCGACGGATCGGCGGTCAGCCGCCTCCGCTGCTCGGGGTGCTCGATCAGTGCGAGAGTTCCTGCGGCGACGAGGTTTCGGGTGGTGTCGCCGCCCGCGTTGAGCAGCAGCAGGAAGAACAGGTTGAACTCGAGGTCGGTCAGGCGCTGCCCGTCGACCTCGGCGTGCAGCAGCGCGGTCGCGATGTCATCGCCCGGCGAGGCCCGTTTCAGCGCGGCGAGTTCGCTCGCATACTCGAACATCTGCATCTGGGCCTGCACGAGTTCGGGATCGTGCAGTGGCCGGGTGTTCATGATGTCGGTCAGCGCATACAGTCGGCGGCCGTCTTCGAGTGGAATGCCCAGCAATTCGGCGATCACGTAGGACGGCAGCGCACCGGCCACGTCGTTGACGAACTCGCATTCGCCGCGCTCCAGCGCGTCGTCGACGATCGCGCGGGCCATGTCCGCGGTGCGCGCGCTGAGCCGGGCGACATGGCGTGGGGTGAAGCCGCGGCTGACCAGCGCTCGCAGCGCGGTATGCCGCGGCGGGTCCATCGTCAGCATCATCAGCTCGAGCTGATAGGCGTCCTCGGGCGCCGGGACGTCGAAGAACACCCCGGTCGCCTGCGACGACCACGTCTCGCTGTCCCTGGACACCGCGTAGATGTCGTCGTAGCGGGTCAGCGCCCAGAAACCCGTGTCGCCGTGCGGGTGCCACGCCACCGGCGCCCGGTGGCGCAGTTCGCGGAACGCGTCGTAGGGCATCCCTGCCAGGTAGACGTCCGGTTCGGTGAGATCGACGCTGCCGACGGTGATCGCGTCCGTGGCCATAGGGCGCACTGTAGCCGGGCGCCTCGGCGTGGAAGTGGCGATTGATCAAGATGATTCACCCGCGGTATTGCAGACACCACGACGAACAGCCATTAACATAATGGGCATGCTCAGCGACCTGCGCCGACTCCTGAGCTATGAGATGACGCTGGCGGAATGGTTCGGCACCGCAGTGCTGCTGTTGGCGCCCTACGGTGCGATCGGGCTGGTGTTCGCGGTGCTGCGCCCCGACTTCGTCACCGCCGTCGACGGCCCGGCGAAGGTCCCGGCGTTCGTCGGGACCGTACTGTTCTGGCCGCTGCTGCTGTTCGCCGACGTGTGCCCGCCATGACCGGGAACCGGATCACGATCACCCGCCGGACCGCCCGCTGGAGCGACGAACCGGTGAAAGTCGCTGACGCGATGGACTTCTGGTCCTTCGCCGCCGGTGCCGCCAACGTGATCATGCAGCTGTCGCGGCCCGGCGTCGGCCACGGCGTGGTGGAGAGCAGGGTCGACTCCGGCAACCTGATGAAGCACCCGTGGAAGCGGGCACGCACCACATTCCAGTACCTGGCCGTGGCGATCTTCGGCACCGACGGCGACCGCGCCGCGTTCCGCGAGGCCGTCGACGGGGCGCACCGGCACGTCAAATCCACACCGTCAAGCCCGGTGCGCTACAACGCATTCGACCGCGACCTGCAGATGTGGGTGGCCGCCTGCCTGTTCGTCGGACTGGAGGACAGCTATCAGCTACTGCGCGGCGAGATGACGCCCGAACAGGCCGAGCAGTTCTACCGGTCGGCCTGGACACTGGGCACCACGCTGCAGGTCACCGAGGACCGGTGGCCCGCCACCCGCGCGGACTTCGACCGCTACTGGGACACCGAATGCGAGCACGTCGCGGTCGACGACACCGTCCGCGGCTATCTGCTCGACCTGATCAACCTGCGGATGATCAATCCGCTGCTGGGACTGCCGTTCAGGCCGCTGCTGAAGTTCCTCACCACCGGGTTCCTGGCGCCGGTGTTCCGCGAGCAGCTCCGCCTGTCCTGGGGACCGGGCCGGCAGCGGATGTTCGAGCAGCTGTTCCTGTTCGTCGCGTTCGTCAACCGCTTCATCCCCGGATTCCTGCGTCAGGGCGGCAGCTACCTGCTGCTGGCCGATGTCCGGAGGCGGGTCCGCCGACACCGGCAGTTGGTGTGATGGCGGTGATGTCGATGCGCACCCGGACCAGAAGCCTGCTGAGCAGGCGTGTCTCGGTCGCGGGCATGATCGAGTTCGGCCTGTGGATGGCCATCCCGTACGTGGTGATCGGGCTCGCGTGGGCGTTCTTCAACGTCGAGAAGGTCCGCCATCTCGAAGACCTGCTGCAGACCGCGGTCCCGGCCGGCGGCGGGATGGCGGCCTATCTACTGATGGCCGGTCTGTGGCCGCTGTTCGTTCTCGTCCCGTCGGTGTGCGTGCCGTGACCGCAGCCGCCCGATGATCATCGCGGCCAGCGCAAGCCCCAGCTGACCCAGCCACACCGCATGCGCGGCGATCATCACCGGCCGGTGCGGCGAGCCTGCGGCGTCTCCGCCGACGGCGTAGACGGCGATGTCGTCGTCGCGATAGGCGACCGGCAGCGTGAGCGCGGGCACCGGGCCCTCGGTGACGACCCACCCGACCCCGGCCGCGGCGAGTTCGTCGCGCCCCGCGCCGGCGGTCAGCATGCGCTGGATGTCGCGGGCATGGGCGCCCTCGCCGAGCACGGTGTGGCCCGCCACGGTCAGGTCACCGGTGCTGAGCACCTCGGCGCGCAGCCACCGTGGTAGCGGGTCGAGGACGGGTGCGTCTGGGCCCCAAGGGAATCGGCGCATGCTGTCGACGGGCAACACCGCGACCGGCGCGGGCTCGGCATTGATTACGGCGGCCGCGGCGGTCCAGCCCGGTGGGTAGCGCACCGGCGCGACCCGGCCGCCGACACCCCAGACCAGATCCGGCAGCGTCGCGATCAGCGCCGCACAGCACACCGTCGCCGTGGCCAGCGCGGGAACCCGCGGGCGCAGCGTCACGACGGCCGCGGCACCGGCCAATGCGTACGCGGGCATGGCCAGTGCCACCCACTTCTGGCCGTCGCGCAGCACCCCCAGTCCGGGGACGGCGCGGCTGAGCGCCTCCAGCGCCGCAAGACCGGGTCCGGTCGCCATCAGCGTCGGCCCGACGATGGCCAGGACGGCCAGCACCACCAGCGGGACCGCGGTGCGGCCGCGGATCAGCCGCGGCACGCCGACGGCGACGATGCCGAGCAGCACCACCGCCGATGCGACCGCGAAAAGCGTTGTGCGGGATGCGGGGACTGCCTCGGAGTTCCAGATCCCGCCCAGGCTGGCGAGGCTGAACAGCGTGGACAGTCCGGGTTCGGCACGCGCGGCGAACGCGTCGATGCCCGCGCGCAGCCCCGCGTCCTGATCGGCCCAGCCGGTGCCGAGTGCCGACGCGACGAGCCACGGCAGCGCCGCCGTCAACGACGCCGCCAGGCTGACCGCCGCGCACCACCGGCGCGGCCGGCCGGTGCCCGGCGCCAGCGCGGCCGTCAGCGCGACCGCCGCGGCCAGCAGCAGCCCCGTCGGGGTCAGGCCGGCCAGCGCCGGCCAGAACACCAGCGCCGCGACCCCGCCGCGCGGCGAGGTCCGCAGAGACAGCACCGACGCGGCCACCCACGGCAGGCAGCCGTAGCCGACCAGCAGGCTCCAGTGGCCCTGAAGAAGCCGCTCGGCGACATAGGGATTCCAGATCGCGACCGTCACCGCCACGCTCTGCCCGGCCATCCCCGCGTCCGGCAACACGACCGCGACCAGCCGAGCCGCGCCGCAGCCCGCCAGGAACAGCCCGAAGATCAGCAGCGCCTTGACCACCACACCGCCGTCGACGACGGTCGAGGCCAGCGCGACGAAGAAGTCCTGAGGAAGCGCCCTCGGCGCGGCCTGGGACAGGCCAAGTGCGGCGTCGGTCAGATACGAGCGCGGCGTCGACACCGCGTCGCGCAGCAGCAGATGACCGGGACCCAGCAGCGGTGCGGTGACCGCCAGCGTCAGCGCCAGCGCATAGGCCGGCACCGCGAGCGTGCGGAGACGAGCGATCAGACCGGTCGGTCCGGTGGCAGATCGGTCGGCCGCTGCGCCGGGAGCTTCTCGGTCATCGCCTCGGCACCCGGGACCGGCTCGCCTTCCTCGCCCCGCTTGCCGTAGAACCGGTCGCCGGTGTCGTCGAGACCCGGATCGGTCAGCATGGACTCCGCGCGCAGGCTGAACGTGCCGAGCAGCGCGCCGCCGACGAGCAGGACCAGGCCCAGCGCGGTGAACGTGATCGGCAGGATGCGGCCCCACAGCGCCACCCGGTCGCGCTCGTCCTGCGCGGCGGCGACCTGGGCTTCGATCGTCTCCTCATCGGAGGTGACCGTGTAGTCGACGTAGGTCATCTCGGGCTTGAGCGCATCGCGGGCGTAGTAGTGGTAGGCGCGGTCGGTCTCCTTGACGATGGTGCCCGAGACCTGGTCGACCCAGAAGGTGCGCTGCGCGGCGTAGTACCGCGTCATCGTGATCTCTTCCTCCGGATCGCCCTCCAGGCCCCACAGCGACGCACGCGCGGTCACCTGGCTGTCGGCGTCGTCGTCGTAGAGCGATGCGAACTTCACCGGCTCGACGAGTTCGCCGTCGTTGTCGAACCCGACGTTCTGGGTGAACCGCAGCGTCGTCAGGCCGTTGACGTCCTCCTCGCCGGAGTAGTTCACGTCGAACGGACGCTGGGCGATCGGATCGAAGAGCTGATAGGTCTTCTTCTCGGTGTCGAACGGGAACCGGTAGGTCAGGCCCTCGTGCGGCAGCGCGATGCTGGTCGGCGGGGCCTCGTCCTCGATCGCGCGCGGCTTCTGAACCGAACCGCCGGGGTTGGTCTCGCTGGACACCGCTTCCGCGGTCTGGCGGTTGACCGTCACGGTGTCCACCATCGCCAGCAGCAGACCGTTGTCCTGCTGCTGATCGGTGCGCCGCAACGTCGTGCCGACCTGCAGCGTGACGACGTCGGCGTTGGCCGGCGACTCCACACTCAGTTGCTGCTGCTGCACCACGGGGACGTCGTCGTTGACGACGAAGCGCTCACCGAGCAGCGACGCCGGATCGAAGGCCGTCGCCGTGCCGTCGCTGACGAGGGTGGCGTCGATGTTCAGCGGGATCTTGGCGATCTTGCCCTTGGTGTAGGTGGACAAGAGCAGAGCGGCGATGAGCAAGGCCGCTCCGAGGCCCATGATTCCGCACGCGGCGATCCTCAGCGCAACTGCGCGGTTCAATACCGTGTCTCCCTTCGCGCGCCGCCACGGGGCATGGCGGAGGCGGCGCCCAGTCAGACGCCTGAAAGCCCGTTTGACCCTAACAGCACTGTTTAAGGTCGTCGCTTACTCCGGCGCCTGAGCGCACGTGCCTTACTTCCCCGGTTTCGCCCGGATCACGCGTCACCGGGCAGACTGGTCGTCGTGACTACAGCCGTCGGTGAGACCGTCGGCGGGACGCGCAGCTTCCTTCCCGCCGTCGAGGGGATGCGCGCGTGCGCGGCCATCGGGGTCGTCGTCACCCACGTCGCGTTCCAGACCGGGATCAACTCCGGCGTCGCCGGACGCATCCTGGGCCGCTTCGACCTCGCGGTCGCGGTGTTCTTCGCGCTGTCGGGGTTCCTGCTGTGGCGCGGTCACGCCGCCGCCGCGCGCGGGCTGCGGTCCCGGCCCAGGACCGGCCACTATCTGCGGTCGCGCATCGTGCGCATCATGCCCGGCTACCTCGTCGCGGTCGTGGTGATCCTGACCCTGCTTCCGGAGGCGAGGGCCGACTTCACGGTGTGGCTGGCGAATCTGACCCTGACCCAGATCTATGTTCCGCTGACCCTGACCGCGGGGTTGACGCAGATGTGGAGCCTGTCGGTGGAGATGAGCTTCTACCTCGCGCTGCCCCTGCTGGCGCTGCTCGCGCGCTACCTGCCGGTGCGGGCCCGGATCCCGGTGATCGTCGTGGTCGCGGCGGCCAGCCTGCTGTGGGTGCACATCCCGTTCGACAGGGACTCCGGGCACAACCTGTGGAACTGGCCCCCGGCCTTCTTCTCGTGGTTCGCCGCGGGCATGGTGCTCGCGGAGCTGACGGTCAGCCCGGTCGGCCGGGTGCACCGGCTGGCGCGGCGACGGGTGCTGATGGCGCTGATCGCGGTGACGGCGTTCACGATCGCGGCGTCCCCGCTGGCCGGCAACGAAGGCCTGCACCCCGGCTCGGTGATCCAGGTGACGCTCAAGACCGCGATGGGCGCGATCGTCGCCGGGGCGCTGCTCGCGCCGCTGGTGCTCGACCGCGTCGACACTTCACACCGGATCCTCGGCAGCCCGCTGATGGTGACGCTGGGCCGCTGGTCCTACGGGCTGTTCGTGTGGCACCTCGCCGCGCTGGCGATGGTGTTCCCGATCATCGGCGAGTTCCCGTTCAGCGGGCACTTCACGATCGTGCTCGTGCTGACGACGCTGTTCGGCTTCGCGATCGCCGCGGTCAGCTATGCGTTGGTGGAGGCGCCGTGCCGCAACGCGCTGCGGCGCTGGGAGCGGCGCAACGACCCGACCCCGCTGGACTCTTCGATCACCGAGGAGATCGAGCCCGCCATCGCGCGCTGATTCTGTCGCCGAAATTGCATTCCGGCAGGACTCCACTCGCACTTCTCCTGCCTGGATGCAACCTCGACCAGGTCAGGACTCCCGCATCGTCGAGGCCACCACCGCGACCACCGACAGCAGCGCGAGGAACTGCACGCCGGGGGAATGCCCGACATACCCGTCGACCGAGCGCCACGGGTTGCCGCTGAGCACCGCACCGGCCAGGATCAGCCCGAATGCCGCGGTGCCCAACGTGATCCGGTCCAGCAGCCGGGTGCGGCGGCGCAGCAGATAGCGGATCCCGACCGCGGCAGCACCGACGACCGCGCCGAACCATCCTGAGATGACCCCGGCCGCAACCACGGTCGCGACGCCGGCGCCGGGCGCGCCGACCTGCCACGGCTGCGCGGCGGGGATCGCCTCGGTGGGACGGCGCACCGGTACGAACGCCAGCACCAACAGCAGCGGCAGCAGCGCGAGGCCGCCGATCAGGCCGGCCCGATAGGTCGTGTTCGACGAGAAGTCCAGTGCCACCGGTCCGTCGGTGCCTGCGGGCAGCACCCAGCCCTGTTGCCAGCCGTTCACCGTGATCGGCGTCAGTGCGGTGCCTGCCGCGTCCCGGGCCATCCAGCCCGGGTTCACGCTCTCCGGGACCACCAGCACCCGCGAGGTGCCCGACGCCGCGACCGTGACCACCCGGTGTGCGGGCTCCCACCGGTCGACGTCCACCGATAGCGTTGTGGCCGAACGGATCTCGTCAGACCGGGGTGTCGCCAGCTGGACACCGTCGACGATCAACCCGGCGCCGGGGCCCACCACAAGCTCCTGTTCACCTGCTGGAAGCCGGATCGGCTGGTCGCGGCACGGGCGCGCGGCGATCGGTTCGCCGCTCAACAGCGCGCCGACGGTGGTGGTGACCGATGTCTGGACGAATTCGCCGGCGACGCCGATCACCGGACCGCGCCCGCATTCCAGGGTTATGGTGCGCGCCCGGTTGGCCTCGGCGTCCGCGGCGCCGATCGGTTCACCGCGCTCGTCGAGCGCGGTGACCTCGGCCAGACCCGGAGGTTTGAGCTGATCGAATCCCAGTGCGGTGCGGTCGATCACATCGACCCAGTCCATCAGCCAGACGGTGACGGTGTCGGTACGCCGGGGATGCAGCCGCAGCGTTTCGGTCGCGCCGTCCGAGGACGCGTCCAGGCGGCGTACCTGCGGGCCGTCGCCGAGGTCGACGGCGATCAGCGTGGGGCGGGCCGGTAGCGGCGACGCGCTCGGGGTCACCTCGATCGCGGACACGGTGCGCGGGCCGGGCAGGCGCAGCGTCAGCGCGGGCGCGGTCGGCGGCTGTACCGTGCGCTGCGGCGCGGTCCAGGACGTACCGGGGTCTCCGTCGGCGGCGGCGTAGGCGGAGCCGAGCACGTCGATCGGGTCGGCGTCGCCCACGGCCCGTGTCGCGCCGGGCTGGGCCACCAGATCGGCCAGCGCGGGTCCCTGCCGGGCCCGCACCCACACCGTCGGCGTCACCGAGGTCGGGGTCGGCACGGTCAGTGTCCGGCTCAGGTTCACCGGTTCCTCCGACGCCAGGGCCATCGCCGCCGCGCACCGCGTCCCGGTGGGGCTGTCGGCGCATCCAGCGCGGCCGAGCAACTCGGACCCGAGATCCCACAGCGCCACCGCCGAATCCGGATCGGGCGGTGGTACGACCACGGTGTGACGCAGATGCACCGGATGGGCGAACCCGTTGGCGTCGTACTGCGTGACGTTGATGTCGGTGATGCCGAACTGCACCCCGGGCGACCCGTCGTCGGTCCCGGTGGCGGTGATACGCACCCACGGTGACTCGCCGTAGGGGAGTGCGACGGTCAACGGCTTACCGGCCTGGTCGAACCGGACCGACGTGGTGCCGTTGACGGTCGAGACCTCAAGCCTGCGCACCTGTGCCCCGACCGCGGTCGCGCTCGGGGTGATCGTCAGGGTGGCGTTGGTGACCGGATGGTCGAAATCGACCTGAAGCCATTGGCCGACGGCGGTCTGCAGCGCGTTGGACACCCAGCTGGTCGACGCGTCCCCGTCGACGGCCGCCGCGGGCCCCGACGACGGCAAGACATTGGGCAGAGCCGTGGAATCCGACGCGGCACTGGACACGGTGACGCGGCCACCACCCCATCGCCCGTACACCAACTCGGCGCCGTCGGACGGGTAGTCGGGCACCCGGTTGAAGGTGTGGCGCGCGTCGTCGGGCCCGCGGATCGCCGACGAGTGGTCGTCGACGCGCCCGTAGTCGGTCTCACGCGCGGTCGGGGTGTCGGTGACGGTGACCAGCGGCGCGTCCAGACCGGCGCGCAGCGCGTCCTGGGTCAGCAGCATCGGTCCCAGCGGCGGCTTTCCGGTCAGCCGCCTGCGCTCGTCGAGTCGCAGCAGCGACTCCGGGCCGCCGTCGACACGAGCCAGCGTATCCGCTTCGGCCACATACGGTTTCATCGACCCTGGGGCATCGACCCGGTAGATCTCCACCGCAGGGTAGCGGGGTCGCAGGCCGCCGTCGGCGACGAATCCCTCCAGGGTCCCCGGCCCGACCGGGTCGCCGAACTCGGCGACCCTCGTCAGGCCGGGGGAGCCGTCGACGGCGCGGTGCACCAGGATCGGCCGCGCCGAGCGCGACGTCTCCGGATCCAGGTCGTTGCGCACCACGACATACGAGATGCCCTGCCGGGCAAGGGTGTCCGCCAGCCCGGCGGATGGGCGACCCGCCGCGAAGAGCCGCTGCACCGAATCCAGCGCGCGGATCGTCTCCGGCGGGTTCAGCGGGATCGAGTCACGTACCCCCCACGCGCTTCCGCCGAGCACCTGCAGCGGCTCGTCGTGGCTGTTGCCCCACACCTGGGTGGCGAACGGGGCACCCGGGGCGACCAGTACCCGCCCGTCGGTGTTGTTCTCCTCCAGCCAGTTCGCGGTGTCGTGCCAGTACTGCGGGATTGCGTCGAACGCACCGGGCGGGGTCATCCGGCCGGTCCAGGCCAGCGCCGTCGCGGCGGTCAGCGCCGACAGCACCACGATGCCGACGGCGACCCGCTTGTCGTTCTCCGGATGCGCGAATGCCTGACGCCACACCGGGCGCGGCACGCTGCCCGGCAACGGCACCCGTCCCAGCAGATGCGCCAGCCCGAGCGCCAGCGGCAGCCGCAACAGCGGGTCGAGTTTGTGCAGATTGCGCAGCGGGGTGCCGTCGGCGTCGAGGAACATCTGGATCGCGGGCGCGAACGGGGAGCCGAGCCCGCCGGAGTAGGTGGCCGCCAGCAGGACGACGCCGACCATCAGCATCGTGATCAGCCGGCCACGGCCGGGCATCCGCGTCATCGCGAGCCCGGCCAGCCCCGCCGCGGCGACCAGGGAGGTGGCCAGCACCGCGACCGTGCCCGTTACCAGCGGCGCACCCGCGGTCGCGCTCGGCGCGACGTACGGCGTCCACGCCCCGGTGCCGCGCAGCATCTCGGTCAGTGACATCCACTGCGTGGTGACGCCCGAGGATTCGATGAAGTCGAGGAACGGCGGGCTGATCCGGCCCAGATGCAGCAGCGCGACCACCCACCACGCCACCGCGAGCGCGACGCACGGCAGCCACCACGCCACGAACCGCCACCACGTGCGGTTCGGACGGTGGCACAGCAGCCACACCGCCGCGCACAGGCACGCGGTCAGCGTCGCGACCGCGTTGACCGCGCCCATCAGTGCGATCGCCAGCGCCGAGCGGGCGGCCAGCGTCCGCACCCTGGGATCGCCCCGAAGAGCCAGCACCATCGGCAGCAGCACCCACGGCGCCAGCATCATCGGCAGCGTCTCCGAGGAGATCGCACCGAGGGTGGTCAGCACACGCGGTGACAACGCGTAGGCGAGCGCGCCGAGCACCCGTGACGGCGTGGTCCCGATGCCGAGCGCTTCGGCCACACGCACCACACCCCAGAACCCGATGACGAGCAGCAGCGCCCACCAGAGCCGTTGGGTGACCCAGCCCGGAACGCCGAGGACGTCGCCGGCCAGGAAGAACGTGCCGTGCGGGAACAGGTAGCCGTAGGCCTGGTTCTGCGCCTGCCCGAACGGCAGCTCGCTGTTCCACAGGTTGAACGCGCGCGCGAGGAAGCGCAGCGGATTGGCGGTGAGATCGAGCTTGGTGTCGGGGGAGATCTGGCCCGGAGACTGGGCGAAACTCAGGACCAGGGCCGCCGCGGCGGCCACCCAGAGCCAGCGCCGGGACAGCGGCTGGGCGGTGGGACGCTCGATGGCCGGATTAGGTGCGGTCGCCGTACTCGACCCTGTTGAGCACCGATGACGCCGGGTCGCCCGCTTGCAGCGGTGGCTTCGTGTCCTGCTGCACCATCAACGTCACCCCGAACACGGCTGCCGCGCCCAGCAGCAGGCCGACGACAATGCTGGCCGCGGCGGGTACGAGGAACCGATCCATGCGGCCCAACCTAGCATGCTGGCCTTAAGGTTCCGGCGGCACGATGAGCACCGGACGGTGGCCGCGCCGCATGACGTGATCGGCCACGCTGGACTGCAGCAGTGACCGGAAACCCGTGGTGGCGCGGGTGCCGGTGATGATCAGGTCGGCGTCGAGTTCGTCGGCGGCCTCGATGATCGACTGCCACACGGTAAAGGTGGCGGCCCGGCGCATCGGCTCGGCGGGCAGGCCTGCGCTGACCGCGAGCTCGACCCCTTCGTCGTTGATCCGCTGTGCCTCCGCGAGTGCGATGTCGAGTTCGTCGTCGCGCGGATCGGGTGGCCCGTCGAGGTCGTAGTCGTAGTTCCCGGGGTCGGATCCGCGGTCCATCGGGGACCACACGGTCAGCACCACCGCCCGGTCGGCGGTCAGGAAGCGGCCGGCGTACTGCACCGCGCGCCGTGCCGTGCGCGAGCCGTCGAACGCGATCAGCAGCACCGTCTTCTTGTCCTTGGGCACCGGGCTCGCCATCGACCGCTCCTGTTCGCCGTCCACCTCTTCGGCCCAGGATATTTGGTCTTCAGAGAAGTGGACGCCGAACTTCAGCGCCGTTTTTCCACCCCGATCGGGGCCCCGGCGCGCTGGGGACGGGCTAGAACAACGGCCTGCGGTGCTATTAGTGTCAGCACGTATGCCCGCACCACGGACCACACCGAGCGTCCTGATCGGAGTGCTGGCGGCGTCGGCGCTGCTGGTCGGATGCACCTCGTCGACCGGGGCTGACCAGCATGAAGCGCCCGTCGATGCCGTGCAGGGGCCCTCGCTGACCGCAGGTACCGCCCAGGGTCGGCCCGAGGCTCCCGCACCCGTCCCGCCCGCCGCGCCGGTGTGCGGCGACCCGGCCGCGGCTGTGGCGGCGATGTCGACGCGCGACAAGCTCGCGCAGCTGTTGATGGTCGGGGTGACCGGGGCCGCCGACGCCCGCGCTGTCGCCGCCGAGCACCGCGTCGGCGGCATCATGGTCGGCAGTTGGACCGATCTGTCCATGCTCACCGACGGATCCCTGCCCGACATCGCCAACTCCGGCCCGCTGCCGCTGGCGGTCAGCGTCGACGAGGAGGGCGGCCGGGTGTCCCGGCTGGCCGGGCTGATCGGCAGTCAGCCGTCGCCGCGCCAGCTGGCCCGCACCAGCACCCCCGAAGAGGTCTACGCGGTCGCCCGCGACCGCGGCGCCAAGATGCGCGGCCTCGGCATCACGATCGACTTCGCGCCCGTCGTCGACGTCACCGACGCCGCCGACAATTCGGTGATCGGTGACCGCTCGTTCGGCGCGGACCCGACCACCGTCACGGACTACGCGGGCGCGTACGCCCGCGGCCTGCGGGACGCCGGGGTGCTGCCGGTGCTCAAGCACTTCCCCGGCCACGGCGCCGGGTCGGGCGACACCCACACCGGCAGCGCGTCCACGCCGTCGATCGAGGAACTCAAGAACCACGACCTGATCCCGTACCGGACCCTGACCGCGCAGGCGCCGGTGGGCGTGATGGTGGGCCACATCGAGGTGCCCGGCCTGACCGGCAACGAGCCGGCCAGCCTCAGTCCGCAGGCCTACGCGCTGCTGCGTTCCGGCGGCTACGGCGGCCCGCCGTTCGGCGGGGTGGTCTTCACCGACGACCTGTCCGGGATGCAGGCGATCTCGGCCCGGCTCGGCGTTCCCGACGCGGTGCTGCGCTCGCTGCAGGCCGGTGCCGACGTGGCGCTGTGGTTGTCCACCGGGGAGGTGCCCGCGGTGCTGGACCGGCTGGAGAAGGCGGTCGGCGCCGGCGAGCTGACCATGTCCGGGGTCGACGCCGCGGTGTCCCGGATCGTCGCGATGAAGGGTCCGTCGCCGCGGTGCGGCGGCTGATCAGTCCGCGATTGCTTACCCTGGTCTGAGCACGCGAGCATCGCTGATCGGTCAGGAAGGCACACGCATGGCAGGTGGAACCAAGCGGTTACCGCGTGCTGTGCGTGAGCAGCAGATGCTGGACGCGGCCGTGGAGATCTTCTCGGTCAACGGTTACCACGAGACCTCGATGGACGCGATCGCCGCCGAGGCGCAGATCAGCAAGCCGATGCTGTACCTCTATTACGGCTCCAAGGAGGAGTTGTTCGGGGCATGCCTGGACCGTGAGCTGACCCGGTTCGTCGACGAGGTCAACAGCAACATCGACTTCACCGCCGCACCGAAGGAACTGCTGCGCACGGCGGTGCTGGCCTTCCTGAACTACATCGACGCGAACCGGGCGTCGTGGATGGTCCTCTACACACAGGCCACCAGCTCGCAGGCGTTCGCGCACACCGTGCGTGAGGGCCGGGAGCGCATCATCGAGATCGTCGGGCGGCTGCTGCGCTCGGGCACCAAGAATCCGGACCCGGACATCGACTTCGAGTTGATGGCCGTGGCACTCGTCGGCGCGGGTGAGGCGATCGCGTCGCGGGTCAGCACCGGCGACGCCGACGTCCAGGAGGCGTCCGAGCTGATGATCAATCTGTTCTGGCGGGGACTCAAGGGCGCGCCGTCGAGTCAGGACGTCGACGCGACCGCGGTCATCTCGAGCTAGGTCATCTCAAGCTAGTCGCGGGTGGCCGTGCCGGAGTCCACGTCCACGTGGACGTCCTCGGTGGTGTTACCGGTGCGGATGTCGATGGAGTAGCGCTGCACGCCGTCGTCGTACTCCAGGGTCCATTCGGCCACCGATCCCGGTAACAACGCGGTCGCCCGAGCCACCGCGTCCTCGGGCGTCAACCTCCGCGGGTCCACCGCGACGGGGGCGCCCGACTCCTGGTCGCGGTCGTCGGCGAGCACCCGGGCCGACTGGGCGTCGATCACGATCTCGTGCTGGTCGGTGTTCTGCTGGCTGTCGATCTTCCACACCCAGGCGTTGGCCGGGCGGTCGAAGGTCAGCTCGATCTTGGTGACGATCCCGCCGGGCACGGTCTGGTCGGCGACCGCGAGCGCCCGGTCGAGCCCGACCGGGAAGGTCGTGGTGGCGAGGTCGGCGTCCGGCCCCGCGCCGGCCGGACCTGGAGCCGGCGCCGGTGCTGGAGTGCCCGTCGGACTCGCAGCGGTGGTCGCCATGGTTTGCGGCTGACCCGTCGCGGAGGACGGCGACGTTGCCGCGGACGGGGAGGCCTGCTCACCCCCACCGCCGGACGAACATCCCGACAGCGTCAGGGTGCCCAGCGCCGCGACGCATGCCAGAGAGGTGCCGAACCGTCGTGTGACCATGGTCACAGCTGTAGCCGTCTCTGCCGGTCGGTAAACGTCCGACGTCAGGCCGGGGTGAGCGTGCCGGTCAGGTGCGGGTAGCCCTTCGTCAGGTGACGCAGGGTCAGCTCCCAGCCGTCGGCGGTGCGGTCGACGTACAGTCCGGCCCGCGCGGGCAGCACCACCGGTTTGGCGAACCGCACCGAGTACTTGACCGCGTCCGGCAGCTGGCCCTCGATGTTCGCCAGAACCGTTGCGGCGCTGAACATGCCGTGGGCGATCACCGTCGGGAAGCCGAACAGCTTCGCCGCGACGGCGTTGGTGTGGATCGGGTTGTGGTCCCCGCCGACGGACGCGTAGTGCCGGATCTGGCCCGGGGTGATCTTCAGGATCGCGTTGGGCGGAGGCAGTTTCGGTTGCTTCTGCGGCGGCGGCTTCGGTTCGCCGGACAGGCTGGTGCGTTGCTGGTGCAGGAACGTGGTGACCTGCTGCCAGGCCACGTCGTTGCCGACCTTGACGTCGGTCAGGATGTCGACCAACAGGCCCCTGCGGTGCTCGCGCATATTGTCGGCGCGCACCGCCACCGACACCGTGTCGGACACCGCGATCGGCCGGTGCTGCGTGATGTGGTTCTCCAGATGCACCGAACCCATTGCCGCGAAAGGGAAATCGAACCCGGTGATCAACTGCATCACAGTCGGGAAGGTCAGCGCGAACGGATAGGTCAGCGGCACCGCGTTGTCGAACCGCAGTCCGGTCACCGCGGCGTAGTCGGCGACGTTGGCCGCGTCGATGCGCAGATCGTCGACGGTCAGCGTGCGGGTCGGCAGGGTGTCGCCGCGCGGTACGAACGGCAGCGCACCGGCCGCTGCCAGTGCGAGGTTCTTCAGGCCCGAGGGTTGTTTGTCGCTCACTATGCCCCCAGCATGGCTTGGCCGCACACCCGGATCGTGTTGCCGGTCACGGCATTCGACGCCGGGCTGGCGAAGAACGCGATCGCCTCGGCGACGTCGACGGGCTGACCACCCTGGAACAGCGAGTTCAGCCGACGGCCCACCTCCCGGGTGGCCAGCGGGATCGCCTCGGTCATCTTGGTCTCGATGAACCCGGGGGCCACCGCGTTGATCGTGATGTTCTTCTCGGCGAACCTCGGTGCCAGCGCGTCGGTCAGCCCGATCATGCCGGCCTTGGTCGCCGCATAGTTGGTCTGGCCGCGGTTGCCCGCGATACCGGCCATCGACGAGAGCCCGATGATCCGGCCGCCGTCACGGATCAGCCCGCTGTCCACGAGGCCTTCGGCAAGCCGAAGGGGCGCAATGAGATTCACTGCGATCACGGAGTCCCACCGCGACTCGTCCATGTTGGCCAGCAGCTTGTCGCGGGTGATCCCGGCGTTGTTGACCAGGATGTCGACCTTGCCGCCGAAATCCGCGTAGAGCTCGCGGACGTGTTCGGCGATCTGGTCGACGGCGTCGGCGGCCGTCACGTCCAGCGTCAGCGCGGTGCCGCCGACCTTCTTCGCGGTCTCGGCCAGCGCCTCCGCGGCCTGTTCGACGTCGACCGCGATGACCTTGGCGCCGTCGCGCGCGAACACCTCGGCGATCGTCGCGCCGATGCCGCGGGCGGCGCCGGTCACCACCGCGACCTTGCCGTCGAGCGGCTTGTCCCAGTCGGCGGGCGGGGTCGCGTCGGCCGGCCCGACGTGGAAGACCTGGCCGTCGACGTAGGCCGATTTGCCCGACAGCAGGAACCGCAGCGTCGACTCCAGTCCCGTCGCAGCCGGCTTCGCATCGGCCGACAGGTACACCAGCGAGGCGGTCGAGCCGTTGCGCAGTTCCTTGGCCAGCGACCGCGTGAAGCCCTCCAGCGCGCGCTGCACGGTGCGCGCGTGCACGCCCGCGGTCTCCTCGGGGGTGGTGCCGATGACGACGATGCGTCCGGAATGTCCCAGGTTGCGCAGTAGCGGGGTGAAGAACTCATAGAGCCCCTTGAGGTCCTCGGGCTCGGTGAGACCGGTGGCGTCGTAGACGAGTCCGCCGAACGAGTCGGCCCAGCGGCCGCCCAGGTTGTTCGCGACGACGTCGTAGTCGCCGGCCAGTGCCGCCCGCAGCGGTTCGACCACGCGGCCCTCGCCGCCGATCAGCAGCGAACCGGCCAGCGGCGGCTCACCCTGCTTGTAGCGGCGCAGCGGCTCAGGCTGCGGCACGCCGAGCTGTTTGGCCAGGAACGAACCCGGCCCGGAGTTGACGACCTGGGAGAGAAGATCGGAAGCCACGGTGCTGCCCTTTCTGGTGACTTGTATGAGATCGGGGTAAACCGTCATGCGGCTCAGTGCTGGGGTTACCCAGTGCTGTCGCGTCCCTCACGAACTTACTCCAGAGTAAGAACGGTGGGTAGTATGACCCTGGACACCCCATGAGCACGCCGGGAGGCAGACGTGGCCGACAGCAAGACAACCCGCCGGGTAGCGATCCTCGGAGGTAACCGGATTCCGTTCGCACGGTCCGACGGCGCCTACGCCGGCGCGTCCAACCAGGACATGTTCACCGCCGCGCTGGACGGGCTGGCCGACCGCTTCGACCTGAAGGGGGAGCGGCTCGACGCGGTGATCGGAGGTGCCGTCCTCAAGCACAGCCGGGACTTCAACCTGATGCGCGAATGCGTGCTGGGTAGCTCGCTGTCGTCGTACACGCCCGCGTTCGACCTGCAGCAGGCCTGCGGCACCGGTCTGCAGTCGGCGATCGCCGCCGCCGACGGTATCGCGCTGGGCCGCTACGAGGTCGCCGCGGCGGGCGGGGTGGACACCGCCTCCGACGCGCCGATCGCGTTCGGCGACGACCTGCGCAAGGTGCTGCTCGGGCTGCGCCGTGCCAAGTCCAACGTCGAGCGCCTCAAGCTGGTGGGCAAGCTGCCCGCGTCGCTGGGCGTCGAGATCCCGGTCAACAGCGAACCCCGCACCGGCATGTCGATGGGCGAGCACGCCGCGATCACCGCCAAGGAGATGGGCGTCAAGCGCGTCGACCAGGACGAGCTCGCCGCCGCGAGCCACCGCAACATGGCTGCCGCCTACGACCGCGGTTTCTTCGACGACCTCGTCACCCCGTTCCTCGGGCTGTACCGGGACAACAACCTGCGCCCGGACTCGTCGCCGGAGAAGCTGGCCAAGCTCAAGCCGGTGTTCGGGGTGCGCAACGGCGACGCGACGATGACGGCGGGCAACTCCACGCCGCTGACCGACGGCGCGTCGGTGGCGCTGCTGTCGTCGCAGGAGTGGGCCGACAAGCATGCGATCCCGGTGCTGGCCTACTTGGTCGACGGCGAGACCGCCGCAGTCGACTACGTCAACGGCCGCGATGGGCTGCTGATGGCGCCGACCTATGCGGTACCGCGGCTGCTGGCCCGCAACGGGCTGACGCTGCAGGACTTCGACTACTACGAGATCCACGAGGCGTTCGCGTCGGTGGTGCTGGCGACGCTGGCGGCGTGGGAGTCCGAGGACTACTGCAAGGAACGGCTCGGCCTGGATTCCGCGCTCGGCGCGATCGACCGGTCGAAGCTCAACGTCAACGGTTCGTCGCTGGCCGCCGGGCACCCGTTCGCCGCGACGGGCGGCCGTATCGTCGCCCAGCTGGCCAAGCAGCTCGCCGAGAAGAAGAAGGAGACCGGGCAGCCGGTGCGCGGGCTGATCTCCGTCTGCGCCGCGGGCGGCCAAGGCGTCACGGCCATCCTGGAGGCCTGAGTTCTGCGCCGAAATGGCATTCCAGCAGGGAAAAGTCGAGTGGATGCCTGCTGGAATGCAATTTCGCCGGAACTTCTGAGCACGCTGTAACGCCCGTCGTACCGCCGTCGATACACCGGATAGCTCCGTGTTGCCGTCTGACCCCCCGACCCGACGGCAACACGGGGCTCTTACTTTGGACGACATGCAGATCAGCATGTTCGGCCAGGTCGTCGACCTCGCCCCCAACCAGATCGACGGCACCATCGCCTACCTCACCCAGCTGCGCGACGAGGGATTCGCCCGCGTCTGGATGAGTCAGCTGCCCTACGAGCCGGACCTGTTGACCATCCTGGCCGTGGCGTTGCACGAGGTCGACACGATCGAAGTGGGCAGCGGCGTCGTCCCGATCCAGAACCAGCACCCGATGCAGCTGGCACAGCGCGCGCTGACCGTCAGCCTGGCCTCCGGTGGCCGGTTCCTCCTCGGGCTCGGCATGACGCACGCCGCGGTCACCGAGGGCATGTGGGGCATTCCGTGGGACAGGCCGGTGCGCCGCCTCAACGAGTACCTCGACGGACTGCTGCCCCTGCTGGCCGGTGAGCCCGCGAACGCGACGGGGGAGACGGTGACGACCCGCGGCGCCCTGCAGGTGCCCGGGGCGCCGAAACCCGATGTGTACATCGCGGCACTGGGTCCGCAACTGCTCCGACTGGCGGGCCGACGCACCCAGGGCACGGTGACGTGGATGACCGGGCCGACGACCCTGCGCGACCACGTCAGCCCGACCCTGCGCCAGGCCGCCGCGGACGCGGGCCGGCCCGACGGCGCCGTGCGGGTCGTCTCGTCGCTGCCGGTGGCGGTGACCGACGACGTCGACGCCGCGCGTAAGCAGGCGGCCGAGCAGTTCGCGGTCTACGGCACGCTGCCGTCCTACCGGGCCATGCTGGACCGCGAAGGCTACGCCGGACCCGAGGACGCCGCGATCATCGGCGACGAGGCCACCGTGCGCGACCGCCTCGCCGAACTGCGCGCAGCGGGCGTCGACGAGTACGTCGCGGCGGTGTTCGACCGCTCGCCGGAAGGCCGCGATCGCACCCGCGCACTGCTGCGGGAACTGGGCTGAAAAATCCCGTTTCGCCCTCTTCCCGAGTGCTGCACCCAGGCGTAGCATCGATCGCACGACGGGTTCGGGAGTGACTGAATCAAAGAGTCGGCAAGGGATGAAAGCCGGCCGCGCGACCCATATGAAAGACGCACCCACAAGTCCTCCCGAACCCGCCCTTGTGTCCGGAGCCGGTCTCGGCCGAGCAGACACACACTCCGGCGAGTCCGCATGAACACGCCGGAGTTTGTGTCTGCTCGCGCAGGAACGGGGCGCAACGCAAGACGCCCCCGGGAAGAGTCCGGGGGCGTCTCGGGTCTGGAATCCGGGAACCGCTTAGAAGCTGGCCTCGTCGAGTTCCATGATCTCGTTGTCGAGGTTCTCCACGATGGTGCGGGTGCTGGTCAGCAGCGGCAGGAAGTTCTTCGCGAAGAACGACGCCACCGCGATCTTGCCCTCGTAGAAGGCGCGGTCGGCACCGTCCACACCGGCATCGAGCTTCTCGATCGCCACGGCGGCCTGCTGCTGCAGCAGCCAGCCGATGACCAGGTCACCGACGCTCATCAGGAAGCGCACCGAGCCCAGGCCCACCTTGTAGATGCTGGCCGGATCCTCCTGGGAGGCCATCAGGTAGCCGGTCAGCGATGCGGCCATGCCCTGGACGTCCTCCAGCGCGGTGGCGAGCAGTGCCCGCTCGGTCTTGAGCCGGCCGTTGCCGGTCTCGGACTTGACGAACTGCTCGATCTGGCCGGCGACGTGGCCCAGTGCCACACCCTTGTCGCGGACGATCTTGCGGAAGAAGAAGTCCTGCGCCTGGATGGCCGTGGTGCCCTCGTAGAGCGAGTCGATCTTGGCGTCACGGATGTACTGCTCGACCGGGTAGTCCTGCAGGAAGCCGGAGCCGCCGAAGGTCTGCAGCGATTCGGTGAGCTTGGCGTACGCCTGCTCCGAACCCACACCCTTGACGATCGGAAGCAGCAGATCGTTGATCCGGACCGCGAGGTCGGCATCGACACCGTGCACGGCCTGGGCGACCTCGGCGTTCTGGTGCGTCGCGGTGTACAGGTACAGCGCGCGCAGACCCTCGGCGTAGGCCTTCTGGGTCATCAGCGAACGGCGCACGTCCGGGTGGTGCGTGATGGACACGCGCGGTGCGGTCTTGTCGGTCATCTGGGTCATGTCGGCGCCCTGGATGCGCTCCTTGGCGTACTCCAGCGCGTTCAGGTAACCGGTCGACAGGGTCGCGATGGCCTTGGTACCCACCATCATTCGCGCCTGCTCGATGACGTCGAACATCTGCGCGATGCCGTCGTGCACCTCACCGACCAGCCAGCCGACGGCCGGGACGCCGTGCTGGCCCAGCGACAGCTCACAGGTGGCCGAGACCTTGAGGCCCATCTTGTGCTCGACGTTGGTGACGAACACGCCGTTGCGCTCGCCGGGCTCACCGGTCTCGGGATCGAAGTGGTACTTCGGCACGAAGAACAGCGACAGACCCTTGGTGCCCGGGCCTGCGCCCTCGGGGCGGGCCAGCACCAGATGCATGATGTTCTCGAACAGGTCGTCCGAATCGGCCGAGGTGATGAAGCGCTTCACGCCGTCGATGTGCCAGGTGCCGTCGGGCTGCTGCACGGCCTTGGTGCGGCCGGCGCCGACGTCGGAGCCGGCATCCGGCTCGGTCAGGACCATGGTCGAACCCCACCCGCGGTCGGCGGCCAGCTTGGCCCACTTCTTCTGCTCCTCGGTACCGAGGTTGTGGAAGATGCCGGCGAACGCGGCGCCCATCGCGTACATGTACACGGCGGGGTTGGCGCCGAGGATGTGCTCCTGCAGCGCCCACGAGATCGCGCTGGGCATCGGCGTGCCGCCGAGTTCCTCGCTGATCGTCAGCTTGTCCCAGCCACCGTCGATGACCGAGCGCACCGACTTCTTGAACGCCTCGGGCAGCGTCACGGTGTGGTTCTTGGGGTCGAAGACCGGCGGGTTGCGGTCGCCCTCTTCGAAGGAGTCGGCGACAGGGCCCTCGGCGAGCTTGGCCATTTCGCCCAGCATCTCGGTGACGGTGTCGACGTCCAGGTCGGCGTATGTGCCCTGACCCAGAGCCTTGTCGACTCCGAGTACCTCGAACAGGTTGAACACCTGGTCACGGACATTGCTCTTGTAGTGGCCCACGATTCCTCCTCGATGAGAACGCCACATGCGGTTGGGTACTCGTCGGATAAGTTACCCACCAGTAACTGCGCGTAACTATACCGGCCGGTAACTTCAACGCAAGACGAGTGTGGGCAATTTCCGGTCACATCCCAACCAGGTGGTTGGCCGGGCCCTGCCTTCGGCGCGGATTACCCCGCTGACCAGCGATTTAGTCGATCTGTGATGATAGTCACGTTTGGCCGGATAGGGTGTGTCCGGTGAGGACGGCAATGGGTGTCGCGGTATGGGGCACCGGCAATATGGGTTCGGTCTCGATCCGCTCGGTGACGGGCTTTCCGGGGTTGCGGCTGACGGCGGTGATCACCTCCTCGCCGGACAAGGCCGGGCGCGACGCCGCGACGTTCGCCGGGCTCGACCAGCCCACCGGGATCACCGCGACCACCGACGGCCCCGATCTTGAGGCGAGCCTCGCGACGTCCGACGCCGTCGCCTATATGGCCTCCGGCGACATCCGCCCCGATGAGGCCGTGGCCGACATCGAACGGTGCCTGCGCGCGGGCAAGCATGTCGTCACGCCGTCGCTGTACTCGTTGTACGACCCGGCGTCCGCGCCCGTCGAATGGGTGCAGCGCCTGACCGCGGCCGCCGAGGAAGGTGGCGCGACGCTGCTGGTCAGCGGCGTCGATCCGGGGTGGGGCAACGACGCGCTGGCGGTTACCGCCGCGAGCCTGTGTACCCGGATCCGCACCATCACCTGCCAGGAGATCTTCGACTACTCGACCTACAACCAGCCGTTCGCGGTGCGGGTGTCCTGCGGGTTCGGCGGGCCGATGGAGGAGACGCCGATGATGCTGCTGCCGACCATCCCGACGATGGTGTGGGGCGGCAACATCCGGCTCGTCGGCCGCGGGCTCGGCATCGAGATCGACGAGATCACCGAAGAAGTGGAACGGCTCCCGCTGGAGGAGACCGTCGAGACCGTGCTCGGGACCTTCGACAAGGGCACCCAGGGCGCGTTCTGGCTGAAGGTGATCGGTTGGTCGGGCGGTACGCAGCGGGTCGTCATCGACCACATCACCCGCATCCACCCGTCGTGCGCGCCGCACTGGCCCCAGCCGGACCAGGGCGCCGGCGATCACCGGGTGATCGTCGACGGCGACCCGCAGCTGACCATCACCACCCGCGCGGACGCACCCGGTGGCACCCGAGCCGACGGCGGCAACACCACCGCGGCCAACCGGTTGCTCGGTGCGCTGAACTGGCTCGTGGAACAGAAACCCGGGATCTACGACGGGCTGCAGGTGCCGCTGCGGTCGGCGCTGCCCGCCGACGCCGAGGTCACCCGCTGGGCGTGACGTCTCAACTGTTCAGTTGCCACACAGCGAAATTGAGGCAGAGCGCGAACGTCGACCACGCCACATAGGGCAGCAGCAGCGCGCCCGCGACGGCGCTGCGCCGCCAGAACGCGACCACGGTGACGATCAGCACCACCAGCAGCACGGCCAGCTCGACGAATGCGATCCCGCGCCAGCCCAGCCCGAAGAACAGCGGCGTCCACGCCGCGTTGAGCGCCAGCTGCACGCCGTACAGCACCAGCGCGCGGCGGGTCTCCGGCGCCGGGCCGGTCCGCCACACCAGCCATGCGGCGATCGCCATCAGCGCGTACAGCAGCGTCCACGTCGGCCCGAACACCCACGACGGCGGCGCGAACCCGGGCTGACGCAGTTGTGCATACCCCTGCGCGCTGTTCGAGGCCAGTCCGCCGAGCCCCGACGCCAGCAGCACGGCCAGCACGGAGATCGCCAGTGCGAGCCACGGTTTCGGGCGGGTACGCGTGTCGGTCACCATGGCCGGCAGGCTACCCGGCAGACCGCGCCCTCAGACGCCGCCGAATGTGGTCATTCGGTGACGTCCGGACCGGCTTCCTGCGCGGGTGCCTCGGCGTCGGGCAGCTGCCCGACCAGATACTCGGCGAGCCCCCCGATGGTCGGGTAGTCGAACACCGCGGTGGCGTTGATCGTGAACGCGCCTCCGAACTGGCTGTGCAGCCTGTTGCGCAGCTCGATGGCCATCAGCGAGTCGGTGCCCAGGTCCAGGAAGCGTGCGGACGCCGCCGGCGGCTGCGCCAGCCGCAGGAAGTTCTGCACCTCCTTCTGGAGGAACTCGGTGACGAAGCCGGCCCGCTGCGGCACCGGGATCTCCTGCAGCTGCTTGAGCAGCTCGCTGTCCCCGGACATCTCACCCGCGGCGCTCGGCAGGACCAGGTCCAGCAGCGGCGGGCGTGAACTGCCCAGTACCTTCGCCGCGCGAGCCCAGTTCGCCTTCAGCACGGTGGCCTGCGCCGTCCCGTTCGCGACGACCTCGGCCAGTGCGGCCAGCGCCGCCGACGGTTCCAGCGGGATCAGGCCCTGGGCGGTGATGTTGGCCGCCGCGGCCTCCGACGACGCCATGCCGCCCTGCGCCCACGGCCCGAAGTTCACCCCGGTCGCGGGCAGGCCCTGGGCCCGCCGCGCCGCGACGAGACCGTCGAGCAGCGCGTTGGCGGTCGCGTAGTTCGACTGGCCGGGCGAGCCGAACAAGCTCGACACCGACGACGACACGATGAAGAAGTCCAGATCGTCGTCGCGGGTCAGCCGGTCCAGGTGACATGCACCGAACGCCTTGGGGGCCAACGTCGTCCGGAACCGGTCCACGCTCTGCTGCGACAGCAGCGCGTCGTCGAGCACCCCGGCCAGGTGCACCACCCCGGCCAGCGGCGGCAGCTCGGCGCGGATGCGCGCCAGCAGTCCGATGACGTCGTCCTCGTTGCCGACGTCCGCGGTGAACACGTGCAGCCGGGTCTTGTAGCGCTCCGCGATGTCGGCGATGACCTGTTCGGCATGCGCGTCCGCGGCCCGCCTGCTGGTCAGCACGATGTCGCCGGCGCCGAGCTGGGCCAGGTACGCGGCCGTGTGCAGACCGATCGCGCCGAGCCCGCCGGTCACCAGATAGCTGCGATCCTGCTGCGGCTGTAGCGGATTCGGGATCTGCACGACGATCTTGCCGATGTGGCGCGCCTGCTGCATGCGGCGGAACGCGGCCCTGGCCTCGGTCAGCGGGTAGACCTCGGCGGGCAGCGGGGTCCACTCCGTTCCGGCGAGGCCCTCGGAGACCTCGGTCAGCAGATCGCGGATGCGGTCCGGTTCGGTGAACATCACCGTGTCCAGTGCGACGATCTCGTAGGCGAGGTCGGGACGGGCCTCGGCCATCCGCTCGGCCGGCCAGATGTCGCGCTTGGCGATCTCGGCGAAGCGGCCCCCCTGGGCGGTGGCCCGCAGTGTCGCTTCGATGAAACCCTCGCTGGTCAGGCTGTTGAGTACCACGTCGACCCCCGCACCGTCGGTGTCCGCGAGGATCTGGTCCGCGAATTCCGTTGTGCGCGAGTCGTAGACATGCTCCACACCCAGCTTGCGCAGCGTCGCACGCTTGAACGTGCTCGCGGTCGCGAACACCGTTGCGCCGCAGCGCTGCGCCATCTGGACCGCGGCCAGGCCCACACCACCGCTGGCGGCGTGGATGAGCACCTTGTCACCCGGCTTGAGTGCGGCCCAGTCGAACGACAGTCGCACCGTGAGCGCCGCGGCGGGGATGGTCGCGGCCTCCACCGCACTCACTCCGTCGGGGATCGGCGCGACGAACTGCTCCGGAACGTTGAACCGGCTCGCGAACGCGCCCTGCATCGATCCGTAGACCCGCTGGCCCACTTCCAGCCCGGTGACGCCGTCGCCCAATTGCGTGATCACACCGGCGAAGTCGCCGCCGATCGGTCCGGGATCGCCGGGGTAGAGACCCAGCACGTTGAGGACATCGCGGAAGTTCAGCCCCGCTGCCTCGACCCGAACCTGCACGTAACCCTCGTCGGGCGGCGGCACCTCCGTCTCGGTGAGGCGCAGGTTGTCGATCGCGCCGCGCTCGGTGGGCGCCAGCACGAAGTCACCGCCGCGCGGCACCGTCAGATGCCCGCTGCGCGACCACGGCAGCAACCGCGACGCCAGCAGCTTTCCTTGGCGCACCGCCAGTTCCGGCTCGTCGACCGGTGCGGCGAGCAACCCGGCCAGTGCCTGCACGGCCTCGGCGGATCCGTCGCTGTCGACCAGTCGGCAGCGCAGCGCGGGTTCCTCGTTGATCGTGGTGCGGCCGAAGCCCCACAGCGCGGCCTGCACCGGGTCGACGGGCTCGGCCGACTCGGTGGCGACGGCCCGTTCGGTGACGATCCACAGCCCGCCGGGCAGCTTCAGATCGCTGCCCTGCAGCGTGTGGACGGCGCTGAGCAGGTCGGCGATCTCGGCCTCGAGTCGTGCGGCCGTCTCGGCGCCGGACTCGAGCGCCGGGGCCGGTGCGGCGCGCCACACCACCCCGGAGAACGGCAGCCCCCGTTCGTGGGCGTCGATCAGCATCTGCCCCAACGGTTCTCGGTCGCCTGAACGCTCTGCCGCGATGCAGCCCGGCACCGCGGCGGCCAGCTCGGCGAAGCCGCCGACCAGCCAGGTGCCGGCCGGACCGGTCACGGAGTCTTCCTGGGAGCCGTCCTGGACCGGCACCTCGTGCCACCCCAGCGTGTACAGCAGCCGGGTGGCGTCGCCGCCGAGCCCGCGCAGCAGTGCTTCGCGGGGTGCCCGTTTGACCGTGAACTCCGTGATCCCGCCGAGGCGGTGACCGTCGCGGTCCAGGTAGTCGATGTCGAACACCTGCGTTTCGCTGTCGAGCGGGCCCTCGTGCCAGCGTGCGCGGCAGTAGAACCGGCGCGGCATCTTCTCCGCAAGGCTGACCTGCCCGTACCGCAGCGGCAGGTACAGGTCGTTGACGCCCTGTTCGGCGGCCAGCAGCGCCGGGAACGCCGGGAACGCGACGCCGGTGCACAGGTCCATCAGCACCGGGTGCATCGGTTCGGTACCGAGCTGTTCGGCCAGTTCCGCGCCGACCAGGATGTCGCCGATCGCCTCACCGTCGCCGAGCCACAACGACTTCAGCGAACCCGACCAGGTCGGACCCCAGGCCAGCTCCAGGTCGGCGAATGTCTCGAACAGATCCTGCGGGCGCATCCGGTTCAGCCGCTCGATCGCCTCGTCCACCGGTCCGCCGTCGGAGCCGGGAGCCTCACCGGCTCCGTTCGCCACCACACCTTCGGCGTTGAGCGACCACTCCGCCCCGCGCTCACCGTACGGACGGCTGTGCACCTGAAACTTGTGCTCACCCTCACCCACCGGATGCAGCGTCAGCTGCACCTCGCGAGAGCTCTTCTCGGGCAGGATGATCGGCTCGTAGAAGAACACGTCCTTGGCGTGTGCCGGCGTGCCGACGGCGGCCAGCGCCATCGCCGCATAGGTCGCACCGGGGACGACGACGGTGCCGTAGATGACGTGGTCGGACAACCACGGCTGCGATTTGACCGACAGCCGACTGGTGTAGACCGAGTCGCCGGAGGCCAGATCCTTGCCGCTGCCCAGGATTCCCGAGCCCATCGAGGCGCCACCGCCGTCGAGGGACATCCCGGCGGACTTCGGCCAGAAGCGCCGCCGCTGGAACGGGTAGGTCGGCATCTCCAAGCGATTGCCGTGCTCGCGGTGCAGCGCGGCGAAATCGGGCCTGTGACCGCCGATGTAGGCCGCCGCCAGGGCATCGGCGATCTGACGCCGGTCGGCGACGCCCTTACGCAGCGACGCGACCGCGCGCGGCGCGGGCAGATGCTCGGGCCAGACCTGCACCGCGGCGCCGGTCAGCACCGGCTGCGGGCCGATCTCCATCAGTACCGAAGCGCCCAGCGCGGCGACGGTGCGCACACTCTCGGCGAACTGCACGGGTTGGCGCGAATGCCGCCGCCAGTACGGCGCGTCCAGGGTGGCCTGCCCGGTCAGCACCGCGCCGGTGCGGTTGCACACCAGCGGCAGCGTCGGTGCGGCGAACTCCAATTGCGCGGCGCAGGACTCGAACTCGTCGAGCACCGGCTCGAGCAGTTCGGAGTGGAAGGCATGGCTGGTCTCCAGCCACGTGCAGCGGATCCCGTCCTCGCCGAAGACTGTGACGATCTGTTCGAGGTCGTCACCGGGACCGGACAGCACCGTGTTGGGGCCGTTGTACGCCCCGACCGACACCCGGGGGAAGCCGCCCGCGACCTCTTCGACGCGTTTGGCGTCGGTGAACACCGCGACCATCCGCCCGCCCTCGGGCAGGCTGCCGAACAACCGGCCGCGCTGGGCCATCAACCGGGCGCCGTCCTCCAGGCTGAACACCCCGGCCACGCAGGCCGCCGCGTACTGGCCCACGCTGTGCCCGAGCACCACGTCGGGTTCGACACCCCAGGACTGCCACAACCGGGCCAGGCCCATCTCGACGGCGAACAGCGCGGGCTGGGCGAACGAGGTGTGCCTCAGGGTCTCGGAGGCGGGCACCCCGGCCTCGCGTCCGCTCGAGAACAGCACGTCGAGCAGCGGGCGCGGCAGCAGGTCGGCGACCGCGTCGGCACAGCGCGTCACGGTCTCGGCGAAAACGGGTTCGCTGTCGAACAATTCGCGGGCCATGCCGGGGTACTGGCTGCCCTGTCCGGTGAACAGCCACGCCGTGGTCGGGCGCTGGGTGTGTTCGCCGCGCACCACCCCGGGCCGCAGCCGGTTCTGCGCCAGATCGGACAGGCCGATGCGGGCGCTGTCGACCGAGTCGACCACCAGTGCGGCGCGATGCTCGAAGTGCGAACGGCCGGTTCCTGCCGTCAGACAGACGTCGGCGAGGTCGGCGTCCGGATGGGTGGACAGCCACGCGTCGTACCGGTTCGCGAGCTCCACCAGTGCTTCCGGCGAGCGTGCCGACAATGCCAGCACATGCACCTGCTCGGGGGCAGCGGACTCGTCGTCGGCGGGCTCGGCCGGGGCGGCGGGCTCGCGCGCCGCCAGTTCGGGCGGCGCCTCCTCGATCAGCACGTGCGCATTGGTGCCGGTGAACCCGAACGAACTCACCCCGGCGCGGCGCGGCCTGCCGTCGGCCTGCCACGGAATCGCCTTGTCCACCACCCTGACCGGCAACGAATCCCACGGGATGTGCGGGGACGGCGTGTCGAAGTGCAGGCTCTGCGGCAACGTGCCGTGCTGCAGTGCCAGCACGACCTTGATCAGACCTGCTGCGCCCGAGGCGGATTCGGTGTGGCCGATGTTGGTCTTCACCGAGCCCATCAGCAGCGGCCGGGCGGGATCGCGGGATCCGCCGTACGCCGCAGCGGCGGCCTGCACCTCGATCGGGTCGCCCAGCGGGGTGCCGGTGCCGTGCGCCTCCAGGTAGTCGACATCGGCTCCCGTCAACCCGGCCCGGGCCAGCACGCTGCCGATGAGCCGTTGCTGGGCACCGCCGTTGGGTACGGTCAGGCCACTGGACGCGCCGTCTTGGTTCACCGCGCTGCTGGCGATCACCGCGCGCACCCGGTCGCCGTCGCGGACGGCGTCGCTCAGGCGTTTGAGCACCAGGACACCGCAGCCCTCGCTGCGCACGTAGCCGTCGGCAGAGGCGTCGAAGGTCTTGCACCGCCCGACCGGCGAGAGCATCCGGGCCCGCGATGCGGCGACCACGGTGACCGGGCTCAGCAGCACGTTTACGCCACCGGCCAGCGCCATGTCGCAGTCCCCGGAGCGCAGCGCCTGGGTGGCCTGGTGAACGGCCACCAGCGACGAACTGCACGCGGTGTCGACGGCCACGGCCGGGCCTTCCAGCCCCAGCGCGAACGCGACCCGGCCGGAGATCGCGTTGAGCGCGTTGCCGGTGATGAAGTGCGGTTCGATCTTGTCGATGGATTCGGCCGAGAGCAGGTGGGCGTATTCGTTGGCGGCGACGCCGACGAATACGCCGGTGCGGCTGCCGCGCAGCGCAGACGGCGCGTACCCGGCGCGTTCCAGGCCCTCCCACACGGTTTCGAGCATCAGCCGCTGCTGGGGTTCGATCCAGACGGCCTCACGCGGTGAGATGCCGAAGAACTCGGGGTCGAATTCGTCGATGCCGTCCAGGAATCCGCCGTAGCGCGTGTACGTCTTGCCTGCGGCGTCGGGGTCGGGGTCGTAGAACTCGTCGATGTCGAACCGGTCTTCGGGGACCTCCCGGATCGCGTCGACACCCCCGGCCAGCAGGTCCCAGAACGCGTCCGGGTCCGGTGCGCCGGGGAACCGGCAGGACACCGCGACGATCGCGATCGGCTCGTCGGCGGCACCGGAGCCGACGGAAGCGACTTCGCGGGTCTGCGCCGGTTCGCGCAGCCCGAGTACGTCGCCGAGCAGGTAGTCGGCGGCGTCGGACAGCCGCGGTTGGTCCATCACCAGCGTGACGGGTACTTCCTTACCGATGCCCTGCTCGATGCGCCTGCGCAGTTCGACGGCCATCAGCGAGTCCATGCCCAGATCGAAGAATCCGGCGTCCTCCCGGATCTCGGCGGCGTCGACGCGGGTCACCTCGGCGACGGCGTCGCGCAGATAATCGGTCAGCATCCGCTTGCGCTGCTGCACTGGAGCGTTGGTGAGGCGTTCGACCAGCGCGGTCCGGCCCGACGGTGTCGCGGCCACGACCGCGGCGGGCACCTCGCGCTCGAGGTCGGCGAGGAACCCGCGCCGGCCGGCCTGCTGGTAGAGCGGCAGGAACCGCTCCCAGTCGATCCGGGCCACCACGCCCTGGGCCGCCGCGCCGGTGACCACGTCGGACAGTCCGGCCAGTGCGTCGGCGGGCGACAGCGTCTTGATACCGCGCTGTTCGAGCCGGGCGCGTGACTGCGCGTCGGCCATTCCAGCCGCCCACGGGCCGAAGTTGACGCTGACGCCGGGGATGCCCTGTTCGCGCAGTCGCCATGCCAGGCCGTCGAGAAACGCGTTGGCGGCGCCGTACGCGGTCTGGCCGTAGCCACCCCACACCGACGCGATCGACGATGTGCCGATGAAGAAGTCCAGCTGCAGATCCGCCGCCGCCTCGCTCAGATGCCAGGCGCCCCAGACCTTCCCGGCGAACACCCGATCCACTTCGGCATCGTCGAGCTCGGCCAGCGGGGTGGTGCCGATCTCGCCGGCGGCGTGCACGATGCCCGCCAGCGGCGGCAGCTCGGCCTGCACCGTGTCCAGCAACCGGGCCACATCATGCGCGTCGGCGACGTCGGCGGCCACGACCCGTACCTGAGCGCCGTACTGGGCGCGCAACGCGTCGATGCGCTGTCGTGCCGCGTCGCCGGGGGTGCGGCGGCTGGTCAGCACCAGGTTCCGGGCGCCCTGTGCGGCAAGGTATCCGGCGACCTCCAGGCCGATCGAGCCGAGCCCGCCGGTCACCAGGTAGCTGGCGTCGTCGCGCAGGCCGAGCGGGCGACCGCTGGGCAGCTCGTCGCGGCGCACCAGCCGGGGCACGTACACGGTCTGATCGCGCAGCGCGATCTGATCCTCGCGGATCGCCGGGTCATGGGGCGCCGCAAGGCGATTGAGCAACCGCGACCACTCATCGGCGGTGCCGGTCGGGGACAGGTCGGCGAGACCGCCCCACAGCTGCGGATGTTCCAGGGATGCGGCCCGGCCGAAACCCCACAGGCAGCTCTGATCGGGCGCGACGGTGTCGCTGTCGGTGACATGCTGTGCGCCGCGGGTCACCAACCAGACCGGGGCCCGTAGTTCGGCGGCCACCGCTGCACGGAAGAGTCGGCGGGTCCCGCCGAGAATCCGGTGCTGCATCCGCAGCAGCGAGCGCATCGAGACACCGGCACCGGCGCCGTCGAGCGCCGCGACGTGCACCAGCCGGAGCGCGCCGGCCTCGGCCGCGACCGCGCGCAGCGCGTCGGCGAGCTCGCGCTCCTCGGCGTCGGATTTCGGCAGCCCGACGATGCGGTACCGACTGCCGCGGGCGGCCAGCACGTCGAAGAGCGGGCGTGTCGCGTCGGAGTCGTCACCCACCACGACCCAGGTGATGTCCTCACCGGCGTCCGCGCCGAGCGGGCCCGCGGTCGAGGGCTCCCACCGGAACCGGTAGCGGTCGTGGGCGATCGATTCCGTCGAGCGCTGCTGATTGTGCTGTGCGGCAAGCCGGTTGAGCACGTCCAGGGTCTCGGGATCGGTCTCGGTGCCGCCGAGTAGCGCGGCGAGCTCCTCGATCCGGCCGTCCTCGAGCAGGCGCACCGTCTCGGTGCGGCCCTGCCCGGGACGCGAAACGGGAGCCGGGGCGGCAGAACCCTGATCCTGTTTGTCGGTGAACCAGTACCGGCGATGCTCGAACGGGTAGGTCGGCAGGTCGACCTTGCGGGCCCCCGGCCGTCCGAGCGCACCGAATGCGGGCAGGTGCCCGAACACGTACGCGTCGGCGAGCGCCTCGGTGATCTGGCGCTGGTCGGCGGTGGTGCGGCGCAGCGACGCGATCACCCGCGGGGTGGTCGCCGGGTCCGGCCATGCGCTCAACGCCGCGGCGGTCAGCACCGGCCGCGGGCCGATCTCGACCAGCAGCTTGCAGTTCATCTCGGCGAGCGTGCGCACGCTCTTGGCGAACTCGACCGGCTGGCGGGCGTGGCGGCGCCAGTACGCCCCGTCCAGGCGGACGCTCCTGCCGATCGCGGCGCCGGTCCGGTTGTCGATCAGGATCCGTTGCGGCGCATGGACGTCGAGCTCGTCGGCAAATGCCTCGAAGTCGTCGAGGATCGGGTCGAGCAGTGCCGAGTGGAACGCGTGGCTGGTCTCCAGCCAGTCGCAGCGCACCCCGTCGGCGACCAGCGCGGCCACCACGTTCTCCAGATCTGCTGCCGGGCCGGACAGTACGGTGTTGGCGCCGTTGTAGGCGGCCACCGACAGCGCCGGGAAGTCGTCGGTCAGGCCCTCGACGCGTTCGGCCGGCGCGAAGATCGCGACCATGCGCCCGCCGGCGGGCAGGCTGCCGAACACCCGGCCCCGTTCGGCCATCAACCGGGCGCCGTCTTCCAGGCCGAACACTCCGGCCACACATGCCGCGGAGTACTGGCCGACGCTGTGGCCGAGCACCACGTCGGGTTCGAATCCCCACGACTGCCACAACCGGGCCAAACCCATCTCCACGGCGAACAGTGCCGGCTGCGCGTAGGTGGTCTGCCGCAGCGTGTCCTCATCGTCGACATCGAAAATGACGTCAAGCAGCGGCTTTTCGAGGAGACCGGCGACCGCGTCGGCGCACCGGTGCACCGTCTCGGCGAACACCGGTTCGGTGTCGAACAGCTCCCGGGCCATCCCCGGGTACTGGCTGCCCTGCCCGGTGAACAGCCACGCGGTCTTCGGGGTGTCGTAGGACTCGCCGCGCACCAGCCCCGGCGCGGGACGGTCGTCGGCGAGAGCGCCGAGCAGCTCGATCGCGGAGTCCCTGGAGTTCGCCACGATCGCGGCCCGGTGTTCCAGATGCGAGCGTGCGGTGCCCGCGGTCAGGCACACGTCGGCCAGCGTCGCGTCCGGATGCTCGGTCAACCAGGTGCGGTAGTCGGTGGCCAGTCGCGCCAGCGCGCCCGGGGTCCGTGCGGAGATCGGCAGCAGGTCGAAGCGTCCGTCGGCGCCGCGCTGTGCCGGCTCGGGCGCCACGGGCGCCTCTTCGAGGATCACGTGGGCGTTGGTGCCCGCGAAGCCGAACGAGCTCACCCCGGCGATGCGGGGCCGCTCCCCGCGCCGCCACGGGACGGTCTCCTTGACCACCTCGACCGGCAGCCGGTCCCACGGGATGTGCGGCGACGGGGTCTCGAAGTTGAGGTGCTTGGGCAGCGTCTCGTGTTCGAGCGCCAGCACGACCTTGAGCACACCGGCGATGCCGGCCGCGGCCTCCAGGTGCCCGATATTGGTCTTGGCCGAGCCGATCAGCAGTGGGCGGTTCGGATCCCGGCCCGCGCCCAGCGCCGCGCCCGCGGCCTGCGCCTCGATCGGGTCGCCCAGCGAGGTGCCGGTGCCGTGCGCCTCCAGGTAGTCGACATCGGCGGGGGCCAGCCCGGCGCGCTTCAGCGCGTCGGCGATAACCCGTTGCTGGGCAACGCCGTTGGGTACCGTCAGGCCGCCGGAGGCGCCGTCCTGGTTGATCGCACTGCCGCGGATCACCGCGCGGATCCGGTCCCCGTCGCGGACCGCGTCGTCGAGGCGCTTGACGACGATGATGCCGCAGCCCTCGCCGCGGACGTAACCGTCGGCGGCGGCGTCGAAGGTCTTGCAGCGGCCGTCGGGGGCCAGCATGTGCGCGTTGGAGAACGTGATCATCGTGGCCGGGGTGAGCATCACGTTCGCGCCGCCGGCCAGCGCGATATCGCATTCGCCCAGCTGCAGCGCCTGGCACGCCTGGTGGATGGCGACCAGCGAGGAACTGCACGCGGTGTCGACGGCGACCGCGGGCCCCTGCAGGCCCAGCCGGTAGCTGATCCGGCCCGCCGCTGCCGCGTTCGACGTCCCGATGGCCAGGTAGGCCTCGATCTCCGGGTAGGTCAGGCCGTCGGACGCCATGCCCAGGTAGTCGTGGGTGGCCAGGCCGACGAACACGCCGGTGCGGGTGTTCGCCAATGCCGACGGTGCGGTGCCCGAGTGCTCCACCGCGCGCCAGGCCGTCTCCAGCAACAGCCGGTGCTGCGGATCCATCATCTGGACCTCGCGGGTCGACATCCCGAAGAACGGGGCGTCGAACCCGGTCGCATCGTCGACGAAGCCGGCGCGCCGTGTCACCACCTTGCCGGGAGCCGCCGGATCCGGGTCGAAGAACGCGTCGACGTCCCAGCGGTCCGCGGGGACCTCGGAGATCGCGTCGCGGCCCGCGCTCAGCAGCTCCCAGTACTCGCCGGCGTCAGCGGCGCCAGGAAGCCTGGCGGCGTAGCCGACGATCGCGAAGCGAGGGGTCGGCTCGCCCGATGGTGCGGCGGATCCCATGCCGTGTGACCTCCCATGAGTCGACGGTCGCAACACCGCCCCGCGGCACAGCTGACACGCCCAAGAATCAACTCCCCCGACGCACACTATTGCACGGGGGTGGGAGGCATGGGGAAGTTGCTGCCTCTTCGACCGGGCGTACCCGGTGGGGCCCGGTCGTTGGGTATGTTGTCCAGCGAACAAGGCTGCGGCGGGATCACCGAACCGGCACGACAGAGCAGTACTGGGGAGGACCACGCATTGCGCATCGGCAAGATCACAGTTGGCGCACTTGAGGAATGGTCGCTTCGACCCGGAAACGTCATCTCCTGGCATCCGACGGAAGCGTCGATCGAGAAGGCCCGCCAGGCCCCGGTCAGCACGGTCCCGGTCAGCTTCATGCAGGGCCAGCACCTGCGTAACTACTGCGAACGAACGACGGCCGGTTTGAACTTCTCCCGGCAGATCATCGCGAGCTGCGATGTGGCGGGCCGATGCGATATCGCCGCGATGGATCATGCCGTCAACGCCTATCTGCGGCGGCACGACACATTCCGCAGCTGGTTCGCCGAGGGGCCCGACGGTCAGTTCATCCGGCACGCCCTCGAAGACCCCGCCGACATCGAATTCGTGCCGGTCGAACACGGCCATATGACGGTCGAGGAGATCCACCAGCACGTGATCGCAATCCCGAGCCCGCTCGAGTGGGGTTGTTTCACGTTCGGGGTCATTCAGAGCGACGACCATTTCAGTTTCTTCGCGTCGATGGATCACGTGCACGGTGACGCGACTCTGATCGGCACCACGATGATGGAAGCCAACGGCATGTATTCGGCGCTGAGCAGCGGCGGGCAGGCGTTGACACTTCCTGACGCGGGCAGTTTCGACGAATTCTGCGTGCGCGAACGGGAGTTCACCGCGGAGCTGACCGAGGACTCCCCCGGGGTGCGCGCCTGGATCGAGTTCGCCGAGAACAACGCCGACGGTTTTCCCGAATTCCCGCTACCGCTGGGGAATCCGCAGGATTCCACCCGCAGTGTGATGACCTCCGAACCGCTGCTGGACGCGGCGCAGACGGAGCGGTTCGATGCGGCGTGCGGGGCGGCAGGCGCGCGGTTCGTCGGGGGCCTGTTCGCCTGCCTGGCCCAGGTCGAACACGAATTGACCGGCGCACTGACCTATTACGGGCTGACGCCGCGGGATTCGCGCAGCGGATCGGACAATTTCATGACCCAGGGCTGGTTCACCGGCCTCATTCCGATCACCGTGCCGATCGGGGCGGCGTCATTCGGCGACGCCGCGTGGGCCGCGCAGAATGCGTTCGACTCGGGCCTGAACATGGCGAAGGTGCCGTATTACCGGGTGCTGGAATTGGCGCCGTGGCTGCGCTGGCCGCGACCGAATTTCCCGGTGTCGAATTTCTTCCACGGCGGCGCCGCGCCGATGAACGCCATTCTGGCGGCCGCCGAAATGGGATTGGCCGACAACATCGGCATCTATCCGGACGGCCGGTACTCGTATCAGTTGACCATTTACATCTTCCGATACGACCAGGGCGTCGAGATGGCGATCATGCATCCCGACAATCCGGTGGCGAAGAAATCGGTCGAGCGATATATGCGGGCCATGAGGTCGGTGGCCGCGCTCGTCGCGGACACGGGCAACTGGGGACGCGTCGCGTAGCGTGAAAATCGTCGCAGGGTTTGGCCATTCCACCGCAGTCCTGCGATTGCGGCGGTGCAGGGCGGAGGTGCGGCCGAGATGCGACGGCTAGCCGATGTCGTGGTGCGCCGCCCCTGGGCGGTGATCGCGGTGTGGATCGCGCTGGCCGTGGCACTGCCGCTGTCCTTCCCGTCGCTCGGCGAGATGGCCGCCAAGCATCCGCTGCAGATCCTGCCCGCCGACGCCCCGTCGAGCGTCACCGCGCAGAGGATGGCCGTCGCGTTCGACGAATCCGGGTCGGACAACCTGCTCGTCGTCGCGTTCATCAACGAATCCGGACTGCGACCGCAGGACGAGGTCACCTACCGCAACGTCGTCGACGCGCTGCGCGACGACGTCGCCGACGTGGTGTCGGTGCAGGACTTCGTCAGCACCCCGCAGCTGCGGCAGTTCCTGACCAGCGAGGACAAGACCACCTGGGTACTGCCGGTCAGCCTGGTCGGTGAGCTGGGCACACCGCGGGCCTACGAATCGTTCAACCGGGTCGCCGACGTCATCCGGCACGAGGTGCCCGACGCCGGGCCGGCCGGAGACTCGCTGCACGTCTACATCACCGGCCCCGCCGCGACCGTCGCGGACCTGACCGTCGCGGGTGACCAGGACCGGCTGCCCATCGAGATCGCGATCGCCGTGCTGGTGCTCGGGGTGCTGCTGCTGGTGTATCGCAATGTGGTCACGATGCTGCTGCCGCTGATCACCATCGGATCGTCGGTGCTGATCGCCCAGGGGGTGGTCGCGGCGTACTCCCAGCTGACCGGATCGGGGGTGTCGAATCAGTCCATCGTGTTCCTCAGCGCGATCCTGGCCGGTGCCGGCACCGACTACGCGGTGTTCCTGATCAGCCGGTATCACGACTACCTGCGGCAGGGCTCGCAGTCCGACGACGCGGTGCGGGCGGCGATGATCTCGATCGGCAAGGTCATCACCGCGTCGGCGACCACCGTCGGCATCACGTTCCTGGCGATGAGCTTCGCGAAGATGGGCGTGTTCCGCACGATCGGGGTGTCGGCCGCGATCGGCATCGGCGTCGCCTACCTGGCCGGCATCACGCTGCTGCCGGCGATCCTGACGTTGGCGGGCCCGCGCGGCTGGATCAAACCGCGCCGCGAGCTGACCGCGCTGTTCTGGCGGCGCTCCGGGATCCGGATCGTGCGTCGGCCGGTGCCGCATCTGGTGGCCAGCGCGCTGGTGCTGGTGCTGCTCGGCAGCTTCGCGATCGTCGCGAACTACAACTACGACGACCGCAAGGCCGTGTCGCCGTCGGCGCCCAGCTCGGTCGGGTACGCCGCGCTGGAACGGCATTTCCCGGTCAGCCAGTCGATCCCGCAGTACATCCTCGTGCAGAGCCCCAGGGATCTGCGTAACCCGCAGGCCCTCGCCGACCTCGAGCAGATGGCGTCGCGGATCGCGCAGCTGCCGGACATCGCACTGGTCAGCGGTGTGACCCGGCCGCTGGGCGAGGTCCCGGCCGAGTTCCGGGCCACCTTCCAGGCCGGCATCGTCGGGGACCGGCTGGCCGCCGGCTCGGCCCAGATCGGCGAACGCAGCGGCGACCTGAACACCCTCGCCGACGGCGCGACGGAGTTGGCGGACAGCCTCGGCGACGTGCGGGCCCAGGTCAACGAGATCGCGCCGAGCCTGCGCGGGCTGATCGACACGTTCTCGTCCGTGCGCACCGAGTACGGCGGCGACAAACTGGTGCGCGACGTCGCGACCGCCGCCAAGCTCGTCGACAGCGTCAACAAACTCGGGCTGTCGATGGGGCTGAACTTCCGCGCGGTCAAAGACATGTTCGCCTGGATCGGCCCGGTGCTGGCCGCGCTGCACGGCAACCGGGTCTGCGACGCCAACCCGTCCTGCGTGGACACCCGGATGCAGTTCGAGAAGTTGATGACCGCCCGCGAGGACGGCCGGGTGGACGAGATCAACCAGCTCGCCGGCCAGCTTCAGGGCGTCGACGACCGGCAGAGCCTGACCGCGACGGTCAACCAGCTGAACTCCGCGCTGGCCAAGCTGACCAACGCGATCTCGGCGATGGGCCTCGACACCCCGTCCGGGGCGCGGGCCGGGCTGGCCGACCTCGAGGACGGCGCCGACCGGCTCGCCGACGGCAGCCGCCAGGTCGCCGGCGGCGTCGACCAGCTCGTCGAGCAGATCAAGGTGATGGCCGCCGGGCTGGACCAGGCCGCGGCGTTCCTGCTGACCATGCGCAACGACGCGGCGAGTTCGAACATGGCCGGCTTCAGCATCCCGGCCGAGGTGCTGGGCGCCGTCGAGTTCCAGAAGGCCGCCGAGGCGTTCGTCTCGCCGGACGGGCATTCGGTGCGTTATCTGGTGCAGACCAAGCTCAACCCGTTCAGCCCGGAAGCGATGGACCAGGTCAACACGATCAGCGACATCGCCCGCGGCGCACAGCCCAACACCATGCTCTCCGATGCGACGATCTCGATGGGCGGCTTCCCGGCCGCGTTGCGCGACACCCGCGACTACTACGAGCACGACATCCGGTTCATCATCGTCGTCACGCTGATCATCGTGACGCTGGTGCTGATGCTGTTGCTGCGCTCGCTGATCGCGCCGCTGTACCTGGTCGGTTCGGTGGTGGTGTCCTATTTCGCCGCGATCGGTGTCGGGGTGGCGGTGTTCCAGCTGCTGCTCGGTCAGCAGTTGCACTGGAGCGTGCCGCCGCTGGCGTTCGTGGTGCTGGTCGCCGTCGGCGCCGACTACAACATGCTGTTCGTGTCGCGGATGCGCGACGACTCACCGCACAGCGTGCGGTTCGGCATCATCCGCGCGCTCGGCTCGACCGGCGGCGTGATCACCGCGGCCGGGTTGATCTTCGCCGCGTCGATGGCCGGTCTGCTGTTCTCCAGCATCGGCATCGTCGTGCAGGGCGGATTCGTGATCGGCGTCGGCATCCTGCTGGACACCTTCGTCGTGCGCACCATCCTGGTGCCCGCGGTCGCGACGTTGCTGGGGCGGGCGAACTGGTGGCCGTCGCGGGTCGCGGCCCCGGCTCGCGAACGGGTTAGCGCGGACACCTGATCTATGCAAAACTTCGACACGAGCGGGCCAGGAGCGATGGTCAACGAGTTCCTCCCAGGATTCAGTACGGACGTGATGTGACAGCTACGCCCCAGTCGACGATTCTCTCGATGCTGCACGGCCGCGCCAGCATGCGCCCCGACGACATCGCGTTCACGTTCACCGAATACGCCGACGATCCGGCCGGTGTCGCCGAGGACGTGACCTGGTCGCAGCTGTCGCGGCGAACGATCAACGTGGCGCGCGCAATTCGCGAGCACGGCGCGATCGGCGATCGCGCGGTGATCCTGGCGCCGCAGGGTCTGGACTACATCCTCGCGTTCCTCGGCGCGATGGAGGCCGGGCTGATCGCCGTCCCGCTTCCGCTGCCGCACCGCGGCTCCAACCACGACCGGGTCAGCGCGGTGTTCACCGACACCACCCCGTCGGTCGTGCTGACCACCTCGGCGGTCGCCGAGGATGTCGGCGACTACGTCGACCAGGCCCGCATGGAGGTCGCGCCGAAGATCCTGCAGATCGATTCGCTGGATCTGGACGCGCGGACGGTAGCCGAGCCGCTGCCGCGCGGCGAGGTACCCGTCATCGCGTACCTGCAGTACAGCTCGGGCTCCACCCGGCTGCCCACCGGCGTGATGATCTCGCACCGCAACCTGCAGTCGAACTACGAGCAGCTGATGCGCAGCTTCTTCGCGGTGCCGCACATCACGTCGACGGCGAACCTGACGATCGTGTCCTGGCTGCCCTTCTACCACGACATGGGGTTGGTGCTCGGGGTGTGCGCGCCGATCCTCGGCGGCCATCCGGCGAAGTTGACCAGCCCGGTCGCGTTCCTGGAGAAGCCGTCGCGCTGGGTCAGGGCGCTGGCCCAGAACCCGCAGGCGTTCTCCGCGGCGCCGAACTTCGCGTTCGAGCTGGCGGCCCGCAAGACCAGCGACAGCGATCTGGCCGGACTCGACCTCGGTGACGTGCTCGGCATCATCAACGGTGCCGAGCGGGTGAACCCGGCGACGCTGGAGCGCTTCGCAGACCGCTTCGCGCACTTCAACTTCCGGGACAACATGCTGCGCCCGTCCTACGGGCTGGCCGAGGCGACGGTGTTCGTGGCCAGCGGCATCTACGACGAGTCGGCGCCGCAGCCCCGCTTCGACAGCGACGAGTTGTCCGCGCGCCGGGTGAAACCGTGCACCGCCGCGTCGGGCACCGCGCTGGTCCGCTACACGCTGCCGCAGGCGCCGCTGGTGCGCATCGTGGACGTGGATGCGCGCACCGAATGCCCGCCCGACGCGATCGGCGAGATCTGGGTGCACGGCGAGAACGTCGCGTCCGGGTACTGGAGCAGGCCGGCCGACGCACAGCAGTGCTTCGGCGCGACCATCGTCGACCCGTCCCCGGGCACCCCCGACGGGCCGTGGCTGCGCACCGGCGATCTCGGCTTCGTCCACGACGGCGAGTTGTTCATCGTCGGGCGCATCAAGGACCTGCTGATCATCCGCGGCCGCAACCACTACCCCGAGGACATCGAGGCCACCGTCTCCGGCATCACCCGCGGCCGCGTCGCCGCGATCTCGGTGCCGGAGAACAGCACCGAGAAGCTGGTCACCGTCATCGAGTTGAAGAAGAACACCGGCGAGGACGCGACGCGCTGGCTGCACGAGGTGAAAAGCGACGTCACCTCGGCGATCTCGAACGCGCACGGTCTCAACGTCGAGGACCTCGTGTTCGTGCCGCCCGGCTCGATCCCGACCACCACGAGCGGCAAGGTGCGCCGCTCTGCCTGCGTCGACCACTACCGCCAAGATCAGTTCGACCGGCTGGACGCCTGATCACATGGCAGGCAGGACAACACCATGAGGCGGCACATCGCATTCGCCACCGCGCTGGGCACACTCGGCGCGGCGGGCCTGTTGGGATTCGGGGTCGCCACGGCCCAACCCGAGCCCGCACCCCCGGTCACCCCGGGTGACGCGCCGATGCCGATGGGCACCCCGGGCCGCGGGTACGCGCTCGGCGGCGCCCACGTGCTGGGCATCCCGTACGACGAATACATCATGCGCACCGGCGCGGACTGGTTCCCCGGCCTGGACCGCGAGATCGTCGACTATCCCGCCGGACAGGTCCAGGGCCACACCTTGGAGCGGCTGTTCCCGGGGATCGGCGCGTTCGGTGACCGCATCATGCCCGGGCTCGGACTCGACGGCCCCAGCTACGGCGAATCCATCGACGTCGGCGCCCCGAACCTGATCGAGGCGATCCGCCGGGGCGGACCCGGTACCGCGATCGGCCTGTCCGAGGGGGCGTCGGTGCTCGACGAGGTGCAGGCCCGGCTGGCCTACGATCCGGCGGCGCCACCACCGGATCAGCTGAGCTTCGCCACCTACGGCAACCCCGTCGGCAAGCACGCGTTCGGCGAGAGCTTCCTGACCCAGAACTTCCCGGTCGGCAGCGTCGTCCCGTCGCTGGACTACCGCATCCCGGCGCCGGTGGAAAGCCAGTACGACACCTATCAGTTCGTCTCGGCCTACGACAGCATCGCCGATTGGCCGGACCGCCCGGACAACTGGCTGTCGGTCGCCAACGCGATCGTCGGGCTCGCGACCGGGCACACCGCCGTCGCGTTCACCAACCCGAGCATGGTCCCACCGGGCAACATCCGCACCACCGTGAACTCGCGGGGTGCCAAGACGACGACGGTGATGATCCCCGAGGAGCATCTGCCGTTGGTGCTGCCGTTCAAGTACCTCGGGGTCCCCAAGGACACGCTGATCGAACTCGACCGGGTGCTGCAGCCCTACGTCGACGCCGGGTACTCGCGCAACGACGATCCGGCCACCGCGCCGGTCACCGTCGACCACGTCATCGGCTACGACCCGGCCGAGGTCACCGCGCCGGCCACCCAGGCCGCCTTCGGCGGCGGCACCGACCCGGTGTCGCAGTTGCTCGCGGGTCTGCAGTACGTGGTGAACAACCCGCCGAGCTGAGCCCGCCGGGCGCTACAGGCCGGCGAGGCCGATTACCAGCAGTACCGCGCCGACGACCGCCATCAACGCGCACACGCCGTAGCGGCCGCGCGCCCGGATCCAGGCGTTCAGCGACGCCAGCGCCGCCCGGGTGCGGTCCGGGCTCACCAGATAGCACAGCAGCGGGATCTCGATCAGCGCGAACGCCACCGCGTTGAACACCAGCAGCGCGCCGAACTGCGTCGCGGCCGCCGCCCCGGACGCAGCGATCAGCGCCAGCGCGGCCAGGTAGTCGACGGACGGCAGCGCGGTCCCCAGACCCACCGCCGCGGCAGTCCACAGGGAGCGGCCCTCGACGACGCGCCGCGCGTGCCTCGCGACGAAGCCCGGCCCGCGGTCCGGGTCACGAGGACGCCCCACCAGCCCGGAACCCACCACGGCCGCGGTGCACAACACCACCAACCCGACCACGATCTGCACCCGGGGCAGCGTGAAATGTGCCGACGACAGCGCCGGACGCAGCGCGAACAGCACCACCATGCCGACCGCCAGCCCCATCGCGAAGCCACCGGCCAGGAACGCGAAGAGCTGAAGAGCGGGACGGGGACGGTTGACCATCAGCGCGGTCATCCCGATCCGGAACGGCTCCAGGCTGACCGCCACGGCCATGGCCAGGAGCGTGAACCACATGATGGCGACACGTTACCGGCTTTGGTTCACGCCGATCCGGACGCTGGCCGGATCACCGTCTGCGGGACGAAGATGTCCGGGTGAGCACTGTGCAGACGGCGCTGCCCGTCATCGACCTTCGCGAGGAGCCCGACGCGCTACGCGACCGGCTGCGCCGGGTCGCCCGGGAAGTCGGGTTCTTCTACCTGACCGGACACGGCGTCTCCGACGACCTCACCGGGCGGCTACTCGACGCGGCACGCCGGTTCTTCGCGCTGCCCCAACCCGACAAGGACGCCGTCGCGATGGTGGGCAGCCCGCACTTCCGCGGCTACACCCGGCTCGGTGGCGAGCTGACCGGCGGGCAGGTCGACTGGCGCGAGCAGATCGACATCGGCCCCGAGCGCACCCCGATCCCCGAACCGGCGGAGCCCTACCTGCGGCTGCAGGGGCCCAACCGGTGGCCGTCGGCGCTGCCCGAGTTGCCCGCGATCATCGCGGAGTGGGACGCGGCGCTGGCCCAGGTCGGCCGGAAGCTGTTGCGGCAGTGGGCCGCAGCGCTGGGCAGCGCCGAAGACGTGTTCGACGCGGCGTTCGCCGAGGTGCCGGCCACCTTGATCAAGATCGTGAGGTATCCGCGGCACGCGCAGAACCCCCAGGGCGTCGGTGCGCACCGCGACGCCGGCGTGCTGACGCTGCTGCTGGCCGACAGCCGCGGCCTACAGGTGCGCGATCCGGCCGCCGGGTGGGTCGAGGTACCCCCGGTCGACGGCGCGTTCATCGTCAACATCGGCGAGATGCTGGAGATCGCGACCGGTGGCTACCTGCGTGCCACCGAACACCGCGTCAACCTCGCCGATGCCGGGGAGCGGATCTCGGTGCCGTACTTCTTCAATCCCCGGCTGGACGCGCGGCTGCCGGTGCTGACGCTGCCCGCCGAACTCGCCGCCGACGCCCGCGGGGTCAGCGCGGACCCTGCGAACGAGCAGATCTTCCCCGTGTACGGTCGCAACGCATGGAAGAGCAGGCTGCGGGCGCACCCGGACGTGGCCGCCGCACACGGGTACGTGGAAGGATTGCGACGATGAGCGGATCAGCGGGCCAGCGGATCAACCTCGACCCGTCGTCGTTGCGGGAGGCCTTCGGGCACTTCCCGTCCGGCGTCATCGCGATCGCGGCGGAGGTGGACGGCACCCGCGTCGGGCTGGCCGCCAGCACATTCGTCCCGGTGTCCCTGGATCCGCCGCTGGTGTCGTTCTGTGTGCAGAACTCGTCGTCGACCTGGCCGCGCCTGAAGGACCTGCCGTACCTGGGGATCAGCGTCCTCGGCGAGGCGCACGACGCGGCCGCGCGCACACTGGCCGCCAAGACCGGTGACCGGTTCGCGGGGCTGGAGACCGCCTCCTCGGAGCGCGGGGCGGTGTTCATCCACGGCACCAGCGTCTGGCTGGAGAGCAGCATCGAACAGCTGGTGCCGGCCGGTGACCACACCATCGTGGTGCTGCGGGTCAGCGACATCACCGTGCATCCGGACGTCGCACCGATCGTGTTCCATCGCAGCACATTCCGCCGCCTCGGCGCCTGACGCGCCGACCGGACACCTCGCGAGGCCGCCGGCACGGTAGTTGCGCGGGCGTGCGCACTACCGTGGTGGCGGTTTCGCGAGACCGCAGCCACTAGGGCCTGGCGGTGAGTTCTTCTCGATAGCCGCGGATCCGCTGCTCCAGTTCGGCGGCATCCTCCGGCCTGCCCTCCTTGCGGGCCAGGTCGGCGCGTGCGCTCAATTCGCGGATAGCGCTGCGGATGTCGTTGATGCTGAGGGGCTGTCGAAGCGCCATGGAAGCTGCCTTTCGTCACGGGCTTGGCTGCTGGGTCCGAGCGTACGCTTGCGCGCGGCTACGGGAGCCGGACCGCGGTCAGTTCATCGGCCGGCCTGCGGAGACGCCGGCCGTCACCGGTGACGACCGACAGTCCTTCCCTGGCCCAGTACTCGAAGCCGCCGAGAAGTTCGCGGACCCGTCCATATCCCATGTCGCTCAGCGTGTATGCGGCCTTGGTTGCGCCGTTGCAGCCCGGCCCCCAGCAGTAGACGACGACGTCGGCGGCGAGGTCTGGCAGTTCGCGGCAGGCACGCTGTGCGAGCTCGGGGCCGGGGATGTGCAGCGCGCCGGGCAGATGCCCCTGGTCGAAGGCCTCGGCGGACCGGGTGTCGACGACGATCGGGGAGCGCCCCGCCGCGCGGGCCGCGGCGAGGTCGGCGGGGTCGATCTCGTAGGCGAGTTTGGCGGCGAAGAAGTCCCGGGCTGGTGTCATGCCTCGATCCCACCGGGTCCGGCGCAGGCGGGGAACCGACGATCCCCGTAGATTCGGCCGTAACGCCGCCACATCCCCGGGATTGTCGCGCGGGCGCCGTGGTTTCCCCGGATTCAGGCCCGCATCACATACGCGCCGGAGTAACCCTTGACCTGTTCCCACACCCGGTCGAAGCGGCCGGTGTCGGGGTCGGGCTTGCGCACCGCGGCCAGCGCCCAGTCCTGCTGGGCGACGGTCGAGCTCGGCTTGCCGTGCAGCGCGACCGCGTATGCCGAGAAGTCCCGGACCTGCACGCCGAAGATCTGGTCGAGCAGGTCGTGGTCCAGCCCGGTGAGCTCGGCCTGCTCCAGGATCAGCTGCCCGTAGACGACGAGGCTGAACAGATGCCCCACGACGAGCACGAAGTCCAGGTCGCGCTGCTGGTCGGCATCCGGTGCGGCGACGGTCAGCAGCTCTTTGAACGTCTGCACCTGCTCGTAGAACCGGGCGACGTTCGGTACGGCGAGGTGCCGCTCGTAGACCGGTGCCCAGTCGGCGAACCGCACCTTCGACGCGCCGCGGGCCGGGCCCTGCGACCAGAAGAACACGTCGTCGGCGGCGTCGTCGCGGGTGCCGATCGGCGGGTAGTCGGCGGGGTTGAACATGTAGTTCGGCATGAACTTCAAGATCTGTGCGACGTTGACGTGGACGGTGCCCTCCAGCCGCGGCAGCGCCCCGATCAGCCGGGTCACCTGGTAGAAGTAGGTGTCCTTCTCGAACCCCTTGGCGGCCAGCACATCCCACAGCAGGGTGACGACCTTCTCGCCCTCCGAGGTCACCTTCGACTTGGTCACCGGGTTGAACAGCAGATAGCGGCGGTCCTGCGGGCCGGCGCTGCGGAAGTAGTCGATGGCGCGGTCGCTGAACAGCTTCATCGCGATCAGCCGGGCGTATGCCTCGACGAACGCGGCCCGCACGTGCGGGAAGTCGGTGACGGGATTGCCGTACAGGATGCGGTTGTCGGCGTGGGTGATCGCTTCGTAGAACGCGTGCTCGCACATGCCGATCGAGCCGCTGCACAGGTTGAACTTGCCGACGTTGACGGTGTTCAGCGCCGCCGAGAACGCGTCGGGGCCGGTGGCCAGGATGTCCTCTTCATGCACCGGATAGTTTCGCAGCGCGAAGTTGCTGACGAACATCTGGCCGTGCACCACGTTGCCGATCAGTTCGTAGTCAGGATGGCGGCTGTCGGCGACGAACCAGACGTATCCGTCGGCGCCTTCGACGTCGGTGCGCCGCCCGAACACCGACACCATGCCCGCCACGTTGCCGTTGCCGATGTAGTACTTCTCGCCGGACGCCCGGAACACCACTCCGTCGGCGTCGCCCGCAGTTGCGGCGGGGGTGAGCAGCATGTCGGTGTTGTAGATGTCGGCGCCGTGCGCACGTTCGGAGAGCCCGAACGCCATCACCTCACCGGCCTCCAGCTGCGCCGCCGCGCGTTCCTTGGCCTTGACGTTGTCGCTCTGCCAGATCGGCCCGAGACCCAGGATCGTCACCTGCTCGGCGTACCAGTACGACAGCCCGTAGAACCCGAGGATCTCGCTGAGCACCGCATTGCGGGACGTGTCCCAGCGCTTGTCCGGGTCTCCGTCGGCGAATTCCGACGGGGTCAGGAACGTGGCGAACAACCGCTCCTCCTTGACGAACTCGAGGAAGTCCGACACCCACACCGCATCGAGGTCGTCGCGCAGCAACCGGGCCTTACCACGCTGTTCGAACCAGTCGATCAAGGCCAGCAGCTTGCGCCGCGATACCGGATCGAGATGTGCGGCGTCGAAGTTGTTCGGGTCCAGCAGAAGCCTGCGGGGGTGGGTCATGCACGGCAATCTAGTCCCGCGCGCAGGCGCCGAGCCGGTGTTCGGTGCAATCATCGGCGGTATGGCCGACACCGACCGGATCCCGTTGGATCGCACCGACGAGGCGATCCTGCAGGTGCTGCAGGACGACGGCAGGATCAGCACCGCCGATCTGGCGCGCCGGGTGTCGCTGTCGCCGAGTGCGACGGCCGACCGGCTACGCCGCCTCGTCGACGCCGGGGTGATCACGGGGTACACCGCCACCGTCTCTGCCACCGCGCTCGGCTACTCGATCATGGCCTTCGTGCGGCTGGCCTATCCGTCGGGCAACTACAAGCCGCTGCACGACCTGCTGGACGTGACCCCGGAGGTGGTCGAGGCACACCATGTGACCGGAGAGGACTGTTTCATCCTCAAGGTGCTGGCCCGCTCGATGTCCGACCTGGAACGCCTCACGGGCCGGCTCGCGACCCTCGGCGCCATCACGACGAACGTCGTCTACTCCAGCCCGCTGACCCGGCGGACGTTGGGGCCGGCCTGATCAGGCCGCGTGCACGTTGCGCAGGCCGACCGCGCCGCGTAGACCCGTGCAGTCGATGCAGCCGACGCAGCCGATGCAGTCCTCACAGTCGATGCACCCCACGCACGCCTTGCATTTCACGCACGCGATGCAGCCAAGGCACGCCAGGCAACCCGCGCACGCGAGCGACAGCACGACCAGGATGCTGCCCGCGATCGCGGCACTCCCGGCCGTCACGATCGAACCCGCCACCGCGGCGCTGCCGGCCGTCGCGATCGAGTTGACCACCGCGGCGCTGCCGGCCGTCGCGACCGACCCGGCGACGACGGCACTTCCCGCTGTCGCGACCGACCCGGCGACGACGTAGCTGCCCTCGGTGCGTAACGAGCCGACGACGGCACGCTCGGTGTCGTCGTCGGCCGCTGCGTTACGCAACCGCCTCAGCCCCGCCGGAACAGCTTGTCGCCCAGCCAGACCAGCGGGTCGTACTTGCGGTCGGCGGCGCGCTCCTTCATCGGGATCAGCGCGTTGTCTGTGATCTTGATGTGTTCGGGGCACACCTCGGTGCAGCACTTGTTGATGTTGCAGAACCCCAGCCCGTTCTCGTCCTGGGCCTGTTCGGCGCGCCGGCCGTGGGTGTCGAGCGGGTGCATGTCCAGTTCGGCCTGGCGCATCAGGTAGCGCGGACCCGCATACGCCTCCTTGTTCTCCTCGTGGTCACGGATCACGTGGCAGACGTTCTGGCACAGGAAGCACTCGATGCACTTGCGGAACTCCTGTGAGCGGTTCACGTCCTCCTGGGCCATCCGGTACTCGCCCGGCTGAAGATCCTTCGGCGGCGCGAACGCGGGGATTTCCCTGGCCTTTTCGTAGTTGAACGACACATCGGTCACGAGGTCGCGCATCACCGGGAACGTTCGCAGCGGCGTGACGGTGACGACCTCGTCCTCCCCGAAGGTCGACATGCGCGTCATGCACAGCAGCCGCGGCCGCCCGTTGATCTCCGCCGAACACGATCCGCACTTGCCGGCCTTGCAGTTCCACCGCACCGCGAGATCGGGCGTCTGGGTGGCCTGCAACCGGTGGATGATGTCGAGGACGACCTCGCCCTCGTTGACCTCGACGGTGAAATCCTGAAGCCCGCCGCCGGTGTCGTCGCCGCGCCAGACCCGGAGCTTTGCGTTGTAGGCAGCCATGGTGGTTCAGCCCTTCTGTTCCGGGTGCTCGGTCAATTCCTCAGGCGTGTAGTACTTCTCCAGCTCCGAAAGCTCGAAGGTCGCGAGAAGATCGGGCCGCATCGGCGGCTGAGGTTCCACCGTCACCGAGATGTCGGGGATGACCGGGTCGCCGGGCTCGTCTCCGGCGCCGTCCACCGTGCGGCATACCAGCAGCTTGTTGCGCCACTCCGAGTCCATCTTCGGGTAGTCGTCGCGGGTGTGACCGCCGCGGCTCTCGGTGCGCTGCAACGCGGCCTTGGCCACGCACTCACTGACCAGCAGCATGTTGCGCATGTCGATCGCCAGATGCCAGCCGGGGTTGAAGATGCGGCCGCCCTCGACGACGACGTTGCGGTAGCGCCGCTTGAGTTCGTCGATCTTGCCGAGGACCTCTTCGAGCTCGTGCTCCTTGCGGATGATGCCCGCGAGGTCGTTCATCGACTCCTGCAATTCGGCGTGCAGCGTGTACGGGTTCTCGGCGTCGTCCTTCGGCTCGAACGGCGCCAGCGCCAGCTTCTCGGCGCGCTCCAGCGCCTCGTCGGACACCTTCGGCCGGTTCGGCAACGACCGCACGTAGTCGGCGGCGCCCAGGCCGGCGCGACGGCCGAACACCAGAAGATCCGACAGCGAGTTCCCGCCGAGGCGGTTGGAACCGTGCATGCCGCCGGAACACTCGCCGGCCGCGTACAGCCCGGGGGTCGCGGCGCCGCCGCTGTCCGGGTCGACCTCGATGCCGCCCATCACGTAGTGGCAGGTGGGACCCACCTCCATCTCGTCCTTGGTGATGTCGACCTCGGCGAGCTCGATGAACTGGTGGTACATCGACGGCAGCCGGCGCTTGATCTCCTCGGCGGGCATCCGCGACGCGATGTCGAGATACACACCGCCGTGCGGGGTTCCGCGACCGTTCTTCACCTCTTCGTTGATGGCGCGGGCCACCTCGTCGCGGGGCAGCAGATCAGGGGTGCGGCGGGCCGAATCGTTGTCCTTGAGCCACTGGTCGGCCTCTTCCTCGGACTCGGCGTACTGCCCCTTGAACACGTCGGGGATGTAGTCGAACATGAACCGCTTGCCCTCGGAGTTCTTCAGCACTCCGCCGTCACCGCGCACACCCTCGGTGACCAGGATGCCCTTGACGGACAGCGGCCACACCATGCCGGTCGGGTGGAACTGGATGAACTCCATGTTGATCAGACCCGAACCGGCGCGCAGCGCCAGCGCGTGCCCGTCGCCGGTGTACTCCCAGGAGTTCGACGACACCTTGAACGACTTGCCGATGCCGCCGGTGGCCAGCACGATGGCCGGCGCCTCGAACAGCACGAACTTGCCGGTCTCGCGGTAGTAGCCGAACGCGCCGGCCACCCGGTCGCCGTCCTTGATGATCTCCGTGATCGAGCACTCGTGGAACACCCGGATGCGGGCGTCGAAGTCGCCGAGCTCGCGCTTGTCCTCCTGCTGCAGCGACACGATCTTCTGCTGCAGCGTCCGGATGATCTCCAGGCCGGTGCGGTCACCGACGTGCGCCAGCCGCGGATAGGTGTGGCCGCCGAAGTTGCGCTGGCTGATCCGGCCGTCCTTGGTGCGGTCGAACAGCGCCCCATAGGTTTCCAGCTCCCACACCCGGTCGGGGGCTTCCTGCGCGTGCAGTTCGGCCATCCGCCAGTTGTTCAGGAACTTGCCGCCGCGCATGGTGTCACCGAAGTGCACCTGCCACGAGTCCTTGGTGTTGACGTTGCGCATGGCCGCGGCGCAGCCGCCCTCGGCCATCACGGTGTGGGCCTTGCCGAACAGCGACTTGGTCACCACCGCGACCCGCAGACCCCGCTCCCTGGCCTCGATCACCGCTCGCAGTCCCGCACCCCCGGCACCGATCACGACGACGTCGTACTCGTGCCGTTCCAGGTCACCCATCAATTATCCTTACTGTTTTCTGAATTAAGTTGTCAGCCAATGAATCTGAGGTCAGGGAACCATCCGGCCGATACGGCCATGACGTAGAAGTCGGTGAACATCAGCGTGCCGAGGGTGATCCAGGCGTACATCTTGTGCCGGACGTTGAGGCGGCTGATCTGGGTCCACATCCAATAGCGCACCGGGTGTTTCGAGAAGTGCTTGAGCCGTCCACCGGCGACGTGGCGGCAGGAGTGACACGACAGCGTGTACGTCCACAGCAGGATCACGTTGATGAGCAGCACCAGGTTGCCGAGCCCGAAACCGAAACCGCCGTCGGGTTTGTGGAACGCGATGATCGCGTCGTAGGTGTTGATCACCGAGATGATCGCGGCGATGTAGAAGAAGTAGCGGTGCGAGTTCTGGATGATCAGCGGCATGCGCGTCTCGCCGGTGTACTTGGCGTGGGGTTCGGCGACGGCGCAGGCCGTGGGGGACTGCCACACCGAGCGGTAGTAGGCGCCGCGGTAGTAGTAGCAGGTCAACCGGAACAGCAGCAGGAACGGCAGGGAGAGTGCCGCGTAGGGCAGGATCGGCCAGTCCGGCAGGAACTGACCGAAGTGACTGGCCTCGGGGATGCAGCCGGTCGACACGCACGGCGAGTAGAACGGCGTCAGGTAGCCGTACTCCTCGACGAAGTACCACTTCTGCATGAAGGCCCGGACGGTCGCGTAGATGATGAACGCGGCGAAGCCCAGATTGACGATCAGCGGCGACATCCACCACCGGTCGGTGCGGAGCGTGCGCTGCGAGATTTGGGCACGGCCAGGCGAGAAGACGCCGGTCGCTTTGCGGTCGGCGGTAGGTGCGCTCACGGTTACCTTTCGATGAAGTTATGTCCCCCGAATGCGTGCCGCACCTCTGCGGTCAGAAGGGCGGCACGCACGTCTCTAGCGGGTGCCGCCGAGACCCTCGTCGTCGACGCCGCGCCAGAAGTCGGTGTCGTACTGGGTGTCTGGAATCGGGATGCGCTCGGCGACGTGATGGTGCCGGCTGACACCTCGCGCGAGTTCCAGCTCCTCGGCATCGATGTCGAGACGGTCGATGTCGTTGAGTAGGCGTTCGGCGTCGTTGACGATGCGACGGGTGGCAGGGCTGTCCCCGTATCGCGACGCCAGCGACGTGACGCATCGCCGCATGCTCCCGATCAGGTCGTGAAGCTGGGCGAGTTCGGTGGTGCTGGTGCTGGACAAGCGACCTCCTTGGGCTGAAGGGTGTCATGGATCACAGTACGCAACTGATGCTAGCTAAATCACCGTTGCAAAGCGTGAGACAGATCACTTTGATGACTGGAGAACACGGAGGGCAATGGCATGAACGACGTTTTGAAGGGCCGCGCCGAGGCGTTGCTGGCTCTGCATCGACCCGGCAACCCGGTGGTTTTGCCGACGGTCTGGGACGCGTGGTCGGCGCGGTTGGCGGTGGACGCCGGGTTTGCGGCGCTGACCGCGGGCAGCCACCCGCTGGCCGATTCCATCGGCAAGGAGGACAACGAGGGGATGGTGTTCGACGATGTGCTGACCCGCGTCGCGCAGATCACCGCCGCTGTCGACGTGCCGCTGTCGGTGGACATCGAATCCGGGTACGGCGAGGCGCCGGAGCGGCTGATCGAGGGTCTGCTGTCGGCCGGCGCGGTCGGGCTCAACATCGAGGACACCGTGCACGGCGAGGGCGGCCGGCTGCGCTCCTCGGCCGAGCACGCCGAACTCGTCGCCGGGTTGCGGGAGGCCGCGGACAAGGCGGGAGTGCGCGTCGTGGTCAACGCCAGGACAGATCTGTTCCTGCGCCAGGACGGCGACGAGGCCGACCGGGTGGACCGGGCGATCGCCCGGTTGACCGAGGCCGCCGAGGCCGGCGCGGACGTGCTGTACCCGGTCGGGGTGCATCCGCCGGAAGTCATGCGGCGGTTGACCTCTGAGTTGCCGCTGCCGGTCAACGCGATCGCCAGGCCGGACCAGTCCGATCCCAGCTCCTACGGGCCGCTTGGCGTCGCGCGGATCAGTTTCGGTCCGTTCTGGCAGGCGGCGCTGGCCGAGCGCTCGAAGGAACTTCTGGCGCGCTGGATCTGATCGGCCGCGCCCGGATCACTCCGCGGTGTCGACGACCATGACCTCGGTCCCGGCGCGTCGCCGGACCAGGCGCGGGACCGAGCCGACGAGGCGGCCGACCACCGAGTTGTATCCGACGCTGCCGACGACCAGCAGGTCGGCTCCGACCTCGTCGGCGAGCGCGATGAGCGCATCGGCGGGAACTCCCTCGATCGCGCGTTCGTGGACGTCGTCGGCGCCGTGCGCGCGGGCCCGGGACGCCGCATCGTGCAGCAGGTCGTAGACCGGCGCGTCGCCCTCGGTGCGGTAGTCCTCGCGGCCGGGCTGATCGGGGTCGGGGGCCGCCGCCGGGCGTTGTCGCGCCGAGAACACGGTGGCGACGATGAGTTTGGCCCCGTTGTCGGCGGCGATGGCCGCTGCCTTGTCGACCGCCCGCAGTGAGGTCTGTGAGCCGTCTGTGCCGACGACGATGGTCCGGTAGTCCGCCACGGTGATCTCCCCACTGAGTTGGCGCCACGCTTGAGTGTACGGACGTTCACTGATTGGCGACAGGGCCGCGATCCACACGGGAACGAACCGGGTCTTTTAGAAGAACTGGGCGGCGACGAACCCGGCGACCAGCACCGCGGTCCCTCCGATCTCACCGACGATCAGGGCCGCCATCGCGACCCGCACGGTGGTGTCCACCCGTTCGAATTGGTTGGTGGTGTCGCGCCGGATGCCGTGGACGACATAGGTGGCGATGGCCAGCACGAAGAATGCGACCACCACCGCGGCCGCGATCAGATCGACCCAGTCCGGCCATGCGCTCAGTTCGACGAACACCGCCAGCAGCATCGTCGCGAACGCGTACAGCAGCGCGGCGCGGTGCGCGATGTCGACATAGGGATGCGCGAGATGGTCTTCGCTGGTGGCCATCTGGTGGTACTTCCAGACCCCCAGCGCCAGCGCCCACAGGAAGATCAGACCGGCGGCCAGCACGGTCAGCGCGGTGTCGACGGCGAGCGGGGTGTCCATAGGGACTGCACAGTAAACCGGTGGGAACCGAGTGGTTCCCACCGGTACTGGCATGCCGTCGGGTTACTTGGCTTCGATCGCCACCCGGTGCGGTTCGGCGCCCTTGTGCGCACCGGCGACGCGGACCGTCAACACGCCGGCGTCGTAGCCGGCCGATACCGCGTCGTTGGTGATGTGGGCGGGCAGCGCGAACGAGCGGTGGAACGAGCCGTACCGGACCTCGCTGATCTTGCGGCCGTCGCGCTCCTCGGCGCGCTCGTCGCGGCGTTCACCGCGGACCACCAGGCGACCGCGGTCGACCTCGACGGTGACGTCCTTCGCGACGTCGACGCCGGGCAGGTCCACGCGGATCACCGCGTCCTCGCCGTCGCGATCCACCTCGACGGCCGGGTTGATGCCCTTCGCCCACTCGCCTGCGGTGACCGGGCCGAAGAACTCACGGACGAAGCGCTCGGTATCGAAGGCCGGCCGCGTCCGCAGGGCCAAGGTGTTCAAGGCGGTGCTCATGATCTCTCCATCTCCTTGAGTCGTGACCGGTCTGTTTCCGGTTTCACTTGATAGAACTTGAGTCGACCACGCTCATGTTCCAGCTGGGCGTTCGCTGTGGGCGAACCGCCTCACAGGGTGGCCGGGTCACGGTGAGCACACCGTGATGGGGGCTTCACACGAGGCGACACAACAGCAATATCGGTTTCCTAGCGTGACGGTCATGGCGTCAAACTCGCACGTCGTGGTCGTCGGCCACGGCATGGTCGGTCACCGGTTCGTCGAAGCCCTGCGGTCACGAGACAGCGCGGGTAGCTGGCGGATCACCGTGCTGGCCGAGGAATCCGATGCGGCCTACGACCGCGTCGGCCTCACCGGATACACCGACCACTGGGACCGGTCCCTGCTGGCCCTGCCCGGCAACCAATACGCCGGCGACGATCTGGTCGATCTGCGGCTCGGGCAGAAAGTCGTGCGGATCGACCGGGACACGAAAGTGGTCACCACCGCCGACGGCACCCGGATCGGCTACGACGCGCTGGTCTTGGCGACCGGCTCGTATGCGTTCGTACCACCCGTGCCCGGCCGGGATCTGCCCGGCTGCCACGTCTACCGCACGCTCGACGACCTCGACGACATCCGCGCCGCCGCGCGCCGCACCCTCGACACCGGAGGTGGCGCCGGCGTCGTGATCGGCGGCGGACTGCTGGGCCTGGAGGCCGCGAACGCGCTGCGCGGCTTCGGGTTGACCGCTCACGTCATCGAGCGCTCTCCCCGGCTGATGGCCCAGCAGCTCGACGAGGCCGGCGGCGCGCTGCTGGGCCGGATGATCACCGAACTCGGCATCGCCGTGCACACCGACGTCGGTACCGAATCGATCAAACCCGCCCAGCGCAACCGCCCGCTGCGCCGCTGTGCCGACGACGACTCCATGCGGGTCACGCTCAGCGACGGCACGCACATCGACGCCGGGGTCGTGGTGTTCGCCGCCGGGGTACGGCCCCGCGACGAGCTCGCCGGGTATGCGGGCCTGCAGCTCGCCGAGCGCGGCGGGGTGCTCACCGATCTGGGTTGTGTGACAAGCGATCCCGACATCTATGCGATCGGTGAGGTCGCCGCGATCGAAGGGCGCTGTTACGGGCTGGTCGGCCCTGGATACACCAGCGCCGAGGTGGTCGCCGACCGGTTGCTCGGCGGCGCCGCCGAATTCCCCGAGGCCGATATGTCGACCAAGCTCAAGCTGCTCGGTGTGGACGTGGCGAGCTTCGGCGATGCGATGGGCACCACCCCGGACAGTCTGGCGGTCGCGGTCAACGACGCCGTGAACCAGACCTACGCGAAGCTGATCCTGTCCGACGATGCCAGGACCCTGCTCGGCGGCATCCTCGTCGGTGACGCGTCCGCGTACGGCGTGCTGCGCCCGATGGTCGGCGAGCAGCTGCCCGGCGATCCGCTGGCGCTGATCACACCGGCCGGATCCGAGGGCGGCGGAGGCGCTTTGGGCGTCGGCGCGCTGCCGGCGGCGGCGCAGATCTGCTCGTGCAACAACGTGACCAAGGGCGATCTGACGGATGCGATCGCCGGCGGCTGCTGCGACGTCGCCGATCTGAAGAAGTGCACCCTGGCCGGGACGTCGTGCGGCTCGTGCGTGCCGTTGCTCAAGCAGCTGCTCGACGCCGAGGGGGTGGAACAGTCGAAGGCGTTGTGCGAGCACTTCTCCCACTCGCGTGCGGAGTTGTTCGAGATCGTCAGTGCCACCTCGATCCGCACGTTCAGCGGTCTGATCGAGCGGTTCGGCACCGGGAAAGGCTGTGACATCTGCAAACCCGTCGTCGCGTCGATCCTTGCGTCGACCAGCTCCGAGCACATCCTCGACGGTGAGCAGGCCTCGCTGCAGGACTCCAACGACCACTTCCTGGCCAACATCCAGCGCAACGGCAGCTATTCGGTGGTGCCGCGGGTTCCCGGCGGGGACATCACCCCGGAGCATCTGATCCTGATCGGGCAGATCGCCAAGGATTTCGGCCTGTACACCAAGATCACCGGTGGCCAGCGCATCGACATGTTCGGCGCCCGGGTCGACCAGCTGCCCGAGATCTGGCGTCGGCTGGTCGAGGGTGGCATGGAATCCGGTCAGGCGTACGGCAAGTCGTTGCGCACGGTGAAGAGCTGTGTGGGCAGCGACTGGTGCCGCTACGGGCAACAGGATTCGGTGCAGATGGCCATCGACCTGGAAATGCGTTACCGGGGCCTGCGCGCCCCGCACAAGATCAAGATGGGGGTGTCCGGCTGTGCTCGGGAGTGCGCAGAGGCACGCGGCAAGGACGTCGGCGTGATCGCGACCGAGACCGGGTGGAACCTCTACATCGGCGGTAACGGCGGTATGACCCCCAAGCACGCCCAGCTGCTGGCCGGTGACCTCGATGACGACACGCTGGTGCGCTACATCGACCGGTTCCTGATGTTCTACATCCGCACCGCCGACCGGCTGCAGCGCACGGCGCCATGGGTCGAGCAGATGGGCCTCGATCATCTGCGCGAGGTGATCTGCGACGACTCCCTCGGTCTGGCAGCCGAATTCGAGGCGGCGATGCAGCGCCACGTCGACGGATACGCGTGCGAATGGAAGGGCGTGCTGGAGGATCCCGACAAGCTGTCGCGGTTCGTGTCGTTCGTGAACGCCCCGGAGGTGCCCGACCCGACGATCCAGTTCGAACAGCGATCGGGCCGCAAGGTGCCGATCGGCATGCCGAAGGTGGGGAGGTAGACCGGTGACCGTGATCAACGAGACGCAGGTGTGGACGACGGCCTGCCGGTACGACTTCCTGATCCCCAACCGCGGGGTCGGGGTGCTACTTCCCGGCGGCGCGCAGGCCGCGCTGTTCCGGCTCGACGACGGCACCCTGCGCGCGGTCGGCAACATCGACCCGTTCTCCGGTGCGGCGGTGATGTCGCGGGGCATCGTCGGTGACCGCGCCGGCCGCGCCACCGTGCAGTCGCCGATCAAGAAGCAGGCGTTCGCACTCGACGACGGCCGCTGCCTCGACACTCCTGATGACAACCCCGATCACTGCCTGCCGGTGTATGCGACGCGGATCACCCCCGACGGCGACGTCCAGGTCGGCACCTGACCCACTCTGCCGAAATTGCATTCCAGCAGCGCTTTTTCGAGTGGACGTCGGTGTAGACGCAATCTCGTCGTGACCTGATTAGGGACTTTCGGCCCCTGACGAGGGCGCCTTCCGGCTCCTACGGTGGGGGCCATGACCTACGTGATCGGCAGCGCGTGCGTGGACATCGTCGACAAGTCCTGCGTGCAGGAGTGCCCTGCGGACTGCATCTACGAGGGTGATCGCGCCATGTACATCAACCCCAACGAATGCGTGGACTGCGGCGCCTGCCGCATCGCGTGCCGGGTGGACGCGATCTACTACGAGACCGACCTTCCCGACGAGGAACTGGCGTTCCTGGCCGACAACGCCGAGTTCTTCACCACGACGTTGCCCGGCCGCGACGCGCCGCTCGGCGATCCCGGCGGCGCCGCGACGGTGGGCCGGGTCGGCGCGGACACCCCGCTGGTCGCGGCGTTGCCGGTGAAGACCGCGCACCCCTGAGGCTTATCGCCGAAATTGCATTCCGGCAGGCGCATACTCGAAAGACGGCTGCCGGAATGCAATTTCGGCTGAAGTGTCGAAGCCGGCTCGCTGGAAGCGGTTGATGATCAGCCGGGTCACCCCGGGATGGGGGCCCAGCGGGTCGGTCACCAGGTCGGCGCCGCTGGCGCGCAGCCGGTCCTGGAACAGGCCCTCCGACAACAGATATGACGCGACGACAACCCTGCGTCCGCGCCTGCCCTGCCGCCGCGCCGTAGCCACCGCGTCGGCGATGCGCGGCTCCCCGGTCGCGGCGAACGCGAGCTCGACCCGCGAGCCCAGCGTCGCCGACAGCCACGTCGCCGTGGTGTGCAGGTCGTGCATCGCGGCGGGATCAGAGGTGCCCGCCGCCGCCAGGATCACCGAATCGTCTGGTCGCCAACCGGATTCGATCAGCCGGTCGACGAGAACCCGGACCAGCGCGGGGTCGGGTCCCAGGGCCCGGGTCACGGTGACGTCGTGGTGCCCGCTGTCCTCGATGTGCGACGGGATGTCGCGGCTGACGTGATAGCCGCGGGACAGGAATGCCGGCACCAGCACGGTCCGGCGGTGGGGTTCCTCGCGCAGCAGCTCCGACGGGGTCGGGCCGAGAACGTCGACGAACGCGACGCGCACCGGCTGCTGCAGCGCGGCGGAGACCTGCGCGGCGAGGTCGCCGATCAGCGAGACCCCGCGCGGTTTGCGGGTGCCGTGGGCGACCAGCAGCAGGCTCATGACGCGCACGCCTCGTCGACGGGCAGCCGGTAGCCGCGCTTGACCACGGTGGAGACCATCTTCTTGTCGCCCAACGCGGTCCGCAGCCGCAGCACCGCCGTCTCGACGGCGTGGGTGTCGGTGCCGCTGCCCGGCAGGGCACGCAGCAGGTCGGTGCGCGACACCACCGCGCCCGGCCGCAGTGCCAGCGCCCGGATGGTCGCCATCGCCGCCGGCGACAGCGCCTTGACCACGCCGTCGACCAGCACGCAGTTGCCGCGGATCTCCAGCAGGTGCCCGGCCACCCGCACGGTGCGCGCCTGCAGCAGCGGAAGCTCGTCGGTGATGTGGCGGGCCAGCGCCCCGAGGCGCATCCGTTCCGGCGCCGAGGTCGGCACACCGAGCCGGACCAGCGGGCGTGCCGTGACAGGCCCGACGCACATCGCGTGCACGTTGTTGCGCAGCGCCGAGAGCACCTGCGCCTCGATCCCCATCTCGGTGGCCCGCATCAGCACCGACGCAACCGCGGGTGCCGAGGTGAAGCTGACCGCGTCGAACTTCTCCTCGGCGATGCCCGCGACCAGCTGGTCGAAATCGCCGTGACGCGGCGCCGGATGCCACCGGTACACCCGGATCGGCACGACTTCGGCTCCCGCCGCGCGCAATTCGTCGAGGAACTCCGGGAACGGGTCCCAGTCCGCGGTGGCACCGTGCAACTGCACCGCGATCCGCATCCCGGCGATACCGCCCTCGAGCAGGTAGAGCAGCACCTCACGGGAGGACTCCGATTCCGGGGACCACTCCTCGGGCAGCCCGGCGGCGCGCAGCGCACCCGTGGCCTTCGGACCGCGCGACACGATCCGCGCGTTGCCGAGCGCGGCGGTCAGTTCGTTGGCCATGCCCCAGCCGTCGGCGGCGGCGATCCAGCCCCGTAACCCGATGCCGGTGGTCGCGATGACGATGTCGGGCGGCACGTCGATCAGCGACTGCGTCCGCTGCCGCAGTTCGTCGTCGTCGGGCAGCGGCACCATCTCGATCGCTGCGGCGCTGGTCACCGTCGCGCCACGGCGCCGCAGCAGCGCACTCAGTTCGTCAGCGCGCCGCGCGGAGGTGACCGCAACCCGGAATCCGGTGAGCGGCGCCCAGTCCGGCTCACTCATGCCCCCTGTCTATGCAGCCGGTGTTTCGGCGCGATTAACCAGCCGTTGCACAGCCGTGTCGCCGCCGCTTAGGCGGTGAATTTCCGTTCACCGCGCGCCGAGGGCCGCTGTGAGGTTCACCAGACGTCGCCGGAACGCCATTCACACGCGATCGGCGCGGCCGGGTCGAGGGCCACGCCCGGGGGCAGGTCGGCGGCCAACACGTACAGCGCGCCGTCGTCGTCGGGGGTGCGGGTGGGCCCGTCCGGTGCCAGCACCGAGGTCGGGCCCCGCCACGGCACCCAGCCGCGCACGCTGTAGAGCGGCTCGCCGAGCTCGGTCGTGCTGAGCGCTCCGAGGTGGTAGGCGCCCCGCACCACCTGCTCGACACCGTCCATCAGCGCGTGGCCGAGGCCCTGACCGCGGTGGTCGGCCCGCACGGCGAGGCCTTCGACGTAGCCGCAGCGCAGCGCGTGGCCGCCGTAGTAGATGCGGCGCTGCACGACGGCGGCGTGCCCGATGACCTCGCCGCGCTGGCAGATCAGCGCGTGCATACCGCCGAGGGCGTGCTCCCAGTCATGCTCGGCGAAGTCGCCGTCGAACGCGTCGATGACCATCCGGCGGGCGTCCTCGCGGGTCTCGCCGTCGAGATCGGAGGTGTGGACCAGGCGTGCGCGCACACCTGTGGTTCTACCAGCGTCCGGTGCGATGCGTCAGTATCTGATGGACGGCCGCCGCGGCCGCGACCAGTGCAACCGCACGGTCTGCCCGGGCCGGGCCTGCGCGACCTTGTCGATGTCCTCGTCGACGACCACGCCGATCACGGGGTAGCCGCCGGTGACCGGGTGGTCGGGGCCGAGGATCACCGGAAACCCGTTCGGGGGTACCTGGATCGCCCCGCGGGTGGCGCCCTCGCTGGGCAGCTGCCGGTCCCGGCTGCGGTATTCCAGCGGCATCCCGACCAGTCGGATCCCGACGCGGTCACTGTGGTTGGTGACCTGCCAGTTGGTCCGCACCAGCACGTCGGGGTCGACGAACCAGTCGTCGCGCGGGCCGGGCACCACCTTGACCTCGAGCACATCGTCGGCGATCGCCGCGACGGGCGCCTGCTCGAGCTCGGGGAAGTCGTCGGTGTGCTCGCCGACGGGCAGCACGTCGCCCCGTTTGAGGGGCACCGGCCCGATCGCCGACATCACGTCGTAGCTGCGGGAGCCGAGCACCGCCTCGACCTCGATGCCTCCGCGGACCGCCAGATACGAGCGCAGGCCCGCCCGGGGCGCGCCGAGCGAGATCACCTCACCGTCATGCGCGAAGTGGATGCTGTTGGTGCCGAACGGAACTCCGTTGACCGACGGGTCGGTGTCGGCGCCGGTCACCGCGATCGCGACGCCCTCGCCGTTACCGCCGTGCACGCGGGCACTGAACCCGCCCATCGTCACCTCCACGGTGGCGCGGTCGTCGGGGTTGGCGACCAGCCGATTGGCCAGCGTGTGCGCGCGCCGGTCGGCGGCACCGGACCGGGTGACGCCCAGGTGGGAAAGCCCCGGCCGGCCGAGGTCCTCGACCAGCGCGAGCGGACCGGGCCGCAGGACCTCCAGCGTGACGCCGCTCATGACTTCACCTCCTCTGCTGAAACGCTCCTCTCGTGCGCGGCGAACCGCACCCACATCCCCGGGGTCAGCAGCGCCGGGTCGTCCCGGTCGATGTCCCACAGCACCGCCGAGGTGCGGCCGATCAGCTGCCAGCCGCCGGGGGATTCGCGCGGGTAGACACCGCTGAACTCGCCGGCCAGGCCGACGGATCCGACGGGCACCTTGGTGCGCGGCTCGGCACGGCGCGGCACCACGAGGCGCTCGTCGCCGCCGACCAGGTAGGCGAAGCCGGGGGCGAAGCCGCTGAACCCGACCCGCCAGAGCGTGCCGGTATGGGCGGCGACGACCTCGGCGGTGCTCAGCCCGGTCAGCCGCGCCACCTCGTCGAGATCCTCCCCGTCGTAGGCGACGTCGATCGTCACGTCGGCTTCGGTGGGTGGTGAGGCGTCGGCGGCGGCCTCGTCGGTCATCTCCAGCCCGCCCAGCCGCTGCCGGGTGGGCGCCTGGTACCGGCCGCCGTCGAGTTTGACCAGAATCGTCCTGGCCGCGGGCACGATGTCCACCACGCCGGGCAGGCCGGCGTCGCGGATCACCTCCGTCCAGGCCAGAACCTCTGCGCTGCTGCCGAATTCGAGAAGCAGCGCCCGATCGCCGTAATCCAGAATCTGCCGAACACCGCCGGTGCGCACGGTGTCGGCCACGTCCGCAGTCACGCTCATATACCGACGTTACCCCCGAGTAGGTTCGAAAACTCCACCCGGGCGAACCTCTTTGAGCCTTGCCAGAGCGCCCTTAGTGATGACTCAACATCGCGGCCGCCGACATTGCGTTCCAGCAGGTCCGCACCCGTACTTCTGCTGCCGGAATGCGATTTCGCCGAACGTGTTTCGACGGCAACGTCAATTCAGGCGGGGGTGTTCTGATAGGTCGGTTCGCGCCGCTTGATCAACGCGATCGCCCGATAGGTGACCGGCAACAGCACGACCTCGACGAGGGTCTTGTAGAGCCAGCCCTGCGCGGTGTAGACCGCGAAGTCGCGGAACGACGTGATGCCGATGACGCCGGCCGCGATCGCGCAGAACACCACGGTGTCGCCGAGCTGCCCGACGAACGTCGACCCGACCAGCCGCGCCCACAGGTGCTTCTCCTTGGTGCGCTCCTTGATCAGCACCAGGGACCAGGCGTTGAGCGTCTGGCCGACGAGGAAGCCGGCCATCCCGGCGACGATCAGGCCGGTATAGGCCTCGACGATGTTCTCGAAGTGCGCCTGGTTCTCGTAGAAGTCCGCGGCGGGGAGGTAGACGGTGGCCCAGAACGCCAGCGCGGCAAGCGCGTTCATCGCGAACCCGGTATAGATGGCGCGCCGTGCGGCCTTGAACCCGTAGACCTCGGAGAGCACATCGCCGATCACGTAGGTCAGCGGGAAGACGATGAACCCGCCGTCGGTGATGATCGGGCCGAACTCGACGCCCTTGGTCGCGGTGACGTTGGAGATGATGACCAGCGCGGTGAACACCGCGACGAGCACCGGATAGTAGGCCGATCCGACGCGCGCGAACGAGGCGTGGGTGGTGGTGGGGTCGGGGGCCAGATCACTCACGGACCCCATTAGACCTCAGGTCAGGGCATCGGCCAGCATCGAAGGCAGCCGCTGGGCGACCACCGGGTAGGACAGCGGGGACGCGTACGCGATCGCGCCGGCCAGCTCCTTGTCGGTGAAGACCTGGCGGGCCCGCAGGCCGGCGACGGCCGGGTCGGCCTGTAGTGCGGCCTGCTCATCGGGTGTCTCGGTGGTCCAGATCAGCACGTCGGCGTCGTCGACAGACTCGACCACCGTGAACCCCATCTGGTCGAGGAACTCGCGGCGCCAGGCCGGTCCGCTGATCCGCGCACCGTCCTCGCCCAGCGTGCCGGCGAGCAGCGCCGCGCGTTTCCCGCTGAACTCCGGATGGTCGTTCTTGACGGCTGTGAACCCGGCGTCGACGTCGGCGATGAGCTTCTGCATGTCGTCGTGGCGGAACACGGCCTGACCGATCGTGGTGGCCTGGTCGCGCCACGGCTCGAAGAACGCGGCCCGCCCCGACTGGGCGACCGTCGGCGCGATCTGGGACAGCTGCGTGTAGGTGTCCTGGTCGAGTCCGGCATCGGTGGCGACGATCAGATCCGGGGCGAGCGCGGCGATCTGCTCGACCGGCACACCGTCGGCCAGGGACAGCACCACCGGCTGGGCGTCGCCGAGCTGCGGGCGGGCCCACGGCCACACGCCGAGCGGTTCGCCGCCGAACCAGTCCGTCACCGCGATCGGGACGACGCCGAGGGCCAGCAGGTCGTCGGCGCAGGTGAGGCCCGCGCTGACCACCTTCGTCGGCGGCGCCGGGATCTTGGTTTCGCCGAACACGTGGGTGACGGTCACCGACCCGTCGCCGGCGACTGCACCCGGCTTGTCCTGGGCGCAAGCCACCAGCGTCGCTGCGGCGCCGGCCGTCAGGCCGAGGAAACCTCGCCGGGACCACACGCGGGACACCCGGCGAGCCTAGCTAACCGACCTGGAAGTTACCGAACAATACGAGGGCCAGTCCGAGCGCCACGAGGATGTTGACGACGGTGGCCGAGGCAAACACCGCGACGGGCCGCCAGCCCGCCTCGCGCAGCCCCGTGAGCGAGAACTCCAAGCCGATCGCGACGAACGCGAAGATCAGGAACCAGGTGCGCAGGTCGTTGACCGTGGAGATGTTCGCCTTGTCGCCGCCCCACTGCAGGTAGAGCGTGCCGACGATGGACGCGGCGATGAAGCCGAGCACGAACTTCGGGAACCGTGCCCAGAACGTCCCGAAGGTCGGGCGGGCTTCGGTCTTGTCGCGCTTCTCCACCTTCAGCGCGAAGTACGCCGTCAGCGCGATCGCGACGATGCCGATCAGCGCGTTCTGGGTGGTCTTGACGATGGTCGCGATCTGCAGCGCGTCCTCGCCGGCGAGGGCACCGGCGGCCGCGACCGCGGCAGTGGTGTCGATGTTGCCGCCGATCCACGCGCCGGCGACCGCGTCGGAGAGCCCGAACACCCCGGCCAGCCACGGCAGCAGGAAGATCGACGGCAGCGCGAACACGATCACCAGCGACGCCGCGTAGGCGAGCTGTTCACGGCGGGCCTGCACCGCACCCGCGGCGGCGATAGCGGCGCTGACACCGCAGATCGACACGGCCGACGCGAGCAGGGCGCGCAGCTTGTCCTCGATTCCGAGCCGCCCGCCGAGCCACCAGGTGAAGCCGAAGACGATGCTGATCAGCAGCAGCGCCTGGATGATCGCCGGACCGGCGGCGGTGACCAGCAGTTTGAGGTTGATGGACGCGCCGAGCAGGACCAGGCCGGTCTTGATGAAGAACTCGGTCTTGAAGCCGGCCGCGAGCTTGTCGCGCAGCGCGAGCCTGGTCAGCACGACATTGCCGAGCAGGCCCAAAGCGATGGCATAGACCGGGAATTCGATGGACTTGGCGATCCCGGCGAAGTCGGTGCCCGCGGCCCACTTCGGTACCTGCTGTTCGAAAAAGCGGGTCGCGGCGCCGAGGACGAGGACGACGAGCACGCCGCCGACGACGTAGCCGATTCCCGACGGTGCGCGCTGTTTCTCGGCCGAACTCTGGGTGCTCTGTTCGGTCACGGGATCACGCTGCCCGGGATCGCGCCGATGAGGACGAGGGCGAGCAGCGTCAGGCCGATGATGACGGCGAGCCAGTCCTCGTTGAGCCGTTGGGTCGGGGTGTCCTGTTGATCCGGCATGCGTCCGGACCGTAGGCGCGCGTCATGCCGCTGTCGCCAGTTGCGATCCGCCAGAGTTCAAGCGTCGACGGACGCTAGGGGGCTGGGGCGGGCACGGGCATCGGCGGCCAGACCGGCGGCGGGGCCGAGGCCGGGACGGGCGGCGAGCCGGCGGCCGGCGGCGGTGGTGCGGACGCGGGGTCCCCGTACGGCGTCGGCGGCACCCAGTTGCCGGGGTCCATCTGGCCGGGGCCGACGGCCTGCATGAAGTCCGGCGAATTGCGCATGTTCCACAGTTCGCGCAGGAAGTCGAGCTGCCCGGTGTTGCCGAAGTTGGCGTTCGGCACGGGCGGGATGAACGGTGCGCCCGCCGGTGGCGGCGCGGGCGGGGCGACGGGCACGGCCGGCGCGCCACCCGGTGTGGACGCCGCGGCGCCGGCTTCGGCGATCGGGATGTACTGGAACACCGGGGTCGGCGGCTGCGCCGGTGCCTCCGCGGCCGGAGGTGGCGGCGGGTCGAACGGGACTGCCGGCTGCGCACCGGCCTGTGTCGCGGCGGCCAGCGCGGCCCCACCGAGGAGCGCGTTCAGCGCGGCGAACTTGACGAGGTGCACGACAGTCACATCGACGAGGCTAATGCCTGGCGTTACATGGCGATACTTTTCCGGCCGGTCACCGCATCAACAGCGAGATGCCGAGCACGATCATCACGACCGCGATGACACCGTCGAGAATGCGCCAGGTGCGCGCCGCCGCGAACCACGGGCGCAGCCGTTTGGCGCCGAAGCCCAGGCCGGTGAACCACACGGCACTGGCGGTCACGGCGCCGACGCCGAACAGCCATTTGCTGTCTTGGTGTTCGTTGGCCAGCGCGCCGAGCAGGATCACGGTGTCGAGGTAGACGTGCGGGTTGAGGAAGGTCAGCGCCAAACAGGTGGCCAGCACCGCGGCCAGCCGGGCGGGTGCGGCGTCGGCGGGGGTGAGCGTCCCGGGTTTGACGGCCCGGCGGGCGGCCAGCAGTCCGTAGCAGATCAGGAACGCGGCGCCGCCGATCGTGGTGACGGTGACGATGTCCGGATGCGCGGCGATCAGCGCGCCGAAGCCCGCGATGCCGGCGACGATCAGCAGAAGATCGGCCGTGGTGCAGACGGCGACGACCGGTAGCACGTGTTCACCGCGGATGCCCTGACGCAGCACGAAGGCGTTCTGGGCCCCGATCGCGGCGATCAGCGCGATCGAGGTGGCGAAGCCGCTGAGGACGGCCACGGTTGCGGTGTTCACGGGATCGACGGTAGGGCTGGGGCGGTGAACAGTACAGCTAAGGATTCTGTTCTGGCATGAGAAATGCTTATGTGGTGAGGAGGTCAGGCGTCGAACAGTCCGAGTGCCTCGGTGATCATGCGGTGGCCCTGCATCTCGAACGGCTCGTCGCCGACCTGATACGCCCATACGGCGGTGCCGACGGCATGATGAACGGCCGACATCCGCCATAGCTCCGGTGTCCGCGGGTCGTAGCCGTACCCGGCGAAGAATGCCCTCTCGAGACGATCATCCTGGCGCCACTGCTGCGCGGCGAGCCTGCCGAAATCGTCGATCGCCGGTCGCCATTCGAATCTCCCGAAATCGATGACCTTGAGCGTGCCGCCGTCGATCAGCCAGTTTCTGGGCTGCCAATCCCCGTGGGTGGGAACGACGTTCACTGGCCGCGGGCGATGTCCGAGAAGTATCGTCCGCAGCCGCTGCTCATCGTCTGGCGCGATTCGATGCGGCTTATCAAGCCAGGCAATCGATTTCGCGACCGCGGCGGCATCCCAATCCGGATCGGTGCGTTCGGCCTGCTGATGGAATGCCCGGCACAGCTCGCCGGCCTGGACGTAGGTATCCGGCAGGAACTCGGCATCGTTTCCCTCGACTGACGATCCCCGCAGGTACTCGATGGCCAGAATGTTCGCGTCACGGTCGTGGTGAAGCAGTCGCGGGGCCCGTCCCCGGCGCTCCAGCACGCTCGTGAACCCTTGATATGCCGTGATTTCTCGCCCGATATGGCGATTACCGGGTCCCGCGGCCTTCACGACAGCCCGGCCGTTCCCGGTATCGAGCGCGAGCACTGCCGTATCCACCAGATTCCAGCTCATATCCCGCACGAGCTGCGCATCGGGAAACCATCGGGCGACGACGTCCGCCTGGCGTTCGGTCAGCCGACCCTGATGCCATGTCTGCACATCGTCACGCTATCGCCATCGCCGAGAGCGAACCTCGAGGAGCGGACGGCACCCGCTGGATAGTGTGTGCGCTGTGACTGTGACGCATGAAGTCACCTACGACATCGACGATCTGACCATGGTCGCGCACCTTGCGCGGCCGGCAGGCGACGGTCCCTGGCCGGCGGTGCTGATCGGACACGACGGGATCGGCCTCGACGACTATCAGCGCAGCCGCGCCGACGAACTGGCCGCGCACGGCTATGTGGCCCTCGCGATGGACTACCACGGCGGCGAGCTGTTCTTCGGTCGACCAGAAGCGATGCTGGCCCGGGTGTTGCCGTTGCTGGGCGATGCTGATCGGATGCACGCCATCGGCCGTGCCGCGCTCGATGTCCTTCTCGCGGTGCCCGGCGTCGACGCCGACAGGCTCGGCGCACTCGGTTATGGCGCGGGCGGACGTATCGTGCTCGAACTTGCCCGCAGAGCCGCGAGTTTCACGGCCGTCGCCGTCGTCCACCCTGCCCTGCCCGACGTCAGCGTCGAGGGCTGGACCGACTCGACCGGCGCGTACCTGCTGAGTACGGGTTCCGAAGACCCGATATGCACGCCGGACCAGCTTCTGACGTTCGGCTCCGCGCTTCAGCGTGCCGGTGCCGACTGGCGGGTGAACGTGTACGGCGGAGCAGAGCACGCGTTCTGGGCACGGCCGACCAACCCCGACGGATCGCCCGCCGAGGGATCCACGCACACCCAAGCCACCGTGCCCGGCGTCGGATATCACCCGGCCCACACTCCGCGCGCATGGCGTGCCGTGCTCGACCTGTTCGACGAGACACTCGCGCCCTCGCCACAGACAGGCTGAGCAATCCACTGACGTGTCGTCCCCCACATCACGCGGCCGCGATTGAGGTTTGGCGCGGCCCGGCGGGCATCATCGGCGGGTGCATTACTTCGAGCGCCTCGACGAGGCTCGTTTCGCCGCCACCGAGCGCACCCAGGGCGCGTGGAACTGTGCCGAGCAGCACATCGCGCCCTCGATCGGTCTGCTCGCGCACGTCGTCGAACAGCACCGAGACCGTCGCCGTGACGACCGCCTGCCGCTGGCCCGGCTGTCCTACGACATCCTCGGCACGGTGCCGATCGGTGTGGTCGAGGTGGACGTGCAGGTACGTCGCCCCGGCCGCAGCATCGAGCTGGTCGAGGCGACCATGCGCCACGCGGGCCGTCCGGTGCTGGTGCTGCGGGCGTGGCTGATGCAGCGCTTCGACACCGAGCCGCTCGCCGGGTCGAGCTTCGCGCCGATTCCCGGTCCGCGGGCTACGCCGCCCTGGGACATGCCCGGGCTGTGGCGCGGCGCGTTCATCGCGTCCCTCGATGTGCGACGCACGGAGATCGGCCCCGGCCGGGCGACGGCCTGGGCGCGTACCGACGTCGGGCTGATCGCCGATGAGACGGTGAGTCCGGCGACGGCCGCGATCATGCTGTTCGACATCGGCAACGGTCTGGCTGTACGCGCCGACCCGGAGAAGGTGGCCTTCCCGAACATCGACCTGACCGCGCACCTGTTCCGCGAACCGCGCGGCGGGTGGCTGGGTTTCGACACCACGGTGTCATTCGGTTCGGACGGTCTTGGCCTGACGCACAGCGTCATTCACGACGAGAACGGACCGGTCGGGACGTCGTCGCAGATGCTGACGGTACGCCCGATCGGCTGATGGTACGCCGCTGAAGCTGCCTGCCGTCACACCGAGGCCGCACACGCCTGCGGGGTTCGCCAGGCGCGGGGGAGGGCCACCGCAATGCCGATCACGCCGAGGGCCAGCGGCACCAGAAGCGCCGCCCGGTACGAATCGAGCTGACCGGCGCCGGCTGCGGTCGCCGCGACCTGCACCGCGGTGGTCGTCGCGAGCCCGATCGCCGCGCCGAACTGGAACGTCGTGTACAGCAGCCCACTGGTCAACCCCTGCGCGGATTCCTCGACGCCGTCGGTCGCGGCGATCGTCAACGGGCCGTAGGCCAGGGTGAACGCGATGCCCAGCGCCAGCAGGCTCGGCAGCATGCTCAGGTACACCCAGTCCGCCTCCACGCCGGTGAACAGCAGGAACGACAGCGCCGCGAACACCATCCCGACCGCGATGACGCGCCACAGCCCGAACCGGCGCACCAGGACCGGGGTCAGGGTGGGGGCCAGGATCGCGTCGATCGCGACGACCAGCAGTGCCACCGCGGTGGCCAGCGCCGACCAGCCCCGAAGCTCCTGCAGGTAGAGCACCACGATGAACTGGAACCCCATGAACCCGGCGGCCAGACAGCCCGCGCCGAGGTACGCGTTGGTCTGCGGACCTGGCCGCAGCAGGGCCAGCGGCACCAGCGGATCGGCGGCGGTGCGTTGCCGTGCGGCGAACCCGACGAACAGGGCCACCGCGATAGCGCCAGACGTCAGCGAACCGAAAAGCGTTCCGTGGGCTGCATTCTCGATGGTGGTCACGGTGAGCACCACGGCGCCGGTCACGAGCACTGCCCCGGGCAGATCGAGTGACCGCCGGGCGGTGACGTCGTCGCGCGGGATCAGCGGGATCCCCAGCAGCAACACGATGGAGGCGAGCACGACGGGCGCGAAGAACACCCACCGCCAGCCGAACGCGGTCAGCAGGCCACCGGCGACGAGACCGAGCGAGAAGCCGGCCGCGCCGAGACCGGCGTAGATGAGCACCGCCCGATCCCGTTGCGGCCCTTCGGGAAAGCTGGTGGTGATGATCGCCAGCCCGGCCGGCATCAGGAACGCCGCGGCGATGCCGGTGACCACGCGCACCGCGACCACCGTCGCGCCGTTCGGTGCGATGCCGCCCAGGGCGGAGACCCCGATGAAGACGACCAGCGCGATCAGGAACACGCGCCGCCGGCCGTAGACGTCGGCGCTTCGTCCGCCGAGCAGCATGAACCCGCCGTACCCGATGACGTATCCGCTGACGATCCACTGCAGTTCGGCGGTCGGCAGGTCCAGCGCCTGCCGGATGGTGGGCAGCGCGATGTTGAACATCGCGATGTCGATGCCCTCCAGGAACGCGGCCCCGCACAGTGCCGCGAGCAGCAGTGCCGCGCGTATTCGGGAGGTCGCCTTCGCCTCTACTGCGTCCATGTACCCAACCTCGGTTCCTATTGGTAACTGACCACATCATCAGGCACCATGGAGCGGTGGCGGAAGAAGGCACTTTGAAGTCAGTCGGTACCCCGCAGGGAACCGACTGCTGTTGCCCGGATGCCTTCCAGTGGGACCGGCGGGAGGATTGCGAGGTCCGGCAGATTCTCGATCGCATCGCCGACAAATGGTCGCTGCTGATCATCGCGCTTCTCGACGACGGGTCGATGCGGTTCACCGAGCTCAAGCGCATGATCGACGGGGTCAGCCAACGCATGCTGACGGTGACGCTGCGCCAGCTCGAGCGCGACGGCCTGGTGCGGCGCACCGTCCACCCGGTGGTCCCGCCGCGCGTCGACTACGAGTTGACCGATTTGGGGCGCACCCTGCACGAGACCGTGCAGTCCCTGGTCCGCTGGACCGAGCAGCATCAAGACGACATCGCCGCGGCACGACAACGGTTCGACAACGCGAATTAACCGGCGCGGCGGGCCCACTCGCTCGGAGCCACCCCGAAGTGCCGCCGGAACGCGCGATTGAAGGTGCCGGGATCGCTGAATCCGCTTGCCCGGCACGCCCGACTCACCGAGAACCCCTGGCAGATGAGACTTCCTGCCAGCTCGAGGCGGTGACGCCGGATCTCAGTCGCCGGTGAGCGGCCGTCCTCGGCGAGCAGTTGCTGCACTGTGCGCAGCGACAGGTGGAACTCGGCGGCCAGCCTGGCCGGGCTGAAATCCGGATCCTGGAACCGCGAACCGATATGAGCCATTAGGCGGGAGCGCAGTTCGGTGCGCGACCGCGCGGCGGCGGCGAGGTGCCGACCGGCGGGGCGTTGCGCCGCGATGCGATCGGACGCGTCGGCGAACGCGAGCAGTCGGGTGCCGTCGGTGCCGAGCGGCCGGGCCGACCAGGTGACCGGAATCGGTTGTCCCGCACGGGTGATGAACCACTCGTGGGCGGTGACGGATGTGGTGCCGCAGCCGTCGAGGATCGGGCAGGACTCCGACGGGTACCGTGATCCGTCGGGATGCCATTCGTGCAGGGTGTCGTGGCTCGGTGCCCCGATCACAGCGTCGTCGCTGCGGTAGCCGAGCATGCTCAGCGCGGCCTGATTCGCCAGCGCCACCGTGCCGTCCGGAGCGATCACCCACAGCGGGGTCGGCGCCACGTCGATCACCGCGGACAGCGTCCCGGCGTCCAGCGCGGTCGCGATGTGCGGAGGTTCTGCGTTCTCGATTCGGGTGATCACCATCCACCTGGCCTTCGGTATCGGGGCTCAGGCTAGGACCGCCGGATTTCGGCGGCTTTCTCCACTCGTTACAGCGCCGTTAAGCGGCGGCACAGTTGCTCGGTGATGCGCGAAATGCCGGGTGTCCTGCGCCTTCTGCCATGGGCAAACCCCACCGTGAGCCGCTGATATGAGAGGCAAGACCCCATGACCCAAGGAGCGCCGATGGCTTACGACCCCGCCTCGCCCGTGATGGCCGAGATCGAACAACGCCGACTGGAGACCGGTATCAGCTGGCAGAAACTGGCCGACCACATCGACCGGCCGCTGGTCTGGACGGTGGCCGCCATGCTGGGCAGTCACCCGATGCCGAAGGCCCAGGCCGGTGCCGTCGGCGAGTTGCTGGGGCTCAGCCCGGAAACTGTTGCGGCACTGCAACGCCAGCTCTACCGCACGGAGAATCCGGCGCTGCTCAGCGATCCGACGATCTACCGGTTCGTCGAGTTGATCAACGTCTACGGTCCGGCGTTCAAGGCACTGATCCACGAGGAGTTCGGTGACGGGATCATGAGCGCGATCAACTGCAATGTGAACTTCGAGCGACGCGCCGACCCGGACGGTGACCGCGTCGTGGTGACGATCGACGGCAAATTCCTGCCGTACCACTGGTGATCCGGAGAGAGGAACGAGTCATGTCCTACGTCAAACCCGCCGACCTCGCGACCCGGATCATCGACGCCGGCGAATCGAAGGTGTTCATGTCCACCCGCGACACCCTGATCCGCGCGTTCATGGCCGGCGCGATCCTTGCGCTGGCCGCGGCGTTCGCGGTGAGCATCTCGACGAAGACCGGGGAGCCGCTGGTCGGTGCCCTGCTGTTCCCGGTCGGCTTCTGCATGCTGCATCTGCTCGGATTCGACCTTCTGACAGCAGTTTTCACACTTGTTCCGCTGGCCTGGCTGGACAAGCGACCGGGAGTCACGCTCGGTCCGATGCTGCGCAACTGGGGGTGGGTGTTCCTCGGCAATCTGGCCGGTGCGCTGACCGTGGCCGTGTTCATGGCGATCTACTTCACCTACGGGTTCAGCGTCGAACCCGATGCCGTCGGGCAGGCGATCGGCCAGATCGGGGAGGGCCGGACCGTGGGTTATGCCGATCACGGCGCGGCCGGGATGCTGACGCTGTTCATCCGCGGCGTGATGTGCAACTGGATGGTGTCCACGGGCGTCGTCGGCGCGATGATGTCAGACAGCTTGCCGGGCAAGGTGATCGCGATGTGGATGCCGATCACGGTGTTCTTCTACCTCGGCTTCGAACACTCGATCGTCAACATGTTCCTGTTCCCGTCGGGACTGATGCTCGGCGGAGAGTTCACCATCGTGGACTACCTGCTGTGGAACGAGATCCCCACGGTGATCGGCAATCTCGTCGGCGGGCTGGCCTTCGTCGGACTGGTCATCTATGCCACACACGGCAAGACCGGACCCCTGCGGAAGCGGCCGGCCGATCTGGTCAGCGTGGACAAGACCCCGGTGCCGACCACCGTGTAGCCGGCATCTCATCGTCGGGACACCGAATATGCATCAGGTGTTCGCGTCAGGCCGCCGTCAGTCCGTTGCGGACCAAAATCTGGGCATTGCGTACGACGTCGTCGATCGAGAACTTACGGGGGTCGAACCATTCAGCCGCCCAGTTCAATCCACCCATCACCAGCAGCTGAGCGGTCCTGACATCCAGGCCGGGGTCGATCGTGCCCTCGGCGACGGCCTCGTCGAAGAGTTTGCGCCACATCCGCCCGTAGGCGGCCTCCTCCTTGCGCTGCCGGGTCCGTAGATGCTCAGGGATCTGTCCGGAGTTGCGGATCGACGCGGTGGCGTAGTCGGAGAGTTCCAGTTCGTGCCTCAGATGCGCTTCGACCGCGGCGAGGATCTTGTCCAGTACTGACGTGTCGGCGGGCAGATCGTCGATCACGTCCTTGAGGTGGCGCCGCATTTCGGCGACGCCCGCGAACATGACTTCCTCGATCAGCTCTTCGCGGGACGAGAAGTAGTAGTAGATGGCGGGGGCCTGAACCTCGGCGTACTCCGCGACGTCGGTGAGGCGGGTCCCGGCGTAACCCTTCACGCTGAGCACATGGGCGGCGGCGTCGAGAATGCGCGCGCGGGTCCTTGCGGATTTCGTATCCGCATCAGGACCGACGCCGGCCCGCGCCGCCGAATGCTTTCTGGGCACGGTCCGATGATATGCGGTCCGGTCAGCCTGAAGTTCACTGATTTTCGCAGGTTAGAACCTCGCGACGGCGGGGAACCCGGTATCGGAGGCCGCTTTCCGATACGCCGAAGTGTCGCGCGGCCCGCGAGTTTCCTTCGATGTGAGGAAGGTGTGTCATGAAGCATTTGACGTTCGTCACCGGCACCGGTGCCCTCGCCGTTGCGGCCGCACTGGCCTTTTCCGGCAATGCGCTCGCCGAACCAGACGACCCGGCCCCCGCCCCCGGCGGCACCGCAGGCGCTGCCCCCACCGCCGCCGACGAGGTCGCCGCGCTGCAGGCGGAGGGCAAGAGCGTCCAGGTGGTCGGTAACGACGGCGGACTGCTGGAGAATTGCGAGGTCGTCAACACCACCGAAGGCGCCGAGGCCAACACGGTGATGATGGAAGTCGACTGCGGACTGAACTACCCGTAAAAGGTCAGTCGTCGGGTTCGGCGATCTCGGGAGCCAGCTCCCGGGTCGCCATCCCGCCGTCGCGGCCGTGGTCGACGGGTCCCGGTGGTGGTGCTGCTGCCGTGTCGTAATGCGTGCCAGCCGTCGCCGACGAATCTGATTCGTCGCGCGACGCTTGAGGACCTTTGCTCATCGTTTCCACCCTCCGTTCTGCTGCGGGGCTGGGGTACCCCGCCGGGCGGGGAAATATCAGCCCACCGGGTCGGAGTGGCGGCCCGAAGTCAGGCGTACGCTGCTGCCCGTGATCGAAATCCCACTGAGCGAGATGCGGAACTGGTTCGGATTCGGGGTGGCGGGCAACTTCGCGGGCCACTTGGAGCAGGCGGGGGAGGCGGTCGATTTCGTCAACGTGGCGAGCGAGGGCGCTGCGCCGAAGGGGATCTTCCCCTGGTACGCGCCCGGCTCCGAGACCTTCCTCGGCGAGTTCCCGCTGTCCAATGACGAGATCGTGCTGCCCGCCGAGACCGACGGCCCACTGAATCTGCAGATCGAACCCGAGGTCGGACTGGCCTGCCACGTGGTGTGGGAGGGCGACACCGTCGTCACCTTGCAGCCGTTCGCGCTCGGCGCTTTCAACGACTGCTCGATCCGGCGGCCCGGGGCCCCGAAGATCAGCCACAAGAAGAACTGGGGACCGTCGTCGAAGGGGGTCTCCAGCGAGTTCTTCGACATCTCCGACCTCACCCCGGACGGGCCCACCTCGACGCTGCGACTGGTCTGCTTCCTCGACAGCGGCGGCGAGGAGCACGAGTACGGCGTCGACAGCCCGCTGATCGGCTACTCCTACTACGGCGAGGTCCTGCTGGACTGGATCGTCGAGCGGCTCGCGAACCAGAAGGGGTCGCCGGACACCCCGCTCGAGGACGTCGGTGCGTTGATGGTCGCCAGCGGCCATCCGGAGAAGGTCCTGATCGGTATCGGGGCAACCCGCTACACATCGCTCGGTGAGTCCACATTCCTCAAACCGGGCGATCAGGCCATCGTGCGCGTGTACGACACCGAGTCCGACGCGGCTGCGGTACTGCGCCAGCACGTCCGGTAGTCGGCCGAACTGTCGTACTTACGGTAGCCGTCGCGGTTACGATGACGCTGCTATGACGAGCAGCGACGATGTGACGGTTGCGGGCCAGCGGGCCCTGGTGATGGGTGCGAGCGGCAATGTCGGCGCCTGCGTGGCCCGCCACCTGGCCGCCGGCGGCGCCGACGTGCGCGTGTTGTTGAGGCCGTCGAGTTCGACCCGCGGCATCGACGGAATCGAGGTCGAGCGGACCCTCGGGGACCCGTTCGATCCGGACACGGCGGCGGCCGCGATGGCCGACCGCGACGTCGTCTATTACTGCATCGTCGACACCAGGGCCGAACTCAAGGATCCCGCTCCGCTGTTCGCGACGAACGTCGAAGGGCTACGCAAGGTGCTCGACGTCGCGGCGACGGCGAACCTCGACAAATTCGTGTTCCTGAGCACCATCGGCACCGTCGCCGTCGGCGACAACGGTGAGGAGGTCGACGAGGACACGCCGTTCAACTGGGCCGACCGCGCCGGTGGCTACATCGAATCCCGGCGCGCCGCCGAACAACTGGTGCTGTCCTACGCCGCCGAACGGGGGGTTCCCGCCGTGGTGCTCAACGTGTCCAACCCGTACGGGCCGCCGGACTGGCAGCCCCGCCAGGGCATGTTCGTGCAGATGGCCGCGCTCGGGAAGATGCCGTTCTACGTGCGCGGCGTCGGCGCCGAGGTGGTCGGCATCGACGACGCGGCCGATGCGATGCTGCGCGCGTCGGTGCGGGGCAGGGTCGGGCAGCGCTACATCGTCTCCGAACGGTTCATGACCCACCGGGACCTGGTGACCACCGCCGCCGACGCGGTCGGCGCCCGCAGGCCGCGGATCGGTGTCCCGATGGCGTTGGTGTTCGGCCTCGCATATCTCGCCGATGCGATCGGATCCGTTCTGCCCGTGCAGATTCCGATGAGCAGGCAAAGCGCGTTCCTGCTCGCGCACACGTCCCCGGCCAGCCACGCCAAAGCGACGCGCGAACTGGGGTGGAAGCCGAAGCCCACCGAGGATTTCATCGCCCGGGCCGCCGAACACTACCTGCAGCGCCAGCAGGTCGGCGTCTAGGTGCCGAACACCGATTGCGGCGGCGGCGGATCCGACACGATCGCCGGCAGCACGAAGGTCCGAATGTAGCGGCGTGCGGTCTCGGGGTCGTCGAGGCCGGGAACGACTCCGAGCAACAGGGTCAGCGCGGTCGCGATCAGGAACTGGCCGGCGTCGCCCGCCTCGACCCCGGCCCGCAGGACCGGCCGTCCATCCCTGTCGTCCGCGGTGTCGAACATCTGCGCCACCAGCTCGTCGAGTCGTGCCGCCTGAGCCACCAGGTGCGCGACGCTGCCGTCGTCGGTCTGTTCGGACAACGTCTGCAACAGCGGATCGTGGATCAACTCGGTCGCGACGATCACCAGGCCCTCGGTGAGAAGCTCGGCGACACCGGCACGGGCGGGCAACCGATCCACGATCTCCAGCTGATGCCTGTGGGTCTTGCGGGCTACCAGCGCTTCCAGCAGGACCCGGCGATTGGGGAAGTGCCGGTACATCGCGGCCCGCGAGTACCCGGCTTCATGGGCGATGAGCTCCATCGTCGAGGCAGCGAATCCGCGGCGCAGGATCGACTGCTCCGCGGCATCCATCAGGACCGTCCGGGCCTGCTCGGACGACTTGCCACCCCCGGCGGGTCGGCCCCGCCGACGCGGAGCCGACGTCCTGGGGGCATCGGGGCTGGCCATCGCGTCCAGCGTAGGCGCGGCTCTTGTCCTCGCAGGGCGGGACGCCTATAAATAGACAACTGAATGCATTTGTCTCATTAAATCGGGGGTTGTCGATGGCGCGGCGATGGACACATCTGGCGATGACAGGTGCCGCCGCCGCGGCAGTATCGGGATGGCTGGTCGTCATCGCGCCGGCCGCCGCGGCCGAACCTGGCGACGGCGACACCGCGGCCGCGACCTCGTCGACAGCCGAGGCGTCGGCCAAACCGAAAGCCGCCGAACGGCGCGGCCGCGAGTCGGCGGACTCCGACGAGGCAGGGGCCGGGACCGGCAGCGCCGAGCCGCGTCGCGCCGGCCGCGACGAACGGGACGGCGACGATCCTGACCGTGATGCGCGAAAACCGCGCTCGGAGAAGCAGATCGACGACGAGCCTGGAGTCGAGCAGTCGGTCGAGGAACCGGCCTTGGCCGTGCCCGAAGACGCCATCGCGCCGGAACCCGGACCCGACCCGGAGCCGACAGTCATCCCGGATCCGGGCGACGAATCCGGACCCGCCGAGTCCGAAGACGCCATCGGGCCAGAAGGCAACACCGGGCCAGAAGACAACACCGTGCCGGAAGCCGCCACGGTGTCCGTCGCACGGGCCGAAGCCGCCGATAACCCGCCGGCGCGGCGACCGACCCTGCTCAACGTGGTCGGCGGAATCGTGGTCGACCTGCTCGTCGGGCTGATCCACGTCATCGACGGCCCGCCGGTGCTGCTGCCGAACAGCACCGTGACGGTCCGGACCTCGACGCTGACCCTGCCGATCGGCGGTGGCCGCTCCGTCCAGGCCGACTGGTACTTCCCCGCCGAGATCGACGACGACACCCGGTTCGTGTACCTGCAACACGGCTTCCTTGCCAGCGGACCGATGTACAGCCACACTGCGGCGCGGCTGGCCGAGCGCACCAATGCGATCGTGATGGCGCCGTCGCTGACGTCGAACTTCTTCTCTCCCGACGCGGCGTGGGTCGGCGGCACCACCATGCACCGTGCGGTCGCCGAACTGTTCACCGGCGACCGGGCCGTGTTGAACGAAAGCGCCTCGACGGCAGCGGGATACGTGATCACCCTGCCCGAACGTTTCGCGTTCGTCGGCCACTCCGCCGGCGGGACGATGGTCACCAGTGTGGCCGGATACCTGGTCGGCACAGATGCTTTCGACGATCTGGTCGGCGTGGTGATGCTCGACGGCGTCGAGCCGGCCGGCTCGCCGGTGGTCGGCGCGGCACTGAACACCCTGCGCGACGGCAACGACGCGCCCATCTATCTGATCTCCTCGGAGCGGTACGCCTGGAGCCGTGACGGCGACATGGCCGACAAGCTCCGGCTCGCGCGGCCGGACCGGTTCACCGGTGTCGGGCTGCGGGGCGGTCTGCACATCGACTACATGGAGGGCGGCAACCCGCTCGTGCAGTTCGCCGAGTACGTGGTGGCCGGGTTCTCACACAAGCGCAACATCGAGGCGGCCGCCGACATCACCATCGGCTGGGTGAACGACCTGTTCGACGGCACCACCGACGGCGTCTACGGCGCACCGGGCGAGGCAGTCGAGGTGCCCACGCCGTCGGGCATCGCCACCGCGGTCGTGCTGCCGCTCGGCGAGCCCGCCCGTCCGGTGTGGCCGGTGCTGCTCGACGCGGTGGTATCGGCACTGCTCGACTTCATAGGCCGTTACCTCGCCGTCTACGAACCTCTCGAGGCGGTATCGGTGGGATATCGGCTGCAGCCAACAGGGTGAGACGGATGGGTGCTAGCAGCATTGGCCGGCGCTTCTCGATCGGGTGGAATTTTCCGCAGTACTTCAGACATTCCACTTGAAGACGCCGCAGGAGCGGCACCGACTGAGGAGACCACAGATGTCCGATCGCCGAACCGTGCGACGCGCCCTGATCATGGCCGGAGTCGGCGGTGTCGCTGCCGCGGGCCTTCTGGGTCCCGGCGCAGCCACCGCGCAGGCCGCCGAATCCTGTCCGGATGTCGAGGTCGTATTCGCCCGCGGCACCGCCGAACCGGTCGGGCTGGGCCGGGTCGGACAGGCCTTCGTCGACGACCTGCAGAACGCGCTGGGCGGGCGCACCGTCAGCGCCTACGCCGTGAATTACCCAGCCTCTTACGATTTCCTGCAGTCGGCGCCGCTCGGGGCCGACGATGCCAGCGCGCACATCCAGGCCATCGCCGCGGCATGCCCGTCCACCAGCATCGTCGTCGGCGGATACTCCCAGGGCGCCGCGGCCGTCGATCTGATCACCGCGGATCCCGGCGCCGCGTTCGGATTCGGACGCCCGATGCCGCCGGCCGTCGCCGACCACGTCTCCGCGGTGGCGGTGTTCGGCAACCCGTCGACCAAGATCGGCCGCCCGCTCACCACGATCAGCCCCCTCTACGGCACCAAGACGATCGACCTGTGCAACGGGGCGGATCCGGTGTGCTCCAACGGCGACGACCGGCCCGCCCACAGCCAGTACGTGCAGGCTGGATTCACCCAGCAGGCAGCCGACTTCGTCGCGGGCAGGGTCAACGCACCCGCACCCGCCGAGGTCATGGTCAACACCTCCGCAACCGTCGGCTGACCCGGATCGGGTGCACCCATCACGACCGGGCAGCTGACCCGGCACCGGGTGCGGTGATCGCGACGACCGCCTGTGTGAGACGCGGGTACAGGATCACCGGGCCCAGCCAGCGCGCGACGAACCGGCGCAACTCCGGACCGCGGCGGGCCGGCTCGCCCGGGTCGACCAGAATCGAGTGCATTGTGCGCAGGGTCAGCTCGCCGAGCTCGTCGAGCGCTGTGGCGTCGAAACCGTGCTGCTGCCAGTCGATGTCGAAACGGTGCAGCATCGTGCGGGTGAGCGCCAGCGCGGTGTCGGAGGTCAGCGATACCGAGGGGCCACCGTCGCGGCCCGCGGCCAGCAGGGTTTCGAACTGCGGATTCCCGGCCAGCCGCTCGACGGCGTAGGCCACACATTCGACCATCACCGCGACCGGATCGGTCATCCCGCCGACGTGGTCGGCCAGTTGGTCGAGGAATCCGTCCGCGGCCCGCATCGCGCTCGCGAGTCGGATCGCCTCGGGGTGCGGGAAATAGCGGTACACCGTCTGCCGGGTCACGCCGAGCGCCCGGGCCACATCCGCGATGCGCAGGGCCGACCCAGGCTCGGCCACGATGGCATCCGCGGCGTCGAGGATCCGGGTGATGGCCTCCTCGTCGGACGCCGGCCAGTGACCCGCCCAGCCCCTGCTACGCATCGAACTCCAGCTGGAGCTCCGTCGGACCGGTCAGGCCGAGCATCGGTTTCCACGGAACATCCCCGCACAGGCGGGGATTCGACCAGCGTCCTGCCAGGATGCGCAGCGCCTCGGCGAGTTCACGTCTGGCGAGGTTCGCCCCCAGGCAATAGTGCGCACCGCCGCTGAAGGTCAGGATCGGCGGCGCGCTCTCACGATCGAGGTTCAATCGCTCGGCATCGGCGTAGACCGCCGGGTCCCGGTTGGCCGCGAAAATGTTCACGAACACGAACGTGTTCGCCGGGAACACGAAACCACCGAACTCGACGTCGTGCGAGACGATCCGCGGCGTGCCACATACGACCGGCGACAAGCGCATCGTCTCGTCCACCGCGCGCATCGCGAGGTCGGGCCGGTCGGTGAGGAGAGCCCACTGGTCCGGCTGCTCGCAGAGCATCTGGACGGACGCGGGCAGTTGGTTGCGGGTGGTGTCGGTGCCCGCCATCAGCAGGCTCGACGCGAGCATCTTCAGCTCGGCTTTCGTCAACCGATCACCGTCGTCCTCGGCGCGGATCAGGTCGGAGAGCAGGTCGTCGGTCAGGTGCGCGCGTCGGTGCTCGACCATCTCGTCGACATAGTCGTCCAGTCCGAGCCACGCCCGCATCACCTCGTCCTGAATGGCGGCGATATCGGTGCTGAAGCTGAAGCCGCGGATGACGCCCTCGGCCCACTCGGAGAACAGCCGCCAGTCCTCGCGGGGCGCCCCGAGGAGCGCGCAGATGATCGGGATCGGATACGGCCGAGCGACGTCGGCCACCAGGTCGCACCGGCCCGCATCGGCGACCTGATCGACGAGATCCGAGAACACCTCGACGATCGTGTCCTGCAGTCGTTCGGTGGCCCGAGGGGTGAACGCCTTCGACACCAGCTTGCGCAGCCGCTGATGTTCGGCGCCCTCCAGGCACAGCAGGCTCGACATCACCTTGTCGAACAAGGGTCCCGACGTGACACCTTGGGCGGCGAGGTTGATGCCCGGTGGAACCTTGAAGCGGGTGTCGCGCAGGATCGCCCGCGCCATCTCGTAGGAGAGCACCTCGGGGCCGAGCGGGCCGATCGCGATCGGTGCGGCGCGCTGCGCGTCGCGCAGGTCCGGCCACACCTCGGCGGGAGTGGCGGCCAGGTCGTAGGTCAGCGTCGGTAACCCGGCGTCGAACACGTTCTGAACGGAGGTGCTGATCGTCATGCGGACTCCTGACCGTCTGGTGTGACAACCTGGGAAGAACGTATGACCAGATCCGGCAGATTGTGTCGGAATCGGCGATATCGTCAGACGGATCGGCGATACCCGTATGTTCATGCGACGCGGGTGTTCGCCGGGTGCGAAAATGGGCGGACCGTGACCGAACAGCTCGACACCGCGCAGCTCGCGGCGCTGGCCGCCGTCGTCGAGCACGGCAGCTTCGACGCGGCGGCCGAGCATCTGCACGTGACGCCGTCGGCGGTCAGCCAGCGCATCAAGGCCCTTGAGCAGCGCGTCGGACAGGTGCTGGTGCTGCGCGAGAAACCGTGTGTGGCCACTCCCGCCGGTGTGCCCCTGCTGCGACTGGCCGCCCAGACAGCGCTGCTGCAGGCCGAGACGCTGGCAGAGATGCGCGGTGGGAGCTCGGCGTCGGCGCGGATCGCGATCGCCGTGAACGCCGATTCGATGGCCACCTGGTTCACCGATGTGTTCGCCCGGCTGCCCGGCGTGCTCTTCGACGTCCGCATCGAGGATCAGGATCACTCGGCCAGGCTGCTGCGTGAAGGGGTGGTGATGGGTGCCGTGACCACCGAACGCACCCCGGTGGGCGGCTGCCGGGTGCATCCGCTCGGCGTGATGCGCTATGTTCCGGTCGCCACCCGCGCCTACCTCGACCGTCACCTGTCCGACGGTTTCACCGCCGAGGCCGTCGCCGCGGCGCCGTCGCTGGCGTGGAACCGTGCCGACGCGCTGCAGGACCAGTTGGTGCGCAAGGTGTTCCGTCGCGATGTACGAAGGCCCGTACACTACATTCCCACCCCCGAGGGCTTCGCCGCCGCGGTGCGTGCCGGACTCGGGTGGGGGATGTTCCCGGTGCAGTTGCTCGACGAGTCCTTCGTGCCGATCGTCGACCAGCATCTGGACGTGCCGCTGTACTGGCAGTGCTGGAAACTCGACAGCGCGACGATCGCAAGCGTCACCGACGCCGTGGCGGGAGCGGCGGCAGCCCTGCTCCGCACGCCGTGAACGGGCCGGGCAGAATCGCTGCCATGGGCACGCCGGTCAGGGTCAGGATCCTCGGCGTCGGTATGGGCCCGCAGCACGTCACCGCCGAGGTCGCCGAGGCGCTGCGGTCGGTGGAGTACGTGCTGGCCGCCGAGAAGGCCCACGACGACCGGCTGCTGGGGCTGCGCCGCGAGATCCTGCGCCGCTACGGTGACGCCGAGCTCGTCGCACTGCCCGATCCGCCGCGCGACCGTTCCCGCGGGCTGACCGCCGGTGGTTACGAGAGCGCCGTCGGAGACTGGCACGACGCCCGTGCCGCCCAGTACGCCGGGATACTGCGGGAACGGGGCGGCACCGCGGCGTTCCTGGTCTGGGGCGACCCGTCGCTGTACGACTCCACGATCCGCGTCGTCGAGAAGGTTCGCGCGCTCGGCGTCGACCTCGACTATGACGTGCTGGCTGGGATCAGCGCACCGCAGCTGCTGGCCGCACGACACCGGATCGTGCTGCACGAAGTCGGCCGCCCCGTGCACATCACCACCGGGCGCCGGCTCCAGGAAGCCGTTGCGGCCGGCCTGGACAACATCGTCGCGATGCTCAACCCGCCCACCGATCGCGTCGACTTCACCGGCCTCGACGACTGGTCGATCTGGTGGGGCGCCAACCTCGGCGCGCCGGGAGAGCGTCTGGTCACCGGGCGGGTGTGCGACGTGCTCGCCGCGATCGCCGCGGCCCGCGCCGATGCCGAAGCCGACGACGGCTGGGTGATGGACGCGTTCCTGATCAGGCGGCCCCGGTGACCGGCCTGCTGGTCGCCGGCACGACGAGTGACGCCGGGAAGTCCGCGGTCACCACCGGGCTGTGCCGGGCATTGGTGCGTCGCGGGGTGAAGGTGGCGCCGTACAAGGCGCAGAACATGTCGAACAACTCGATGGTTTGCCTCGGCCCCGACGGCGATGGCGTGGAAATCGGGCGCGCACAATGGATTCAGGCTCTCGCCGCGCGCGCCGTACCGGAGGCCGCGATGAACCCGGTGCTGCTCAAACCCGGCAGCGACCGCCGCAGCCACGTCGTGCTGATGGGCAGGCCCTGGGGGCAGGTGTCGTCGTCTGACTGGCTGGAGGGGCGCCGAGCGCTGGCCGAGGCCGCGCACGCCGCCTTCGACGACCTGGCGTCCCGGTATGACGTCGTGATCGCGGAGGGGGCGGGCAGCCCCACCGAGATCAACCTGCGTGCAGGCGATTACGTGAACCTCGGGCTGGCCCGGCACGCCGGCCTGCCGACCGTCGTGGTCGGCGATATCGACCGCGGCGGGGTGTTCGCCGCGTTCTTCGGCACCGTGGCGCTGCTCGCGCCCGAGGATCAGGCGCTGATCGCCGGCTTCGTGGTCAACAAGTTCCGGGGCGATCGCGAGCTGCTGTCCCCGGGCTTGCGCGACCTCGAACGGCTCACCGGCAGAACGGTATACGGAACCCTGCCCTGGCATCCGGACATCTGGCTGGACTCCGAGGACGCGCTGGACCTGCAGGGCCGCCGCTCCGCGCAGACAGGAGCGCGCCGGGTCGCGGTGATCCGGTTGCCGCGGATCAGTAACTTCACCGACGTCGACGCACTCGGCCTGGAACCCGGCCTCGACGTCGTGTTCGCCTCGCATCCGGGTGCACTGGCCGATGCCGATCTGATCGTGTTGCCCGGAACCCGGTCGACGATCAGCGATCTCGCATGGCTGCGGACGCGGGGTCTGGACCGCGCGGTGCTGGCCCATGCCGCGGCGGGTAAACCGGTGCTCGGCATCTGCGGCGGCTTCCAGATGCTGGGTCGCACCATCCGCGACCCGGACGGTATCGAGGGAGGCCCCGCCGAGGTCGACGGGCTGGGTCTGCTCGACGTCGAGACGAGGTTCGACGCCGAGAAGTCTCTTCGGCTTCCCGACGGCGACTGGCTCGGTACCGCGGCGACCGGATACGAGATCCACCACGGCCGGATCTCCCGCGGCGACGGCGTCGAGGACTTCCTCGGCGGGGCCCGCAGCGGGCAGGTGTTCGGCACCATGTGGCACGGCGCGCTGGAGGGGGACGCGCTGCGCGGGCGGTTCCTGCACGAAACCCTCGGCGTGGCACCGTCGGGCGTCTCGTTCACCGGCGCGCGGGAGGCCCGCCTGGACCTGCTCGGCGACCTCGTCGAACGACATCTCGACGTCGATGCGCTGCTCGGCCTCGCCGAGAACGGTCCACCCGAGGGGCTTCCGTTCCTCCCGCCCGGGGCGCCGGGATGCGTGTCCTGATCCTCGGCGGCACCGCGGAAGCCCGCGCGCTGGCCGAGACGCTGACCGCAGACGGCGTCGAGGTGACGTCGTCGCTGGCCGGCCGTGTCGCCGATCCGCGGCTACCGGTCGGTGAGGTCCGCATCGGCGGGTTCGGCGGGATCGACGGATTGCGTGCGGTGCTGGGCGACTACGCCGCCGTCGTCGACGCGACACATCCGTTCGCGAAGACCATCTCCGCCAACGCCGTTGCCGCCTGCGGCACCGACACCCCGTTGCTGCGGCTGGAACGCCCGGGCTGGTCCGACCGGTCCCGCGACAGCTGGCACTGGGTCGACAGCCACGAAGACGCGGCGAGCGCCGCCGCCGGCCTCGGGGCCAGACCGTTCCTGACGGTGGGCCGCCAGGAGATGGCACGCTTCGTGCCCGCCCTGCGAGACCACGCCGTGCTGGCCCGCGTCGTCCAGGCCCCCGACGTCGATCTGCCCGCCGCGTGGCGACTGCTGACCAGCCGAGGTCCTTACCTGCTCGACGGCGAGCTGGCGCTGATGCGTGAGCATGCCGCCGACGTGTTGATCACCAAAGACTCAGGCGGAGAACACACCTGGCCCAAGATGGCCGCAGCCACGACGCTCGGCGTGCCGGTCGTGATCGTGCGCCGGCCACCCCGGGCGCCCGGGGTGCCGACGGTGCACGACGTCGTCGATGCGGCGGCCTGGGTACGTCAGACCGTGTAGTCGTCGGCGACGGTCAGGGCCGCGTCGAGGATCCGCAGGCCCTCGGCCACCTCGTCGTCGGTGACGTTGCACGGTGGGACCGCGTGAATGCGGTTGAAGTTCGCGAATGGCAGCAGACCACCGGACTTACAGGCCGCCAGCGCCGCCGTCATCGCCGGGCTGGAACCGCCGTAGGGCGCCAACGGTTCCCGGGTCTGCTGGTTCGCGACGAGCTCGATGGCCCAGAACACGCCGAGACCACGGACCTCGCCGACGCAGCGGTGCCGGGCCGCGAGGTCACGCAGACCGGGGCCGAGCACGTCGCGCCCGATCCGGGCGGCGTTGTCCACCATGCCCTCGTCCTCCATCGCGTTGATGGTCGCGACGGCACAGGCCGACGCCAGCGGGTGACCGGAGTAGGTCAGCCCACCCGGGTAGGCGCGGTCGGCGAAGCTGGAGTAGATCGCGTCGTTGATCGCGACGCCGCCGAGCGGGACGTAGCCCGAGGTGACGCCCTTGGCGAAGGTGATCAGATCCGGGACGACGTCGAAATTCTGGATGGCGAACCACTTTCCGGTCCGGCCGAAGCCCGCCATCACCTCGTCGGCGATGAACACGATGCCGTGCCGGTCGCAGATCTCGCGCACCCCGGCCATGTATCCGGGCGGCGGCACCATGATGCCCGCGGTGCCCGGCACCGACTCCAGGATGATCGCCGCGATCGTCGACGGGCCCTCCATCCGGACCAGGCGGTCGAGATGCTCCAGCGCGCGCTGGGTTTCCTGCTCCTCGGTCTCGGCGTGGAACGTCGACCGGTACAGGAACGGGCCGTCGAAGTGCACGATGCCGGCGTTGCCGTGGTCGTTGGGCCAGCGGCGCGGGTCGCCGGTCAGGTTGATCGCGGTCTCGGTGCCGCCGTGATACGAGCGGTACCGCGACAGCACTTTGTAGCGGCCGGTGTGCAGCCGGGCCATCCGCACCGCGTGCTCGACGGCGTCGGCACCGGCGTTGGTGAAGAACACCCGGTTCAGATCGCCCGGGGTGCGCTCGGCGATCAGCCGGGCGGCTTCGGAGCGGGCGTCGTTGACGTGCTGCGGGGCGATCGTGCACAGCTTCGCGGCCTGATCGGCAATGGCGGCAACGACTTTCGGGTGCTGGTGGCCGATGTTGGTGTTCACCAGCTGTGAGGAGAAGTCGAGCAGCTTGTTGCCGTCACCGTCCCACACGTACGAACCCTGCGCGGCCAGCACCGTCATCGGGTTGATCTGCGCCTGCGCCGACCACGAGTGGAACACGTGCTTGCGGTCGAGTTCGTAGGCGCGCCGGCCCCGTTCGATCGCGGAGTCGACGGCCTCGCCGGTGGGCAGCACGGCGGCGTCGGTGGGCTGGTCTGTGATCGTCACTGTCGTTCCTTTGGTGGGGTGCGAGCGTGCGTGAAGTTCGGTCCGCGGGCGGCGTGTCGGCTGCCGACACGCACGCTCGCGGGTGTTGGGGTCAGTTGTTCTCGGGGAAGCCGAGGTTGATGCCGCCGTGGGAGGGATCCAGCCAGCGCTGCGTGATGGCCTTCTGGCGGGTGAAGAACTGCACGCCGTCCATCCCGTGGGCGTGGGAGTCACCGAACAGCGAGGCCTTCCAGCCGCCGAAGCTGTAGTAGGCCATCGGCACCGGGATCGGCACGTTGATGCCGACCATGCCGACCTCGACCTCGTTCTGGAACCGCCGGGCCGCGCCGCCGTCGTTGGTGAAGATCGCGGTGCCGTTGCCGTACGGGTTGCTGTTGATCAGTTCCAGCGCCTGGTCGTAGGTGTCCACCCGGACGACCGACAGGACGGGGCCGAAGATCTCGTCGGTGTAGACGGACATGTCGGGGGTGACGTTGTCGAGCAGGGTGGGGCCCAGCCAGAACCCGTCAGCGGAACCGTCGGCCTGCACGGTGCGTCCGTCGACGACGACCTTGGCTCCGGCAGCCTCGCCGGCGTCGATGTAGGAGGCGACCTTGTCGCGGTGGGCCTTGGTGACCAGGGGCCCCATGTCGGTGTTCTTGGTGCCGTCGCCGATCTTGAGGCCGGTGGTGCGTTCGCGGATCTTGGCGACGAGGTCGTCGGCGATGGGTCCGACGGCGACACACGCGCTGATGGCCATGCAGCGCTCGCCGGCGCTACCGAAGCCGGCGTTGACCATCGCGTCGGCGGCCAGATCGAGGTCGGCGTCGGGCAGGATCACGGCGTGGTTCTTGGCGCCACCGAGGGCCTGGACCCGCTTGCCCGCGGCGGTGCCGGTGGAGTACACGTACTGCGCGATCGGGGTGGACCCGACGAAGCTGACGCTCTTGATCTTGGGGTTGGTGAGCAGCTCGTCGACGGCGGTCTTGTCGCCCTGGAGCACGTTGAACACGCCCTCGGGCAGGCCGGCTTCCTTCCACAGATCGGCCAGCCACAGCGACGCCGACGGGTCCTTCTCCGAGGGCTTCAGCACGACGGTGTTGCCCGCGGCGATGGCGACCGGGAAGAACCACATCGGGACCATCGCGGGGAAGTTGAACGGCGAGATGATCGCGACCGGGCCCAGCGGCTGGCGTACCGAGTAGACGTCGATTTTGGTCGACGCATTCTCGGTGAAGCCGCCCTTGAGCAGATGCGGGATGCCGCAGGCGAACTCGACGACCTCCTGGCCGCGGGCGACCTCGCCGAGGGCGTCGGAGACGACCTTGCCGTGTTCGGAGGTGATGATCTCGGCCAGCTCGCCCTTGCGCTCGTTGAGCAGTTCGCGGAAGCGGAACAGGATCTGGGTGCGCTTGGCCAGCGAGGTGTCCCGCCAGGCCGGGAACGCCGCGGCGGCGGCGTCGATGACGGCCTGGGCATCGGCGACCGAGGCCAGCGCGACCTGTCCGGTCACCACCCCGGTCGCGGGGTTGGTCACAGGCGCCGACGCGCCGCTGGTGCCCGCGAACACCTCGTTGTTCACCCAATGCGAGATCGTCTTGGCCATGGAGATGGCGCCCTTCCGTCGTGGTCTTCGGCGTGCCTGGTGGGACATCTCCGATTCTGAGGTGTCGGCGCGCCCGCCGGGGATGACAAAATGTATCGATCTTGCCGGTCGGGTTTACACTCTGTAAATGCCGTTGACGCTGGCCGAGGTGGTCGCGCTGCCCGTCGTGCAGCGCGGTCGGCCCGACGTGCTCAGCGCGCGGCGGTTCCACGACACGATCCGCTGGGTGCACGTCAGCGACCTCGCGGATCTGTCCACCCTGCTGCAGGGCGGCGAGCTGGTGCTGACCACCGGGGCGGCACTGGCCGGCTCGGCACGAGAGTATCTGCGCGGTCTGGCCGACGCCGGTGCGCTCGGCGTCGTCGTCGAGGTCGGGACGGTCGTCCCGGAGCTCCCGCCGGATGTCGGCGCCATCGCCGAACACCTCGACCTCGCGCTGGTCGTATTGCACCGGACGGTCCGCTTCGTCGAGGTCACCGAGGCCGTGCATCGGATGATCGTTGCCGAGCAGTACGAGACCGTGGAGTTCGACCGCCGCGTCCACGAGACGTTCACCGACCTGAGCATGAAGCGCGCGTCACTGAACGGCATCGTCGACGCCGCGGCCCGACTCCTCGGGGAACACGTTGTGCTGGAAGATCTTTCCCATCAAGCCCTGATCGCGTCGACGGGCATCCCCGCCGACCTGCTGTCCGACTGGGAACGCCGTTCGCGCCGCAGCCCGGGTGATGCCGCGAATTCCGAGCCGTGGTCGGCGACCGACGTCGGCCCCCGATTCCAGCAGTGGGGACGGCTGGTGGTGCCGTACGCGCCCGCCGACGCGCAACGTGCCACCACCGTCCTCGAGCGTGCCGCGGCGGCGCTCGCCATGCACCGGATGGTCGAGCAGAACCGGACCGGGCTGCAGCACCAGGCCCAGAGCGGACTGATCGACGACGTGCTGCGCGGCCGTATCGTCGACGACCGCGACGCCGCGGCCCGTGCCCAGGCGCTCGGATTGCGTGGCAGCGCGCACTACCTGCCCGTCGTGGTGCGCGTCGCGCGCCCCCCGGAGGTCGCCGATCCGGTCGCGGGACACCGCCGCAACATGGCCGTCCTCGACGCCGTCGCGCACACGGTCAACGCGTCGGGCCACAGCGGGCTGTTCTCGCTGCGCGGCGACGGGGAGGTGGGGGCCGTTCTGTCGCTGAAGGATTCACGATCGCGGGGGCTCGACCAGGTCCTCGGTGCACTCGCCCGACGCATCGACGCCGAGGTCCGCCGCGTCGACGGGTCCGAGCGAGCTGTCGTCGCGGTCGGGCCGGCGGCCGCACAGGTCACCGACGCGATCGCAGGCCTCGGTGAGGCCACCGGCATCGCCGAGGTCGCGCTGTCGCTGAAGGGCGACGCCCGGGAGTTCTACCGGGCCTCCGACATCCGGCTGCGCGGCCTGCTCTCGCTGCTGCGCGACGACGGCCGGGTCCAGCGGTTCGCCGAGACCGAGCTGAAAGCCCTGCTGGCCCAAGATGTGCAGGGCACCGGCGACCTGGCGGTGCTGCGCGAGTACCTGCGCCTGGCCGGCAACAAGGCCGCCGTCGCACAGCGGCTGCACATGAGCAGGCCCGCGCTGTACAAGCGGCTCGACGCGATCCGGGACGCGCTCGGCGTCGATCTCGACGACGGGGAATCCATGACGTCACTGCACGTGGCGATCATGGTGCTCGACGGTTCCTAGGATGACCGGGTGAGGATTCTCGTCACCGGCGGTGTCCGGTCCGGCAAGTCTCGGCATGCCGAGTCTCTGTTGGACGCCGCCGGTCAGGTCACCTACATCGCCCCGGGCCGACCGGCCGACGGCAGCGATCCGGACTGGGACGACAGGGTGTCGCGGCACAGGGCGCGCCGCCCGCGGCACTGGCGCACGGTCGAGACGGCCGACCTCGCGGCCGCCGTGCGCGACGCCGGTGGTCCGGTGCTGGTCGACTGCCTCGGCACGTGGCTGACGGCGGTCCTCGACGACGGTCTGTGGGATGCCGGTTCCGCGCAGGCGGGCCGTGCGGTCGACGCGCGGCTGGACCCGCTGTGCGACGCGCTGGCCACCGCCCCCGACGCCGTGGTCGTCACGAACGAGGTGGGCTTGGGGGTGGTGCCGTCGCACCGGTCCGGGGTGTTGTTCCGCGACCTGCTCGGCACGGTCAATCAGCGGGTCGCGGCGGTATGCGACGAGGTGCACCTGGTGATCGCGGGTCGCGTGCTCACGCTCTGAATCCGGCGGGGACGGGCACCTCGGTCTCCCACCGTGTGCGCCGCTGCGCGTCGGTCTGTTCCCACCACGGCGGCGAGCCCCGTTCGCCCAGCGCGACCTTCGCCGCCTGCACGCCGGCGCGCGATGTCGTCTCGCCGTCGGTGCCCCGGGTGCGCCGCACCTCCCGCCGCCACGCCATCAGGATCCGGGTCAACTCGGCTCGACGGTCCTCGGGAATCAACGGATCCGTTGCCCGCCAACGCCTCCCGTCGATCACGACGAAGTGTCCGTCGTCGGTCCGCTGGGGTTCGCCCGTCATGGCGCGTCGTCGCGGTAGCGCTCCTCGTGCAGCACCGCGGACAGTGACGTGCGGGCACGCCAGCCGAACCGTTCGAGGTCGGGAATCTCGGGCAGGTCGCCGACGTGTCCGACGCACAACCACGCGACCGGGCGCACGTGGGCGGGCATACCCACCAGCGAGCGCAGGAAATCTTCTTGGTAGAACGACACCCAGCCGACTCCGAGGCCTTCGGCGGTTGCGGCCAGCCACAGGTTCTGGATCGCACAGACCACCGAGTACAGCCCGGCGTCGGGAATGGTGTGCCGGCCCAGCACCTGCGGTCCGCCACGGGACGGGTGGTACCCGACCACGACGCCGAGACCGGATTCGCAGATGCCCTCGATCTTGATGCGGGAGAACGTCTCCGCCCGCTCGCCGGCCAGGCTGTCGGCGAAAGCCTCGCGTTCGGCCGCCACGTGGTCGCGGAACGCCCGCAGGGTCTGGGGGGATCGCACCAGGATGAAATCCCACGGCTGCGACATGCCGACCGACGGCGCGGCGTGCGCCGCGAGCAGGATCCGATGCAGCACTTCGCGCTCCACGACCGCCCCGGTGAATTCGCGGCGGGTGTCGCGGCGCCGGTTGATGACGTCGTAAAGTGCTGCGGCGCAATCTGTCACAGCAGGTCCTGCCGCTTGAGTCCGCGGTTTCGCGCCGGATCGTAGAGGTAACTCTCGCCCGCGGCCGGATCGGGCCGGCCGGCCAGGGCGCGGCCGACCAGGATCACCGCGGCCTGCCGAAGCTCGGCGGCCTCCACCGCGTCGGCGATGTCGGCGACGGTGCCGCGCAGCACGAGTTCGCGCGGCTGCGAGGCCCGGTACACCACGACGACCGGGCATTCGGCCCCATAGTGCGGTTCGAGTTCGGCCATCAGCTCCCGGGTTCGGGTGATCGCCAGGTGCAGCACCAGCGTGGCGCGGGTGGCCGCGAACGCCGCCAGCGACTCGGTCTCCGGCATCGCCGTCGACCGCCGCTGGGTGCGGGTCAGCACCACGGATTGCGCGACCAGTGGCACCGTCAGTTCACGCCCGACCCGGGCGGCGGCCGCCGCGTACGCGGGCACACCCGGCGTCACCTCCCATGGCACCGCCGCGGCGTCGAGTCGGCGGGTCTGCTCGGACACCGCCGAGTACACCGACGGGTCGCCCGACACCAGCCGCACCACCCGGCGCCCCGCGCGGTGGCCGTCGACCAGGTGTCCGACGATCGCGTCGAGGTCGAGGTCCTCGGTGTCGACCAGTTCAGCCGACGGTGAGCAGTTGGCCGGCACGCCGGGGTCGAGGTACGTGCCCGGGTACAGCACGAGGTCGGCGGCCGCCAGCAGCCGCGTCGCGCGCACGGTCAGCAGATCCGCGGCGCCGGGTCCCGCGCCGACGAACTGCACCGCACGGTCGTCGTTCATCGCCCCGGAGTCTAGGCGGGCCCGTACGTGCCAGGGCGACTGTGGGCCTCAGGCAGTGGTCAGCGCGGGCGGGTGTGTCGCCGCCGGATCGGGGTTGGCGATCGGCAGCCCCATGAACCGGCGCGCGTTGTCACCCATGAAGTCGTAGGTGCGGCGCACATCCATGCCCTCGGCGTACTTCCAGAAGCCCTTCGGCTCGGCAAGCCCCTCGGGATGCGGATAGTCCGAGCCGAACATCACCTTGTCCCAGCCGACGGTGTTGACCACATCGGACACACAGCCCTCCCAGAACGGGCTGACCCAGATGTTGCGGCGGAAGACCTCCAACGGATGCTCACCGAAGTTCTGCGGCATCTTCTTCGCGAGCTCCTCGAAGTCGTTGAACAGCGGGAAGATCCACGAGCTGCCGTTCTCCACGCTGGCGATCCGCAACTTCGGGAACCGGGTCAGGGTGCCGTGGCAGATCAGGCTGGTGATCATGTCGGCGATCTCGCGGTGCCCCAGCACCATCCACCGGAACGCGCTCTGAGCCATGAAGTTCTGGGTGTGCGGCGGCTCCCACCTGCCGACGTACTCGTCGAGCGGGGGATAGCTGGCGTGCAGCACGATCGGCAGCCCCGCGGCCTCGACGTCCCGCCAGAACGGGTCGAACTCCGGCAGCGCGGGGGAGCGCCAGCCGCGCAGCCCGTTGACCGGGCCCGGCTTGATCAACGCCACCTTCGCGCCGTGGTCGAGCACGTACTCGAGTTCGCGCTGCGCGCCGTCCACCTCGGACAGGTTGATGATCGGGGTGGAGAACACCCGGCCCTGGTAGTCGAACGTCCAGTGCTCGGCCATCCACTGGTTCAGCGCGTGGATCACGGCCAGCGTCAGCTCGGGATCGTCGGCGGTCGCGTGTTCGATCAGGCTCGCCAGCGTCGGGTAGTTCAGCGCCTCGCGCACGCCCTGGCGGTCGAGTTCGGCGACTCGGTCGGCCGGGTTGCGGGTGGCCTGCGGCGCCTCGATCGCCGGGCCCTGCATCTCGCGCAGCGTCAGGCCCTCGGTGTTCTCGCCTGCGAAGAACTTCTCGTGTGCCCCCGGCGCGGCGACCCGCTCGAACGTCGGGTTCGGGATGAAGTCGGACACCCGGTTGTTGATCACGATGCGGGTGTGACGCCCGAACTGGCCGTACTGCACCGCCCGCGAGAAGCGCTCCGGCAGGAACTTGGTCAGCGCGTCCGGCGTCTCGTACATGTGCTGGTCGGCGTCGAAGATCGGCGCGTCCCGGAACTGCTCGGCGTGGGTCATCAGGCTACCTCCCGGTGTCCTGAAGGATCTTACTGTAAAGCCGACGGTAGGCGTTACGCGCGGCCGCGCTTGCGGGGTTTCGGCCGGTCCGGATCGACCACCAGGCCGGCGGCGACTTCGAGATCGCGCAGTGCGGGCTCGATCTGATCGGCCAGGTCGACGATGTCGGCGGCGATCTCAGGGGTGGTGATGAATCCGAAATCTACTGCGCCGCAGTAGCTGAAGCAGGTGATGTTCAGTGCGACGTCGAAGAGCAGGGGGCCGATGGGCATCAGATGTTCGACTCGCGCCCCGCCGAGGTACAGCGGGAACTCGGGGCCGGGCACGTTGCTGATCACGACGTTCATCGGGGCGACGTTGCTGCCGATGCCGCTGGCGGCGTAGGCGCGCGACGCGAGAGCCAGCAGCCCCGGTGGCGTGGTCTCGGTGTAACCCATGATCTGGTGCGCGGAAAGAGCTCTCGTCATCTCCTTGGCGCCCTGGGTGTAGGCGTAGATGGTCTTGATCCGTTCGGCCGGGTCGGCCACGTCGGTCGCGAGGACCACGGTCATCGCGGTGACCTGGTTGCCGACCGCGTCGTCGGCCTCGGTGCGGGTGGACACCGGCACCTGCGAGACGAGGGACTTGGCGGGCAGTTCGCCGCGCTCCTTGAGATAGGCGCGGAGCGCGCCGGAGACCAGCGCCAGCACGACATCGTTGAGTTTGACGTCGAACGCCCGCTTCACCGCCTTCACCCGGTCCAGGGACACGCTCGAGCCGGCGACCGCGCGATGCGGTGAGATCGGGCCGTTGAAGCGGACTTTCGGGGCGTCGAAGTATCGCGGCGGCTTGTTGTCGATGTTGCGCACGGCGATCTGCTGGCGCACGGTCTGCTCGAGCAGCCGGGTGATGCGGTACGGCGTCTTGAACCACACGTTGATCAGCCCGTCGACCGCGCGACGCTCGCGCGACGGTGGCTTCACCCCGACCAGCGACCGGCTCGCGTCGACGGCAGGCGGCCGCGGTTCCGGGGTGACGTCGAGCAGGATCTCGCTGATTCCGGCGCCGGACACCCCGTCGACGACCGCGTGGTGCATCTTCGTCACGACGGCCACCCGGCCCCCGGCCAGGCCCTCGATGAACCACAGTTCCCACAGCGGTTTGGACCGGTCCAGTTTGTAGGACATCAGCCGCCCGACGAGTTCGTCGAGTTCCTTGCGGCCGCCCGGCGACGGGACCGCGATGCGCCGGATGTGGAAATCGACGTCGATGTCCGCGTCCTCGACGAAGTACGGGCGGTCGAGTCCCAGTCGTGCGCCCTCGACGCGCCACCGCAGTTGTGGCAACTCCGGCAGCCTGCTGATGATCAGCTCGCGGACCCGGTCGAAGCTGAAATCCGGCGCGTCGGACGGGTCGCAGAGCGCGATCGCGCCGATGTGCATGTGCCATTTGAGATTCTCAGCGAACCAAAAGGCAGCGTCGACGCTGGACAGGCGCATCTGCAAAAGATACGGCTGCGCGGTACCGGACGCGGGGATTTGGTGCGATTCGCCGCGCCCCCGAGGTCCGCGCGCTCAGTCCCGCGGCGGCGCGGTCGTCCCGCGCACCACCAGGGTCGGCTCCAGCACCACATCGGCCGCCCGCGACGGGCCGTCGACGAGCATGTGCACCGCCAGATCCACCGCGTGCCGTGCGATCTCACGGGCGTCCTGGTGGATCGTCGTCAGGTCGATGCGCGGGTTCTCCGAGAGCCTGCTGTCGTCGTACCCCATCAACGAGACCTGACCCGGAACGTCGACGCCTGCGCGGGTGAACACGTCGAGCACGCCCAGCGCACAGCGGTCGTTACCGGCCAGCACCGCGGTGGGCAGTTCGGACTCGGCGAGCATCGTGCGTGCGGCGGCCGCGCCGGCCTCCTCGTTGTGCGCGCCCGGGATCACCACGATCTCGTCGCCGAGGCCGTGTGCCCGCATCGCGGAGCGGTAGGCCCGCAACCGGTCGGCCGAGCCGGGGTCGGTGCCGCCGTCGACGTGGTGGATGCGTCGGTGGCCGAGCCCGACGAGGTAGTCGATGGCCTGCCGAATCCCTTTGGTGTCGTTGGTTCTCACCGTCGCCAGCGGGCATTCGGTGTTGACGCCGGCCAGCCGGCGGCCCGCCACCACGACCGGCACCCGGTCGGCGAGCTGCCTGAGGTATGCGGCGTCGGAGGTGGGCCCGAGCAGCACGAGCGCGCCGCACCGATGGCTGAGCAGCGACTCGACGACCGTCGGCTCGGTCCGGTCGGGAAGGTTGGCCGACAGCAGCACCTCGTAGCCGAGATGCTCGGCGGCCGGGTAGAGGTGCGTGACCAGTTCGGCCTGGAACAGCTGGCGGACGTCGAGCATCACGCCGAGCGTGCGGCTGCGGCCCTGGGCGAGCAGGCGCGCCGCCGCGTCCGGGCGGTAGCCGATCTCGTCGGCGATGGCGAGCACCCGCTGCCGGGTCTCGTCGCTGGCCCCCGGCTTGCCGTCGAGGATGAACGACACCAGGGTGCGTGACACTCCGGCGCGCTCTGCGACGTCGGCCATGGTGGGCCGCCGTACCGCGCCGTCGGGTCGACGTTTCCGGGGTGCGCTCACGGGTTGTCCGTTCGGTCGGAGTGACGGTTGACACATTCACGGGCCGGGTTCATAGTAGACCTCACGCGCGTTACTAACGCGCGTTAGTCCCAGAAACGAGGTGCTCGTGTCCGCACACCCTTCGCCCGGCAGTTCGGGCAAGTTCCTGACGAAGCTCACCGTGATCGCCACCCTCGGCGGACTGCTGTTCGGCTACGACACCGGAGTGATCTCGGGGGCGCTGCTGTACATGAAGGACGACCTGGCGCTGTCGGCGTTCGGCGAGGCCACGGTGGTCAGCGCGCTGCTGTTCCCCGGGGCGGCCTTCGGCGCCCTGTTCGGCGGCCGGGTCGCCGACCGCATCGGCCGCAAGAATGCCCTGCTGGTCTGCGCGGGGTTGTTCCTCGTCGGCGCACTCGGGTGTGCGCTCGCCCCGAACGTACAGATCATGGTCGCCGCCCGCATCATCCTCGGTCTCGGTGTCGGGGCCGCCGCGGTGACCTGCCCGCTCTACCTCGCCGAGATGGCCCCCGCCGAGCGCCGCGGCCGGATGGTCACGATCAACGAGCTGATGATCGTCACCGGCCAGATGCTCGCGTTCGCGACCAACGCCCTGCTCGACCATCTCATCCAGGACCCGCACGTGTGGCGGACCATGCTCGCCGTCGCGTCGATCCCCGCGGTCGCGCTGTTCCTCGGGATGCTGGCACTTCCGGATTCCCCGCGCTGGTACGCGCTGAAGGGCCGGTTGCAGGAGGCACGGAACGTGTTGGCGCTCAGCCGGACTCCGGACGACGCCGAGGCTGAGTACACGATCGTCGTCGAGCACACCAGTCACATGCTCAAGACCCCCACGCTCAAGACCGCGAGCACCCCGTTCACGGTGATCCGCGACGTGCCGTGGATCCGCCGCGTGGTGCTGATCGGTTGCGGGCTGGCGATCGTCCAGCAGGCCACCGGTATCAACACCGTGAACTATTACGCGCCGACGATCCTGGAGCAGAGCGGCCTTGGCGTCAGCGCCGCACTTGTCGCGACGATCGCGGTCGGCGTCACCTCGGTGATCACCACGATCATCGGCATCATCCTGCTCGGCTTCATCGGCAGGCGCACCATGCTGCTGATCGGCTTCGCCGGCGTCGCCGCCTCCCAGGCCCTCCTCGCGGCGGCATTCCTGTTGCCGGAGAACACCACCCGAAGCTACGTGATCCTCGCGTGCATGGTGCTGTTCGTCGGGTTCGTGCAGATGTTCATCGGCACCTGCGTATGGCTGTTGCTGTCGGAGATCTTCCCGCTGTCGGTGCGCGGCTTCGCCATGGGCATCGCGGTGTTCGTGCTCTGGTGCACCAACGCGGTCATCTCATTCCTGTTCCCGCTGCTGAACAACGCCCTCGGCTCCACAGGCACGTTCGCACTGTTCGTCGTCGTGAACATCGCGTCGTTCGTGTTCGTGCATCGCGTCGTCCCCGAGACCAAGGGCGCCTCCCTCGAACAACTCGAAGAGCGCCTGGAAGCCATCGGCACTCCCAACTCCCTGGAAAGGACCGCAGTATGAGCACAATTCACGTGGGATCGGCGCCGGATTCGTGGGGCGTGTGGTTTCCCGACGATCCGCAGCAGACGCCGTACACACGGTTCCTCGACGAGGTGGCCGCGGCCGGGTACACGTGGATCGAGCTGGGCCCGTACGGGTATCTGCCGACCGACCCGGCGCAGCTGGCCGACGAACTGGGTTCGCGCGGGCTGAGGCTGTCGGCGGGCACGGTGTTCGAGCATCTGCACCGGGACGGGGTGCCCGCGGCCGAGAACTGGAACTCGGTGTGGAAGCAGATCGAAGACGTCGCGAAGCTGACGGCCGCGGTCGGCGGCGAACACGTGGTGGTGATCCCCGAGATGTGGCGGGATCCGGCCACCGGCGAGGTGCTCGAAGAGCGCACCCTGACCGTCGATCAGTGGGCCCGCAAGACCGGTGGCATGAACGACCTCGGCAAGGCGATGTTCGAAACCTACGGGGTGCGTGCGCAATATCATCCGCACGCCGACTCGCATGTCGACACCGAAGACAACGTCTACCGGTTCCTCGACGGCACCGACGGCCGGTTCGTGAATCTGTGCCTGGACACCGGGCACATCTCCTATTGCGGCGGGGACAATCTCGCGATCATCCGCCGCGCCCCGGAACGCATCGGGTATCTGCATCTCAAACAGGTCGACCCGGTGGTGCGTGCCAAGGTCGACGCCGAGGATCTGCCCTTCGGGGAGGCGGTGCGCCTGGGCGCGATGACCGAACCGCCGCTGGGAATCCCGGAGATGCCGCCGCTACTGGCCGAGATCGAATCCCTCGGGATCGACGTGTTCGCGATCGTCGAGCAGGACATGTACCCGTGCGACCCCGACACCCCGTTGCCCATCGCCACCCGCACCCGAAACTACCTCGGCTCCTGCGGCATCCCGTCTGTGAGGTTCTGACACCATGAACGATCTCCGCATCGCCGTGCTCGGCGTCGGCCTGATGGGCGCCGACCACGTCGCCCGTATCACCTCCCGGATCTCCGGCGCCCGCGTCAGCGTGGTGAACGACTACGTCACTGAGAAGGCCGAACAGCTCGCCGCCACCATCCCCGGCTGCCGGGCCATCACCGATCCGCTCGACGCGATCGCCGACCCCGACGTCGACGCCGTCCTGCTCGCGACTCCCGGCCCGGCACACGAGAAGCAACTGCTGGCATGTCTCGAACACCGTAAGCCCGTGCTGTGCGAGAAGCCGTTGACCACCGACGTCGAGACCTCGCTGGAGGTGGTGCGACGCGAGGCCGAACTCGGAATCCGGCTGATCCAGGTCGGTTTCATGCGCCGCTTCGACGACGAATACGCCGCGCTGAAGGCGCTCGTCGACGGCGGCGAGCTCGGCAACCCACTGGTGCTGCACTGCGTGCACCGCAACCCGGCCGTGCCCGAGCACTTCGATTCGGTGATGACAGTGCGGGATTCGCTCGTCCACGAGGTCGACGTGACCCGGTTCCTGTTCGGCGAGGAGATCACCTCCGTCCAGGTCGTCACACCCACGCCGAATTCCCCGGCCCGCCACGGACTGTCCGACCCGCAGATCGCGATCATGCGTACCGCCGGAGGCCGCCACGTCGACGTCGAACTGTTCGTCACCACGGGCGTCGCATACGAGGTGCGCACCGAGCTCGTCGCCGAGAAGGGCAGCGCGATGATCGGTCTCGACGTCGGTCTGGTCCGCAAGAGCGCCCCCGGCAGCTGGGGCGGAACCATCACACCGAGCTTCAAGGAGCGGTTCGGTCGCGCCTACGACACCGAGATCCAGCGCTGGATCGACGCGGTACGCGCGGGCGGCGAAACCGGCGACTACACCGATGGCCCCACCGCATGGGACGGCTACGCCGCCACCGCGGTATGCGAAGCGGGGGTGCAGGCCCTGCGCTCCGGACAACCCACCGCGGTGACGATGGTCGACCGCACCTCGATCCCGGGAGCCTGACGACATGCTGATCGCCCTCGACCCCACGCCGTTCCATCACGACTACTCACTGCTCGAATTACCCTCTGTGGTCGCCGATCTCGGCTACGAGTACCTGCAGCTGACGCCGCACCGCGACTTCATCCCGTTCTACAACCACCCGCGTGCCGACGACGACCTGGTGGCGAAGTTCCGCAAGGCCTGCGACGACGCCGGGGTCGGCATCGCGTCCGTACTGCCGGTGCTGCGCTGGTCGGGTCCCGACGAGGACGCCCGCGAGGCCGCGGTGCGCAACTGGAAACGCGTCGTCCAGATCACCGTCGACCTCGGCGTGAACGTCATCAACACCGAGTTCTCCGGCCGACCCGAACGTGCCGAGGAATCCGAGCGGGCGTTCTTCCGGTCGATGGAAGAGCTGGTGCCGATCTTCGAACGCGAGGGTATCGACGTCCGGATCGACCCGCACCCCGACGATTTCGTCGAGGACGGACTCGAAGCGGTGCGCATCATCCGCGGCGTGAACTCACCGAACATCGGCATGGTGTTCGTCGCCTGCCATGCCTTCCACATGGGCTCGAACATGGCCGAGATCATGGCCGCCGCCGGCGACAAGCTGCGTCTGGTGCACGTCGCCGACACGATGGACCACCACCGCTCCCACGGGCTGCGCTACATCACCAACCCGCCGGGTAACCCGGTCCGGGTGCACCAGCACCTCAAGATCGGCGACGGTGACATCGACTGGGACGAATTCTTCGGCGGGCTCGCGAAGCTCGATTTCTATGACCGCGACGACACCGTGATGGTGTCGAGCGTGTTCGCCGAGGACGAGCAGGCCCACGACGTGTCGCGCTATCAGCTGGCGACCATGACCGAATACGTCAACAAGTACCGCTGACACACTCGCCGAAATGGTATTCCAGCAGCGAACGTGCGAGTGGACGCCTGCTGGAATGCAGTTTCGGCGCGAGGGAGAACCATGAAACTCGGCCTCTACAACGCGATCCTGCATGACCGGCCGCTGCCCGATGCGATCGCGGTGATCGCCGGACTCGGCCTGACCGGCATCGAGGTCAACACCGGCGGGTTCCTGGCGCCCGTGCACGTGCCGGACATCGACGACATCCTGGTCAGCGATATCGCGCGCGACGACTTCCTGGGCGTCTTCGAGGGCACGGGAGTGTCGATCGCCGGACTGAACTGCAACGGCAACCCGCTGCACCCGGACCCGGAGATCGGGGCCAGGCACGCCGCCGACGTCCACCGCTCGATCCGGCTCGCACAACGGCTCGGCCAGCATCGTGTGGTGACGATGTCCGGGCTGCCCGCGGGCGAACCCGGCGGGGTGCGGCCGAACTGGATCGTCAACGCCTGGAACTCGGCCGCCCTCGACGTGCTCGACCACCAGTGGGGGGTGGCCACCGAGTTCTGGCGCGAAACCGACCGGCTGGCCCGTGATTGTGACGTCAAGGTCGCGCTCGAGCTGCACCCGCAGAACCTCGTCTTCAGCTGCGCGTCGGTGCACGAACTCCTCGAGCGCACCGGGGCGACCCACCTCGGCGTCGAGCTCGACGCGTCACACCTGTTCTGGCAGCAGATGGACCCCGTCGACGTGGTGCGTCACCTCGGCGGACTCGTGCTGCACGCGGCCGCCAAGGATGTCCGCGTCAATCCCGAGTTCGCCGCGCTCAACGGCGTGCTGGACAACAGCTTCCGCCGGCTGTCTCCCGAGGAGCCGCGGACCAATCTCGGTGGCGACGAATGGGCCAACGAGTGGCCGAAGAACTCGGCCTGGGATTTCGTGGCGCTCGGCAAGGGGCATGACACCGCGTACTGGACCGAGTTCCTGCGCGCGCTGCGCGAAGTCGACCCCGACATGATGGTCAACATCGAGCATGAGGACGTCGAACTCGGGCGGATCGAGGGCATCGCGGCCGCGGCCGAGGTGCTGCTTGCAGCCGACGCCGCACTCACCGGGACGCCGCCACCGACGCGTCGATGAACTCGGCGACCAGCGGCTCGGCGCCAGCGCGGTCACCGCGATCGCACGCTCGCCGAAACTTCTTCCGACCGCAAAAGTCCGAGAACATCGGCGCCAGAATGCGATTTCTCCCGTTAGCTATCTGACGCGGCCGTAACATTGTCGGCGTTGACAACCGCCGAAAGCACAACTCCGTCGAGCGTCGTCGCAGCCTCTGTGACGCCGCGATCGCGCTGCTGGCCGAGGACGGTCCCCGCGGCCTGAGCCACCTCAAGGTCGACCGTCGGGCGGAGGTTCCCGACGGGACGACCTCGTTCTACTTCCGCACCAGAACGGCATTGCTGCACGGCGTCGCCGACCAGCTGGTGCGCTATGACGCCGAGGCCTTCGCGGCGGCGTTCAAGGATGCGCCGATCGGGGACGGCGATGTGATCGCCACCCGGCTTGCCAAGCAGATCCTGTCGATTCGCGACGAGCCGCAACTGTCGCGGACCCGCGCCCGGCTGGAACTGTCGCTGCTCGCCCGCGGCGACCCGGTGCTGTCGGAGAACTTCGCGCAGATGGGGGAGAGCTTCCGCGGGATCGTCGAACGCCTCGTCATCGCCGCCCAGCGCGAGCACGGACCGCTGGACCGCACGCTGCTCGACGAGCAGATCTCGGTCGTGCTGAGTTATCTCGGCGGCCGCATCCTGGCCTTCGCCAGCGACTCTGCCGAGCCGCTGACCTCGGACGACATCGTCCGCCAGCTTCGCGCGGTGATCACCGGAGTGGCCGCCCTGCGGCCCACGGGCGAATAGGGAACCCCCACAGACACGGCCCCGGAGATTAAGGTCCCTTCGAACTAAGGGTGTCCTTACTTGAAGGGGTGTGTCTCGGTGCCGGAACAGCGGTCATTGTCGTTGGTGCTCGGTTTCGCCACGGAAACCGGCAATTCCGCGATGGTGGCCAAGAAGTTCGCGCAGGCCGCCGCGAGTGTCGGCATCGAGGTCGAACCGCAGTACCTCAACGACCTCGACATGGAGTCGCTGAAGGCGGCGACGCACTTCGTCGTCGTCACCGCCACCTACGGCGACGGCGAGCTGCCCTACGACGCCGAGGTGTTCTGGGAGGCACTCGACAGCGACGATGCCGAGCGTCTCGAGCACCTGACCTTCGCGGTCTGCGGGCTCGGCGACAGTTTCTATCCGTACTTCAACAACGCGGGCAAGCTCGTCGACGCACGACTCGAACAGTTGGGCGCCACGCGGTTGCTCGACCGGGTGGACTGCGACCTCGACTTCGAGGAACCGTCGGAAGCGTGGACCGCCGAAGTGGTCACCCGGCTGGCTGCGCTGACAACGCCCGCCGGCGATGCCGTGGCCGTCCCGACCGAGATGGCACCTGATTCGCCATGGAACCGCCGCAACCCGTTTCCTGCACGACTGGCCGTGAATCGGGAGTTGACCCCGCCGGGGTCCGGGAAGTCGGTGCGCCACTACGAGATCGACCTCGCCGACAGCGGAATCAGCTATCGGTCCGGCGACTCGCTGGGGATACATCCGGTCAACGACCCCGGCCTCGTCGACGCCGTCCTGGAAAGGCTCGGGGCTGATGCCGATGACGTTGTGCCCCAACATGATCAACCACTCGGCGTGCTGCTGACCGAGCAGCTCGAACTGCGCATTCCCTCGGGTGCGTTACAGACGCTGGTCGCGTCGCGCACCCGCGACGCGCAGGCACGGGCGACCCTGGGCAGCGGTGACTCCGAGACGTTGACCAACTGGCTGTTCGGCCGTGACGTACTGGATCTTCTGGATCTCGCCGACCTCACCGTCGACGAGGTGATTCCGGCGCTTCGGCCCCTGCAGCATCGCGACTACTCGATCGCGTCCAGCCCACTCGTGCACCCCGATCGCATCCACCTGACCGTGGCAACCGTCGAGTACCAGGCCCGCGGCCGCGCGCACCGCGGCGCGGCCTCCGGGTACCTGGCCAGTCGTGCCGCCGGGGTCCGAATTCACCTGGCGCCCAACGACACCTTCCGGCTCCCGGCGCCGGACACACCGATCGTCATGATCGGGCCGGGCACCGGCATCGCGCCGTTCCGGGCCTTCCTGCAGGAACGCCAGGCGGTCGGGGCGACCGGGGCGTCGTGGCTGTTCTACGGCGGCCGCCACCGCGACCGCGACTTCCTGTACCGAGACGACCTCGACGGCTTCGCGAAGGCGGGCGTGCTGACACGGCTGAACTGCGCCTTCTCCCGCGACCTGGGCCCGCAAGGACCCAAAAACTATGTGCAGCACCACATGATGTCCCACGCGGTCGAGTTGTACGCCTGGCTGCAGGACGGCGCCCACGTCTACGTATGCGGCGACGCCGAGCGTATGGCCAAGGACGTGCACCGGACCCTGCACGAGGTGATCCGCACCGCGGGCGGATTCTCCACGGATGCGGCACATGCCTACGTCAACGATCTGATCACCACGCGGCGCTACCTGCGCGACGTGTACTGACCCCGGTCACACGCCGAACAGGGACTCCAGCGGGGTGCGGGCGAAGTAGATCGCGAAGCCCGCCGCCACCACCCACAGCAGCGGGCTGATCTCCTTGGCCTTCCCGGCCGCGGTGCGCATCAGCACCCAGGCGATGAAGCCGACGCCGATGCCGTTGGCGATCGAATAGCTGAACGGCATCACCGCGACCGTCAGCACCACCGGCAGCGCGATGGAGAACTCGGTCAGGTCGATGTGGCGCAACTGCGAGACCATCATCGCGCCGACGATCACCAGCGCCGCGGCGGCCACCTCGGTCGGCACGATCGACGCGAGCGGGCTGATGAACATCGCGGCCAGGAACAGCACGCCGGCCACGACGTTGGCCAGACCGGTGCGGGCGCCCTCCTCGATGCCCGCGCCGGACTCGATGAACACGGTGTTCGACGACGACGACGTCGCACCGCCGACCACGGCGCCGGCGCCCTCGACGATCAGCGCCGATTTCAACCGGGGGAACGTGCCCTTCTCGTCGGACAGGCCCGCCTCCCGGGACAGACCGGTCATGGTGCCCATCGCGTCGAAGAAGTTCGCGAACACCAGCGTGAAGATCAGCATCACCGCGGCGAGCACACCGATACGGCTGAAGCTGTTCAGGCTGAACTCACCGACCAGGGACAGGTCGGGCAGCGCGAACGGCGAACCCGACAGCGTCGGCACCGACAGGCTCCATCCGCCGGGATTGTCGACGGCCGATCCGAGGTGCCAGATCGCCTCGATGACCACCGCGACGACAGTGCCGGCCACCAGGCCGATGAGGATTCCGCCGCGAACCCTGCGCACGACCAGGAATCCGGTCAGGACCAGGGTCAGCACGAACACCAGGGTGGGCACGGTGCTGATCGATCCGAGCCCGCCCGCACCGAGACCGACCGGCGGAGACGGCCGGCCGGTGGAGCCGATGAACCCCGCGTCCACCAGCCCGATGAACAGGATGAACAGCCCGATACCGGCGGTGATCGCGAGCTTGAGCTGCATCGGCACCGCGTCGAACACCAGCCGGCGCAGACCCGTGACGGCCAGCAGCACGATGATCAGGCCGTTGATGACCACCAGGCCCATCGCCTCGGCCCAGGTGAGGTCGCCGACGACGGTGGTGGCCAGGAAGGAGTTGATGCCCAGCCCCGCGGCCAGCGCGAACGGCAACCGCGCGATCAGGCCGAACAGGATCGTCATCACGCCCGCGGCCAGCGACGTCGTCGCCGACACCTGCGCGAAGTCGAGTTGGGCGCCCGTGACGTCGGGCGAACTCGACAGGATGATCGGGTTCAGCACGATGATGTAGGCCATCGCGATGAACGTGACGACACCACCGCGGATCTCGGTGCCCAGCGTCGACTGGCGGGCCGTGATTTCGAAGAAGCGGTCCACTGAGTTCACAAGGTGTTCCTAGAAGCGCGGGGCGGGCGGCGGAGGGGGCGGCGCGATCGGCATGCACAGCCCGGTCTGGGTGTCCAGGTACTTGCCCTCCACACAGAACGGCGCGCAGCCGTAGATCACCCCGGTCTGGCCCGGTGGGCACTGTGCGGTCGACACGGAAGGGGACGCCGCCAGCGCGGCAGCCACCGGCGCGGCGACGGCCGCGGTGAGCGCCGCGGCACCGAGGTAGCGCGAGAACCGTTGTCGCGCAGTGATCTTGGACAGCATGGGATTCCCTCTCAGCTGGGCGTACCGGTCGCGACGGGCGGGGGGTTCTTCTCGGGCGCGGCATCGAGCACGAATTCGGCCACCCGGGACCGGTGCTGCTCGGCGCTGCCCAGCAGTGCCGCGTCGGTGTAGGCCCGCTTGTAGTACAGGTGGGCCTGGTGCTCCCAGGTGAATCCGATACCACCGTGGACCTGGATCGTGTCCGTCGCAACCCGGACGAACGCATCCGAGCAGATCGCCTGCGCGATGCTGACCGCCAGCGCCGGGTCATCGGAGCCGTTCGCGAGCGCCCAGATCGCGTGGTACGCCGTCGAACGAGCGTGCTCGAGGGCGACGAGGTCGTCGGCCAGGCGATGCTTGACGGCCTGGAAGGAGCCGATCGGTCTGCCGAACTGCAGCCGCTTCTTCGCGTAGTCCACGGTCAGGTCGAGCAGATGCGCTGCGGCGCCGACTTGTTCGACCGCCAGCAGCGCGGCACCCACCTGAAGGGCGTGGGTGATGACGCGCTCGGCTTCGTCGGGGCCCGCGATCAGCTCCGCCGCGGCATCGGTCAGCACGACCGTGGCCTGGGGGCGGGTCAGATCGAGCGTGGTCAGTGGAATACGTTGCAGCCCAGAGGCTTCGGTGTCGACCGCGAACAGGCCGACGCCGTCGGGCGTGTTCGCGGCGACCAGCAGGACGTCGGCGGCACCGGCGTCGACCACCCGCTCGACCGTGCCGGACAGTGCCCAGCCCTGATCTGCCCGGGTCGCCTGGACCGCGACGGTCGCCGGGTCGAACGCTCCCGCGTCGTCGTGGACGACGAACGCCGCGGTGCGGGTGCCCTCGATCAGCGGTTCCAGCAGCTCCGCGCCCCCGGAGGCCGCGACCAGCGCCGGGATCGCGAGATAGACCGTGCCGAACAGCGGACCGCACGCCAGCGCGGCGCCGAGCTGCTCGACCGCGACGGCCTGATCGACCAGATTGCCACCGGCGCCGCCGGCGGACTCGGGAACTGCCATCCCGAACACGCCCAGCTCGGCGCCGAGCCGGCGCCAGACCTTCGCGTCGAACGGCGGATCGGACTCCATCGCCTCGCGCACCGCGGTCTCGTCGGCGTGGTCGGCGCAGAACGCGCGCACCGCCGCGCGCAGCTGGTTCTGCTCGTCGGTGAACACCCACTCAGCGCCCGCAAGCTCCGCAAGCTCCTCAGCTGTGCCTTTGGGCTGATCCGCAAGCTCCTCAGCCACGCGGGATCTCCTTCCACGCAATCCCCGCATCCGCCCTCAGATCACCCGGCAGACCCAGGACACGTTCGCCGAGGATGTTGCGCATCACCTCCGACGTTCCTCCTTCGATCGTGTTGGCGCGGCTGCGCAGGAAACGCTGCTGCACCGGACCGCGCCAGTCGGCGGCATCCCCGTCGCGGTCGCCCTTGCCGTACCCGTCGTACAGAAGCCCCTCGGGGCCGAGCAGGTCCATACAGAACTCGTAGATGTGCTGATTGAGTTCGGCGCCGACGAGCTTGCCGATCGAGCCCTCCGGTCCCGGGCCGCCGACCGTCGCCGCCGCGCGGGACCGTTCGGAGGTGAGGCGCTGGGCCTCCGAGCGCAGCCACAGTGCGCTGAGCCGGTCGCGCAACACGGGGGTGTGCAGATCCGGGCGCGACGCCCACAGCGCGACCGCATCCGAGATGGTGCCGGCGCCGCGTCTGCTGCCGCTGCCGCCGAGCGCGCTGCGCTCGTTCATCAGGGTCGTCATCGCGACCCGCCAACCGTCGCCGACCGCGCCGAGCCGGAACGCGTCCGGGATCCGGGCGTCGGTGATGTAGACCTCGTTGAACTCCGCGTGCCCGGTCATCTGCCGCAGCGGACGCGTCTCGACGCCCTCGCCGTGCATGTCGATGACGAAGTAGGTCAGCCCCTTGTGCTTGGGCATGTTCGGATCGGTTCGCGCGAGCAGCAGACCCCATTTGGCGCGCTGGGCCAGGCTGGTCCAGACCTTCTGGCCGTTGACGATCCACGTGTCGCCGTCGGGCACCGCCGAGGTCGCCAGCCCGGCGAGGTCCGAACCCGCGCCGGGTTCGGAGAACAGCTGACACCAGATGTCCTCGGTGGTGGCCAGCGGTCGCAGCAGCCGCTTTCGGACGTCGTCGGTCTGGGCGTGCTCGCGCACCGTGGGGGCGGCCATCCCGTACCCCATCGGGTTCAGGCCCAGCGGCACCGGGCCGCCGGCGCCTTGCAGGATCCGGTCGGCGACGGCCTGCAGCCCACGGGAGACGCCGAGGCCGCCGAAACCCTCGGGGAAATGCACCCAGGACAGGCCGGCGTCGAAACAGGCGCCGAGGAACTCGGGAATCGGAACCGACTTCGGATCGTGCTCGGCGACCACCCGTCGCGCGGCATCGGCGACCCGGTCGGCAGCGGCGTCAGTGCCCATACGAGCACATTAGCCAGTGCCCGTCAGGCAGGTGCGTGCAACCGGCCTAGTGGGCCGTCAGCGCCAAATGGTGATGGTGCGCCCTGTGACGGCGCTGGAGGAGGAATCGGAGCCACCTGACATCGAGTAACACAGTGATCCTTACGCAGTCTTGGTGAGCAGGGGGAGGAGACGGCGGCGCGCGACCATCGCATCGGCGAAATGGTTGAGCGCCTCGGGGACCGAGCCGGCCGCCGGGAACTCGATCCCGGCGTCGCGGAGTGTCTGCTCGACCGCGCGGCTGGCGATCAGCGACCACTCCTCACCGGCGGCGGTGCAGAGGTCGTCGACGACGAACAGCAGTGAAATTGCTTCCTCGCTAAAGGAATCGACGTCACCGAGGTCGAGGACGAAGGGCTTCTCGGGAATGATGAACCGGTCGAGGTAGCGGCCGGCGCGTTCGACGTTGGTGCTGTCGAGACGACCCGCGACCTTCACGACGGTGGCCAACTGCCGACAGTGCGCCCGAATGTCAGCGCCGTCGCAGTGAAACGTCGGATTGCCGTACATCGCAGCCCCCTTCGATCCAGTGCTCTCAGGTCTCGCCGGTTGGGCGACACATAGATCAAGGTAGTGAGCCAATTTAAGGCCGCTGGGTGTAAGGACTAATACTTCGGTAAGAACCTGGAGCGGCACCGGTCAGCAAACTCGCCGGTAACTTAGCGCCGGCTCAATCCGGGCGTTGCACCTGGGCGCCGGTGTAGCCGGCCCACGGGTTGTAGTCGGCCAGCAGATCCTCCTGCGGCGGCCGCTGATCCTCGGCGACGTGCTGCAGGTTGATCCGGATCCGGTACCAGATCGAACTCGGGCCCCGCATCCCGTCGACGAGAACATCTGCGGGCTGCAGATTCTCGGATGCGGCCGGGTACTTCTCACGCCACTGCGCCAGCGCGGCCAGCGCCTCGTCCTTCGTCTTGGTCCGCGCGATCTCGATCAGCGGCATCACCGACGCCCGCCGTCCGTCGACGGACCTGTTGGCGCCCTTCGGGGCCTTCTCGGGCGGGCCGAGCCGCTCTGCGAGCTCCAGCAGCGCCTCCAGGCCGCCGGGGGAGTCGTCCATCCCCTCCCACGGGTCGCCCAGCTCGGCGAACCGGGCAGGCACGGTGTGCAGCGTGAAATCCTCGGGTCGGCAGCCGGCGACCTCGTCCCAGAACAGCGGGGTCGACACCCGCGCGTCCGGCGTGGCGCGCACCGAATACGCCGACGCGACCGTGCGATCCTTGGCGTTCTGGTTGAAGTCGACGAACACGCCGTGGCGTTCCTCTTTCCACCAGCGCGCCGTCGCCGACTCCGGGGCCCGCCGCTCCACCTCGCGCGCGACCGCCTCGGCCGCCAGCCGCACCTGCTTGAACGGCCAGTGCCGGTGGATTCGGGCATAGATGTGGAAGCCGCGCGACCCCGACGTCTTGGGCCAGGCGACCAGCCCGTGGTCTTCGAGGACCTCACGCGCGACGAACGCGACGTCGAGGATCTGGCGCCACCCGACCCCCGGCATCGGGTCCAGGTCGACACGCAACTCGTCGGGATGGTCCAGGTCGTCGGCCCGCACCGGGTGCGGGTTGAGGTCCACGCAGCCCAGGTTCACCGCCCACACCAGCCCCGCCGCATCGTGCAGGACCGCTTCCTTGGCGGAGGTGCCGCGCGCGTATTTGAGCTCGGCGACGTCGACGAAGTCGGGGCGTTTTTCCGGAGCGCGCTTCTGGAACACCGCCTCTTCCCCGATGCCCTTGACGAACCGTTTGAGGATCATCGGGCGGTCCCGGACCCCGCGCAACGCGCCGTCGGCGACCGCGGCGTAGTACTCGATCAGATCGAGCTTGGTGACCCCGAGATCGCCGAACACCACCTTGTCCGGATGGGTGATCGGCACCGCCTGACCGCCGATCTCGAAGGACTCGCGGGCGGCCATTTCCTCATCGTAGGTTCCAATCCGCGGTGCGACCGGCGTCACATAAGGTTGACGCATGTCGAAGCTCAGCGATCTTCCGTTGCAGGCGCTCGCCACAGTTCAGCAGACGTTGGGGAAGACGGTCGGCAAATATGTCGACCGCGGCACCGCCGAACTGCACTACGCCCGCAAGATGTTCGAGGCCGGTGCGCTCAAGCTCGAACCACCGCAGGACATCGCCGCGTTCGTCGCAGACATGGTGCGCTGGGGTGAGTTCGGGATGATTCCCGCGCTGAACGCGCGCCGCTACCCGAATCGCGCGGCGGTGATCGACGACTTCGGTGAGATGACGTTCGCCGAGATGGAGAACGCCGCCAACGCGGTCGCCAACGGGTTGATCGCCAAGGGCGTCAAGGGCGGGGACGGGGTCGCGATCCTGGCGCGCAACCACCGCTGGTTCCTGGTCTCGGTGTACGCCGCGGGCAAGACGGGTGCCCGCATCATCCTGCTCAACAGCGAGTTCTCCGGGCCGCAGATCAAAGAGGTCTCAGAGCGCGAAGGCGCGAAGCTGATCATCTACGACGACGAGTACACCAAGGCCGTCTCGGCCGCCGAACCCGAACTCGGCAAGCTGCGCTCCCTCGGCGTCAACCCGGATAAGGAGGAGTCGTCGGGCAGCACCGACGAGACCCTCGAGGAACTCGTCGCGCGCACCGATTCGACGCCGCCGCCGAAGGTGACCAAGCATTCGTCGGTCATCATCCTGACCAGCGGCACCACCGGAACGCCGAAGGGCGCCAATCGCAGTGCCCCGCCGTCGCTGGCGCCGATCGGCGGCGTGCTGTCCTCGGTGCCGTTCAAGTCCGGTGAGGTCACGTCGCTGCCCGCGCCGATGTTCCACGCGCTGGGGTTCCTGCACGCGACGATCGCGATGATGCTGGGCACCACGCTGGTGCTGCGCAGACGGTTCAAGCCGGCGACGGTGCTCGCCGACATCGAGAAGCACCAGGCCACCGCGATCGTCGTGGTGCCCGTGATGCTGTCGCGCATCCTCGACGAACTCGACAAAACCTCGCCGAAGCCGAACCTGTCGTCGCTGCGCATCGTGTTCGTCTCGGGCAGCCAGCTCGGCGCCGAACTGGCCACCAGGGCGCTGAAGGAACTCGGCCCGGTCGTCTACAACCTGTACGGCTCCACCGAGGTGTCGTTCGCGACAATCGCCGGGCCGCAACATCTTTCGATCAACCCGGCCACGGTCGGCCCGGTCGTCAAGGGGATGAAGGTCAAGATCCTCGACGACAACGGCAACGAGGTGCCGCGCGGCGAGGTGGGCCGGATCTTCGTCGGCACCTTCTTCCCGTTCGAGGGCTACACCGGTGGTGGCGGGAAACAGATCATCGACGGGCTGCTGTCCTCCGGTGATGTCGGCTATTTCGACGAGCACGATCTGCTCTACGTCAGCGGTCGCGACGACGAGATGATCGTCTCCGGCGGCGAGAACGTGTTCCCCGCCGAGATCGAGGACCTCGTCAGCGGCCATCCGGAAGTGGTGGAGGCCACCGCGATCGGCGTCGAGGACAAGGAGTGGGGGCACCGGCTGCGCTGCTTCGTGGTCAAAGCCGAGGGCGCCACGATCGACGAGGACGGCATCAAGACCTACGTGCGGGAAAACCTCGCTCGCTACAAGGTTCCGCGTGAGGTGGTCTTCATCGACGAGCTTCCGCGCAACCCGACCGGGAAGATCCTCAAGCGCGAGTTGCGCGAGATGGAGATCCCCGAGTCCTGAAGCCCGCCCGGGCGGAATAGTCGGCGCCCGCAGGTCGTAGTACCCCAGCGTGAACATCGATCTGAACGGAAAGACCGCGCTGGTCACCGGCTCCACGCAGGGCATCGGGCTGGCCATCGCGACCGGCCTCGCGTCGGCGGGGGCGCGCGTCGTCGTGAACGGCCGCAGCCAGGACCGGGTCGACGAGGCCGTCGCGACGATCGAGGGCGACGCGTTCGGTGTCGCCGCCGACGTCGCGACCGACGACGGGGCGCAGGCGCTCTTCGACGCCGTTCCCGCCGTGGACATCCTCGTCAACAACCTCGGGATCTTCGGCGCCGCCCCCGCCTTCGAGATCAGCGACGAGCAGTGGCGGCGGTTCTTCGACGTCAACGTGCTGGCCGCGGCGCGGCTGATCCGCCTCTACCTGCCCGGGATGACGCAGCGGCACTGGGGCCGGGTGCTGCAGATCGCCAGCGACTCGGCGGTGGTGATCCCGGAGGAGATGATCCACTACGGCGTCTCCAAGACCGCGCTGCTGGCCCTATCACGCGGGTTCGCCAAGAGCGCCGCCGGCACCGGCGTGACCGTGAACTCCGTGATCGCGGGCCCCACGCACACCGCGGGCGTCGAGGAGTTCGTCTACCAGCTGGTCGACCCGGCACTGCCGTGGGACGAGGCGCAGCGCGAGTTCATCCGCAGGCATCGTCCGCAGTCGCTGATCCAGCGGCTGATCGAACCCGAGGAGGTCGCGAACATGGTCGTGTATCTGGCGTCGCCGCTGGCGTCGGCGACGACCGGCGGTGCGCTGCGGGTGGACGGCGGCTACGTCGACGCGATCCTGCCCTAACCCGCGAACGCCGCCGAACCGGGCAGCGCGAGTGCCACCAGCATCAGTAGCAGCAGGAACCAGCCCGCACCCTGCCAGGCGGTCCACCCCCGCTGGGCCTTCCACTCGCGGTAGGCGCGGATCAGTGCGCCGACGCCGCCGAGGAACAGGAACGCCGGCACCAGGGCGGCGCTGAACACCGAGTCACGCGGCCCGAACGCGTAGACGGCGAAAGCGAGCCCGGCCACCGCCACGACGACCAGCGCGTAGGTCACCGCGGCGCGGTACTCGCCGGGTTGATTGAAGCGTTTCTCTACGAAGTTGCGGTCGTTGGTCACCTCGGCGGGGTTCCCAGCTTTCGCCATTACATGCCGCGTATCGAACGCAACCTGAAGGTGCGCACCGGTCCCGCAGTGGTGGCCCGGCACTGGGAGAACAGCGGTTCGGACATCCCCACCTCGAGGATCACCTCGACGGTGCCCGACCCGGTCGCCAGCACCACCGCGATCTCGTCGGTGCCGCCGGTCAGCGACACCGGCGGCAGGGCTTCGATGCGGTTGTCGCCGTTGGCAACTCGTGCGAAGTGCTGCGCGGCCTGCACGGCGTGCGGCAGCGATGTGCGGCCGCGCAGGAAGCGGTCGTCGAGCTTTCCGTCGCAGTAGAGCCGGACCAGCTCGGCGGCGTCGGCGCTGTCGACACGGCCGTAGCAGAGTCCTTCCGGGAGGATCAGCATCGTGGCGGCGAACCGGTCGCCGCCCAGATGTGAGCATTCCCACGTCGATTCGGGATATGCGGCGGCGATCGCGGCCACGGCCCCACGGCCGCGCACCGCGCAACACTGGTCGTGCCGTCCGTGCGCGCACACGGCGACGAGCGGACCGTCGATCGCCGTGCCGTCGCGGCCGCCGAGGTCGATGTCGAGGTAGTCCCGGGCATCGTCGACCTCCCCGTGAAACAGTGCGTGCGCGCCGACATCGGATTTCGCGACGAACCACCGCCAGCGCGGTGACGAGGAGCGGCGACCGTGGCGGCGGATCGCCGCGATGCGCATGCCCGCGGATTCGGCGCGGCGCACGACGGCGCGGCCCAGCTCCGGGTCGATGCTGCCGGGGGACTGCAGGAAGGCCGACGGTCCCCAGCCACCCTCCAGTTCGAGGAGCAGCCAGGCCGAACCCGCCGACGCCGTGCCGTACATCGGTTCATCGCGCGCCAGCGACTGGTCGCTGCACGGCGCGCGTTTGGCTGCGGTCACGTGGCAGGCACCACAGGCACCACGGGAACGACGATGCCCTCGCGCAGCAACCGCCGGATCAGCACCGCACCGTCGGCGCTGTCGAGACCGGCGACGTCGTCGGCGCCGAGGACTCGGCCGGTGAGAACGTCGTCGAGCGCCGCCGCGCACGGCGCGGGGAACGTGACGGTCTTGCCGGACACCGCGACCGACACCCGTCCGTCGGCGTCGTGGCGCACCGTCGTATCCAGTCCGCGGCGCAGCCGGACGCGGACGGTCGCCGCCTGCTCGGTCGCCCGCAGTGTCGCCAGCGGACGGATCTCCTCGGGACGGGTCCGGTCCGCGTGCCGCTTCTTGAGCCGCTCGGCGGCCGATGCGCTGAGTGTGGCCGCATCGTCGCGTAGGTGGGTGACCAGCGCTGCGATCACCTTGGCCGCGAGCGCCGCGGTGTGGTCGTCGGAGGCCGGGTCGATGCCCAGCGGCAGCGGCACGCGGAACTCGTCGGTGCGGGCGAGTTCGTCGAGCACCGCGCGCGCGACGTCGATCCCGGTGGTCGCGGACACCCCGATGGTCAGGTGGATGGAGGTGGTGTCCATCGCCTGCGCCGCATGAATCCAGCCGCGGGGCAGATACAGCGCATCGCCCTTGGTCAGCACGGTGTCGATGACAGGTTCGGTGGTGACCCGCTGCGCGATCTGCTCCCGGAACAGCGTCCACGGTTGGTCCGGCAGCGGGTGCAGGTGCACCGGTTCGTGCACGACCCAGCGCTTGGTGCCCGAAACCTGGAGCACGAACACGTCGTGGACGTCGTAGTGGAAGTCGAACCCGCGGTTGTCCGGTGGGGTGATGTAGGCGTTGGCCTGCACCGGGTGCCCGATGTCGGCGACCGCCCGGTGGGTGAAGTCGATCAGCGGCGGCCACAGCCGGTGCAGACCCTGCAGCACGACCGTCGCACCGGCGGCGAGCTGTGTGAGCACCTTGGCCGAGTCGACCTGGTCGGTGATCTCGGCGCCGAATCCCGCCGGTCCGAGATAGGAATCCTTGGCCAGGACCTGGCCCTCCTTGGCCAGCCGGATGAACGGCGCGCGTACCCCGCGCTCGGCGATGAGCTCGTCGACCATGGCCGGGGAGAGCAGATCGCCGAAATCGCGGGGTAGCGCGTCGGCAGAGCTCAGCAGCGGCTTGCGACCCCAGTACTCAGCAGCGAAGACCTCAGGATCGATTCCGATGCATCGGCTCAGCACGGCGGAACCTCAGGCGGTGCCGTCAGCGCCGCCGTCGTGGCCTTCGGGGTTGCTGCCGCCGTCGGCGGTGCCCTCACCGGACGCGGTGCCGTCGGCGCCGCCGTCGTGGCCTTCGGGGTTGCTGCCGCCGTCGGCGGTGCCCTCGCCGCCGTCGCCGGGGGTCGTGGTGATGTCGTCGTCGTCGAGTGCCATGGGAGCCTCTTTCTGCCGTGAACCCCGGGTGGGATTCTCTTGTGCGCAACCTGCGCGCGTCGAGGGATTGCCCACCCGGGATGACCCGAAACGCCAGGGTCGGCTTATCTGCTACGGATCCCGGGGCAGTCCGAGCAGTCGCTCGGCGATGATGTTGAGCTGCACCTCGGAGGTACCGCCGTAGATCGTGGTCGAGCGGCTGGCCAGCAGGTACTGCGCCCACCGGCCGGGCGGCTGATCGGTGTCCGCGACGACGGCGTCGGTGCCGAACGACGACACCGCGAACTCGGCGTAGCCCTGCCCGGTCTTCATCGACAGCAGCTTCGAGATCGCCGCGGCCGGCATCGGGTCACCACCGGCCAGCGTCAGCAGCGTCGACCGCATGTTGAGCACCTTGGCGGCGTGCCCCTCGGCGATCAGCGTGCCGGCGTGGTGCTGGGCGACCTGGTCGAAGTGTCCGTCGCGCAGGAACTCGACGAACCTGTCCAGACTCGGCAGGAACGCCGGCTCGCTGCTGCCGAGCGACACCCGCTCGTTGGTCAGCGTGTTGCGGCTGACCTCCCAGCCGCGGTCGATGTCGCCGAGCACCAGATCGTCGGGGACGAACACGTCGTCGATGAACACGGTGTTGAACATCGCGTGCCCGGTGAGCTCCCGCAGCGGCTTGACCTCCACACCGGGACTGGTCATGTCGAGCAGGAAGTACGTGATGCCTTGGTGTTTCGGGGCGCTCGGGTTCGTCCGTGCCAGCAGCGCGCCCCACTGCGAGTACTGCGCACCCGTGGTCCAGATCTTCTGGCCGGTGATCCGCCAGCCGCCGTCGACCTTGGTGGCCTTGGTGGTCAGGCTCGCCAGGTCGGATCCGGCGCCGGGCTCGGAGAACAGCTGGCACCAGATCATCTCGCCGCGGAAGGTCGGCGGCAGGAAGCGCTGCTGCTGATCGTCGGTGCCGAACGCGACGATCGACGGGATGATCCACGCGGCGATGCCCATCTGGGGTCGCTTGACCCGCCCTTCGGAGAACTCCTGCGCGATGATGATCTGCTCGACCGGGCTCGCGGCGCGGCCCCACGGCGTGGGCAGATGCGGCGCGACCCAGCCGCCCTCGGCGATCGCGGCGGCCCGCTGTTCCCGTGGAATCTCTTTCAGCGCGGCCACTTCGGCGCGGATCTCGGACCGCAGTTTCTCGGTGTCGGGGTCGAGGTCGATGCTCAGCGCGCGCATACCGGTCGAGGTGGCGAGGTCAACGACGCGCTGCGGGTACTCCGCCGCGCGGCCGAACGACGCGACCAGTACCAGGGCGCGGCGGTAGTAGACGTTGGTGTCGTGCTCCCAGGTGAACCCGATACCGCCGTGCACCTGGATGCAGTCCTGGGTGGTGTGCTGTGCGGCCGCGGGCGCCAGGGTGGCGGCCACGGCGGCGGCGAACTCGAAGCCGGCGGCTGAGTCCCGGGCGTCGTCGCTCGTGACCTCGTCGAGTGCCCTGGCGGCATCCCACACGGCGGCGGTCGCACGCTCGGTCTCGGCGATCATATTGGCGCACTTGTGTTTCACAGCCTGGAACTGGCCGATGGGCCGGCCGAACTGCTCACGGATCTTGGCGTAGGCCGCGGCGGTGTCGGTGGCCCAGCGGGCGACGCCGACAGCTTCGGCGGACAGCAGCGTCGACATCAGCGCGCGGGCGTGCGCACGGCTCAGGTTGCTCAGCACCCGGTCCTCGCCGACCTCGACGGCGTTGGCACGGACGTGGGCGACGGGACGCAGCGGGTCGACACTGCCGACGGGCTCGACCTCGAGCTGATCGGCGTCGAGGAGCACCCACTCCTCGCCGGAGTCGATCGACACCGGCAGCACCAGCAGGGATGCCTGCGCCGCGGCGGGCACGGCGCGCACCTCGCCGCGGATCACCAGCCGGTCGCCCTGCCGGGTGGCGGTCAGGCCGGAGTCGATCGCGTAGGCGGCGATGACCTCCCCGGACGCCAGGCCGCTCAGCACCTCGGTGGCCGGGTCATGGGCGGCGATGAGTGCGCTCGCGATCACCGACGGAACGAACGGACCCGGCACCGCGCCGTACCCGAATTCTGCGACCACGACCGCCAATTCGAGGATGCCGAAACCCTGACCGCCGACCGGCTCGGCGAGGTGCACGCCGTGCAGGCCCTGCTCGGCGGCGGACTTCCAGTACGGCGGCGGATTCGGGATCGGCGTCTCCAGCGCGTCGTGGAGCACCTCCGACGGGGACACCCGGGCGACGAACGCGCGCACCGAATCGGCGAGGTCGTTGTGCTCTTCTGAGATCGCGATGGGCATAGCTGCTGCACCTCTTCACGTCGTCGTGACTGGCCCCAACCGGTTGGTCGGGACCGACGTTACCCGTGGATGCCGTTCACCACGTGGGCGAGGTCTCGTCCGTCACGAAGCCGTTCGCAATTGTCGACGGCGAATTCCAGGTAGCGGCGCATCGTGTCGGCGGTGTACCAGGTGACATGCGGTGTCAGCACCACGTTGGGCAGCCCCAGCAGCGGGTTGTCGGCCGGGACGGGTTCGGTGGCGAACACGTCGAGACCGGCGGCGGCCAGCCGTCCGTCGCGCAGTGCGTCGACCAGCGCCGCTTCGTCGACGATCGGTCCCCGGGACGTATTGACAAGCACCGCATCGGGTTTCATGGCGGCGAGGGCATCCCGGCCGAGCAGTCCCGCGGTCGCGTCGGTCAGTGGCAGGTGCAGCGACACGATGTCGCTGCTCGCGAGCAGGTCGGGCAGCGGGCGCCAGGTCGGCAGCCCGTCGTCGCGTGTGCTGGTGTGCAGCACGTCGGCGCCCATCGCGAGCAGGATGCGCTCCACCTGTTTGGCGATGTTGCCGTAGCCGACCAGCCCGACGGTGCAGCCGCCGATGTCGCGGACCGTCTCGCCGAGTGTCGGGTCCGACGGCCAGCCCCGGCCCTCGCGGGTGGCGCGGTCGAGGGCGGGCAGCCGGCGCAGGGCGGCGAGCATCAGCAGCAGGGTGCCCTCGGCGACCGACGGCGCGTTCGCACCGGGCATGTTGGCCACCGCGATGCCGCGCGCTGTCGCAGCGTCGACGTCGATGGTGTTGACGCCCGCGCCGAGCTTGTGCACCAACCGCAGCCGCGCGGCCCTGGCCAGGTCGTCACCCGAGATCGGGCGCAGCACATGCCAAATGACATCGACCTCCGGCAGTGCGCGGTAGAACGTCTCGTCGTCGTCCTCGGCGCAGTAGGTGATGTCGAGCCAATCCGTGTGCGGGGAAAGGAAATCGGTGACTTTCGCGCCCGGGACGAAGTGCGCGAGAACTCTCACCAGCGGCGTGCGATCCACTTGGCGATGGTATCGGCCTTGTCGGAGCGCGCGCCCGGCGTGGTGAAGTAGTGGTCGGTGTCCTTCGAGCACAGAGTCTTGTCCTGGCCGGCCAACGCGTCGAAGATGCGCTGGGCGTCCGACGGGTAGACGCCGGTGTCCTGTTCGGCGTTGATGACCAGCGCGGGACAGTCGATCAGGGCCAGATGGGGTTCGGCCCGGGTCTGGGCGTGGCGCAGGCTCCACATGCCGAGCCAGTTGCGCAGCGTGCAGGCCGCGGCGATGCCGTGGGTGGACCGGTTGGCCTTGGCGGGCACGCCTGCGTAGCACATGTTGGGCTGGCGCTTCGTCGGCTCAAGCGCCGGATCCACCATCCGGGGGTCGGCCCAGGTGCGCATCACGGTGAACGGGCGGTCGGAGAAGCCCGCGGCGCGCACCCTGGCGAGTTCGGCCTCGGCCCAGTCGGTGATCGCGTCGTTGCGGGCGACCTGGGCGGCCCGGTAGCAGGCGACGAATTCGGCGTCGAAGCTCGGACCGTTGCGCTCGTTGAACAGGTCGAGATCGGGATCTGTTGCCACCGCATCGTTTTCGTCGACAACCGACGCATCCATCCACGCGGTCAGTACGTCGGGCCTGCCGGGGTGCGCGGCGGTGGCGACGTAGCCGTCGGCAGGCGGGAGATCGTCGAGTCCGGCGGCGGGACGCATCCCGTCCATCGGGCTGACGTGTTTGGCGACGGCGTTGGCCTGGTATGCCGCCATCAACGAGCCGCCCCCCGAATTGCCCAGCAGGATCACGGTTTCGATGCCCTGGACCTCGCGCAGCCAGCGCACGCCGACACCGATGTCGACCAGCGCGTGGTCGAGCAGGAAGCTGCTCTCGAATCCGCGGAAGCGGGTGTTCCAGCCGAGGAACCCGATCCCGCGGGTGGCCATGTAGTCGGCAAGATAATGTTCGGAGAAGTCGATCTGATAGTGCGTCGCGATGATCGCGACCTTGGGTTTGCGGCCCATCCCGCGGTGATAGAGGCCCTGGCACGGATGCCCGCCCGAGCCCGCGCGCCGCGCGGTGGTGGAATCGAGCCCGACGAATTCCCGCGTGACACCAGGAGCCTGGACAGCGGTGGTGCGGCTCATGAATGTCCGGCCTCCGGCGGGCGTTCGGCGTTGGAGAAGCTGAGCCTGATGTTAGATTCACAACGGCGTCGGTGGGTGGAGTTTCTGCGGAAGGCGCGTCGATGATCAAGCCGAACAATCCCAACACCGAATTCGAGTTGGGCGGCATCAACCATGTCGCGCTGGTGTGCTCGGACATGGAGCGCACGGTCGACTTCTACAGCAATGTGCTGGGCATGCCGCTGATCAAGTCCCTGGATCTGCCCGGCGGTATGGGGCAGCACTTCTTCTTCGATGCCGGCAACGGCGACTGTGTGGCGTTCTTCTGGTTCGCCGATGCGCCCGACCGTGTGCCCGGCATCTCGTCGCCGGAGGCCATCCCGGGCATCGGCGACATCGTGTCGGCGGTCAGCACGATGAACCATCTGGCGTTCCACGTGCCCGCCGACAAGTTCGACGAGTACCGGCAGCGCCTCAAGGCCAAAGGGGTGCGCGTCGGGCCCGTCCTCAACCACGACGAGAGCCCGGCGCAGGTCTCGGCGACCGTGCACCCCGGCGTGTATGTGCGGTCCTTCTACTTCCTCGACCCGGACGGGATCACGCTGGAGTTCGCCTGCTGGACCAAGGAGTTCGGCGAGGCCGACACCACGACGGTGCCCAAGACCGCCGCGCAGCGCCGGGTGCCGGTCTCGGGTTAATCCCGGTACAGCGCCGGGTCGGCGAGCTGGTCGATCATCGCGCCGAGGTGCGCGGCGAGTTGTTCCGGGGTGAACGTCAGGTCGCCGGCCAGCCACGCGCTCAGCGTCTGGGCCACCCCGCCGACGACGAAATGTGCGGCGGCCTTGATGCGGTCGTTCTGTTCCAGTTGCAGCGCCGAACCCGCGTGCTGGCCCGACAGCAGCGCGAACAGCGCCCCGGATTCGGCGCGTTTGCGCACCACCACGGGGTTGTCGAGTCGCACGCTGAACAGCAGCCGGCCCACCCGGACGTCCTCGTCGATGGTGCGCACGATGTTGGCCATGCCCTGGCGGCTCTGCTCGCGGGCCGGAGCGGCCGCGACCGCGGCCTGGGTGGTCGCGGCGATGTCGGAGATCACCCAGTCGAAGACCGCGCCGACGAAGACGTCCTTGTCGGAAAAGCTCTCGTAGAAGTACCTGGCGGCCAGGCCGGACCGCGCGCAGATCGCGCGGACCGTCAGGTCGGCCGGGGTGTGCTCGCCGCCGAGCAGGTCGAGTCCGGCTTCGAGCAGACGACGGCGCCGCTCGGCGATCCGCTGCCGAGCGTCCACCCCGCGATACGGACGGACCTGGCCCATGGATCCCATATTGACACCCTGCCGCGGGGCGGAGCAATATCAGGAAACGCACGTTCGCAGTTTTGGCATGTTCGCGCGGAACGCGCGGCGCGGCACTGTCGCCGAGGAGGAGCCCCCTGATGACGCTGTACGAGCCGGTTGAAGCGCCGCTGCCCGTGGTGGAACGCCCGATCGACGAGGTGGTCGCCGCGCCGCCGCGCACCCGCGCGCGCCGCCGCGAGGACGACGGCATGCTCGGCCTGGGGCTGCTCGCCGGCCCGGCGAACGTCATCATGCAGCTGGCCCGCCCCGAGGTCGGCTACGGCGTGCTGGAGAGCCGCGTCGAGAGCGGACGGGTGGACCGTCACCCGATCAAGCGGGCCCGCACCACGTTCACCTATCTCGCGGTGTCGACCAACGGCACTCCGGAACAGCAGCTGCACTTCCGCCGTGCGGTCAACGGCGCGCACCGGCAGGTGTTCTCCACCGACGAGAGCCCGGTCAAGTACCACGCGTTCGACAAGGACCTGCAGTTGTGGGTCGGCGCGTGCCTGTACAAGGGCGTGGTCGACGTGCACCGGCTGTTCGTCGGCGAGATGGACGAGCAGGCCGCCGACCGGCTGTACCTGCAGGGCAGGGCGCTGGCCACGATGCTTCAGGTGCCCGAGAGCATGTGGCCGCAGAGCCGGGCGGCGTTCGACCGGTACTGGGCGGACTCGCTGGAGAAGGTGCACATCGACGACACCGTGCGCGACTACCTGTATCCGATCGCGGCGTCGCGGCTGCGCGGGCTGGCGCTGCCGGCACCGATCCAGCGCCGCAACGAGGAGCTGGCGCTGCTGATCACCACCGGGTTCCTGCCGCAGCGTTTCCGCGACGAGATGCGGTTGCCGTGGGGGCCGGACAAGCAGCGCAGCTTCGACCGGCTGATGGCGGGCCTGCGCGTCGCGAACAGTGTGTCACCGAAGTTCGTGCGGCAATTCCCGTTCAACGTGCTGCTCAAAGATGTGGACCGGCGCATCCGCACCGGCCGCCCGCTGGTCTGAGCCGGGCTTTTCCGGGCCGCCGATCGGGCGGACCCGTGCGTCTCGACACTTTGCTTATGCAATGCTAACTTTCACCCGCAAAGTTAGCTTAGCCATACATAAGCACCGTAAGGGAGATGGCGGCGCCGGCGCCCGGCAGCGGGTGCGCCGACGCCGCCGCGGAAGTACATGGACATTGGAAGTGACACGCTCGCGGCCCCGACGGGGACCTCTCGCGTCGATCAGGACGTGGTCAGCCGTTTCGCGGCCTGCTGCCGAGCGTTGGGACTGTCCGTCCACGACCGCAGGCGCCCCGCGGATCTCGGCGCGGCCCGGTCCGGATTCGCCGCGCTGACGCGCATCGCCAACGACCAGAGCGACGCGTGGACCGGGCTGGCCGCCGCCGGTGAGGTCACCCCGCAGGTCGTCGAGAAGATCTGGCACACCTCCGCCGCGACCGCGGGTGTACTGCAGCGCCACCTCGACCTGACCCCCGGAGCTCTCGGCTTCCACTACGACAGTGGTCTGTACCTGCAGTTCCGGGCGACCACCCGGGACGACTTCGCGCTGGCCTACGCGGCCTGCCTGACCGACGACGCCCGCTACGAAGAGGCCGACGAACTCGTCGGGGCGCTGCTGGAGCGCCGCCCGGACTGGTTCGACGCGCGCTGGGTGCGCGTCGCGATGTACCACCGCACCGCCCGCTGGTCCGACGTGGTGCGGATGCTGACCCCGGTGGTGACCGACCAGAGCCTCGAGGACACCGCGGCGCACGCCGCCCGGATCACCCTCGGTATCGCGCTGGCCCGGCTCGGCATGTTCGCCCCGGCGCTGTCGCACCTGGACCGCCCGGACGGCCCCGTCGCCGTCGCCGCCGTGGACGGTGCGCTGGTCAAGGCGCTGGCGTTACGCGCCCAAGGGGAGGACGACGAGGCCCAGGAGCAGCTGCAGGCGCTGTATGCGGCCAACCCGGAGCACACCGAGATCGAAGAGGCGTTGCTGGACACCAGTTTCGGGATCCCGACCACCACGGCGGCCCGTATCGACGCCCGCAGCAACCCGTGGGATCCGGAGACCGAGCCCGGCGAGGCCGACTTCGTCGATCCGGGCGCCAAGGATCGCAAGGCCCATCTGCTCGTCGAAGCCGAGGCCGAGCTGGCCGAGTTCATCGGCCTCGACGAGGTCAAATACCAGGTGGCCCGGCTGAAAAGCTCGGTGGCGATGTCGATCCGGCGCCAGGAGCGCGGACTGGCGGTCGCGCAGCGGACCAACCACCTGGTGTTCGCGGGTCCGCCCGGAACGGGTAAGACCACCATCGCGCGCGTCGTCGCCAAGATCTACTGCGGGCTCGGGCTGCTGAAGAAGGAGACGGTCCGCGAGGTGCATCGCGCGGACCTGATCGGTCAGCACATCGGCGAGACCGAGGCCAAGACCAACGCGATCATCGACAGCGCGCTGGACGGCGTGCTGTTCCTCGACGAGGCGTACGCATTGGTCTCCACCGGCGCCAAGAACGACTTCGGGCTCGTAGCGATCGACACGCTGCTGGCCCGGATGGAGAACGACCGCGACCGCCTGGTCGTGATCGTCGCCGGCTACCGCAAGGACCTCGACAACTTCCTCGACACCAACGAGGGTCTGCGATCCCGCTTCACCCGCAGCATCGACTTCCCGTCCTACTCCGGCCAGGAGCTCGTCGAGATCGCCACCCGGATGGCCGAGAAGCGCGACTCGCGCTTCGAGGACGCCGCCCGCGCGGACATGGAGCGGTTGTTCGAATACCTGGCGCAGGCCACCACTCCGGATGCCAACGGGGTGACCCGGCGCAGCCTCGACATCGCGGGTAACGGCCGTTTCGTGCGTAACCTCGTCGAGCGCTCCGAGGAGGAGCGCGAATACCGGCTCGATCACTCGGACTCCGAAGACTTCACCGACGACGAGCTGATGACCATCACCGCGGCCGACGTGGCCAACTCGGCCGCGCCGTTGCTGCGGGGTCTGGGTCTGTCCATGCCGCAACAACTTCCGGAACAGCGATGAGCACCCCCGACGGCGAACGCCGCTCCTTCACCTCCCGTACCCCGACCAACGAGAACCCGCAGCAGATCACCTACCGGCGCGGTTTCGTCACGCGCCATCAGGTCACCGGCTGGCGATTCGTGATGCGCCGCATCGCGTCCGGGGTCGCGCTGCACGACACCCGCATGCTGGTCGACCCGCTGCGCACCCAGTCCCGTTCGGTGATGGTGGGTGCGCTGATCCTGGTCACCGGCGTGATCGGATGCTTCCTGTTCTCGCTGATCCGGCCGGCCGGCGATGCGGGCACGGATTCGGTCCTGGCCGACCGCGACACCGCCGCGCTGTACGTCCGGCTCGGCGAGCAACTGCACCCGGTGCTGAACCTGACCTCGGCGCGGCTGATCACCGGCCGCCCGGACAACCCGTCGATGGTGAAGAGCAGCGCGCTCGACGAGTTCCCGCGCGGCAATATGCTCGGCATTCCCGGCGCACCGGAACGCATGGTGGCCAACACCACTCGCGACGCGTACTGGACGGTCTGCGACGCCGCGACCGGAAGCGTCACCGGGGTCACCGTGATCGCCGGCGCGCCGGCCGACGGCGGCGAACGCGCCACGGTCCTGCCCGCCGGTGAGGCGATCCTGGCCGAGAACGACGGTCGCACCTGGCTGCTGTGGAACGGCAAGCGCAGCGCCGTGGACCTGGCCGACCGCGCCGTCACCGGCGGGGTCGGTATCGGGGTGGACGCCGCGGCGCCGCAGCCGATCGCGGCGGGACTGTTCAACGCGATCCCGGAGGCGCCGCCACTGGTGGTCCCCGCCGTCCCGAACGCCGGGCTGCTGTCGGATCTCGGGCTGCCCGAGCCGTATCCGGTCGGGTCCGTCGTGGTGGCCTATGACGCCGACAACACCCTGCGCCACTACGTGGTGCTGACCGAAGGGCTGCAACCGGTCTCACCGGTCGTGGCCGCGATCCTGCGCAACTCGAACTCGTGGGGGCTCGCGTCACCGCCGCGCCTGGAGGCCGACCTGATCGCGCGCACCCCGCAGGCCCGCGCGATCGACGTCGACGCCTACCCGGCCGAGAGGGTGACGCTGGTCGACACCGCCGCCGAACCGGTGATCTGCTCGGCGTGGGCGAAACCCGAAGGGGCGCAGGAGAGCTCGCTCGAACTGCGCTCGGGTGCGGCGCTGCCGGTCGCCGACGGCCAGGGCGCCGTCGCGCTGGTCAGCGCCGGTGCGCCGGGCGGGCCCGCCGACCAGGTGATGCTGCCCCCGGGCACCGGATACTTCGTCGACAGCGCAGGTTCGCTGTTCTGGGTCAGTGATACCGGTGTGCGCTACGGCATCGACACCAACACCGACACCGGCATGAATACCATCGAGGCGCTCGGTCTGACCGCGGCGCCGCTGCCGGTCCCTTGGTCGGTGCTGGCGCTGTTCGCCGAGGGTCCGACCCTGTCGCGCGCCGACGCGCTGCTGGCCCACGACACGCTGGCGCCCAACGCTTCTGCGGCGCGCGTGGAGTCCCTCCCTCGTCTGGAGAAACCATGAGCAGGCTGATCTTCGAACACCGCAAACGGCTGCCCGGCCCGGACGTTCGCAAGGGCACCATCACGATCGAGCCGCCGCCGGAGCTGCCGCGGGTGGTTCCGCCGTCACTTCTGCGGCGGGCGCTGCCGTACCTGATCGTGATCCTGATCGTCGGGATGATCGTGGCTCTGGTGGCGACCGGGTTGCGGCTGATCTCGCCGACCACACTGTTCTTCCCGTTCGTGTTGCTGCTGGCCGCCACTGCGCTCTACCGCGGCACCGACAACAAGATGCGCACCGAGGAGGTCGACGCCGAACGCGCCGACTACCTGCGCTACCTGTCGGTGGTCCGCGACAACGTGCGCGCGCACGCCGACGAGCAGCGCGCCGCGCTGGAGTGGTCGCATCCGGAACCCGCTGCGCTGGCAGCCATCCCGGGCACCCGACGGCAATGGGAACGCGACCCGCACGACGCCGACTTCCTGGTGCTGCGCGCCGGCCTGCACGACCGGGAGCTCGACGTCACGCTGCGGGTCAAGGACACCGCCGACGAGATCGACCTGGAACCGGTATCGCACACCACGCTGTGCGGCCTGCTCGACACCCAGCGCACCCTGCCCGCCGCCCCGGCCGGTATCTCGCTGACCCGCGTCTCGCGGGTCACGGTGACCGGTGATGACACCGAGATCACCGGCGCGCTGCGCGCCTGGATCGCACAGGCCGTCACCTGGCACGACCCGTCCGTACTCGGAATCGCCTATGCGGGAAAGAATCTCGAGTCCAGCGCGTGGTCCTGGCTGAAGTGGCTGCCGCACGTCGACGTAGCCGGCCGGGTCGACGGGGTCGGGCCCGCCCGTTATCTGGCCGCCGACGCCCACGATCTGCGCGGCATGCTCGCGCCCGCGCTCGCCGACCGGGGGGCGTTCACCGGCGACGGGGCGTCCGGTGCCAAGCACCTGCTGATCGTGCTCGACGACCCCGATGCCGACCCGGCCGAGTTCATCGGACGCGGTCTGGCCGGGGTCACCGTGATCCATCGGTCCACCCGCGAGCCCGACCGCGATCAGTATCCGGATCCGGAGCGGCCGGTGCTGCGCATCGCCGACGGCCGGATGACGCGCTGGGGCAACGGCGACTGGGCGCCCTACATCGACTCGGCTGACCGGCTCGGGTCCGCCGAGGCCCGCCACATCGCGCGACGGCTGGCGCGTTGGGATTCCGTGCCCGGCCGGGCCCGGTCGGTGACCACCAACGGCGCGGAATTCACCACGCTGCTGGGCATCCCGGACGCGTCGGCGCTCGACGTCGCCGCGCTGTGGGCGCCCCGCAACCGCGACGAGGAACTGCGTGTCCCGATCGGCGTCACCTCCACCGGCGAGCCGCTGATCTTCGACCTCAAGGACGAGGCCGAGGGCGGTATGGGCCCGCACGGCCTGATGATCGGCATGACCGGATCGGGCAAGTCACAGACCCTGATGTCGATCCTGCTGTCACTGCTGACCACCCACTCGGCCGACCGGCTGATCGTGATCTACGCGGACTTCAAGGGCGAGGCCGGCGCCGACATCTTCCGCAACTTCCCGCAGGTCGTCGCAGTCATCTCGAACATGGCCGAAAAGCGGTCGCTGGCCGACCGATTCGCCGACACCCTGCGCGGTGAGGTGGCGCGCCGCGAGCAGCTGCTCAAGGACAGCGGACGCCGTGTGCAGGGCAGCGCGTTCAACTCGGTCACCGAGTACGAGAACGCGCGTCTTTCCGGCAGCGCAGAGGCCACGGACCTGCCGCCGATCCCGACCCTTCTGGTGGTAGCCGACGAGTTCACGCTGATGCTCGCCGACCACCCGGAGTACGCGGACCTGTTCGACTACGTCGCCCGCAAGGGCCGCTCGTTCCGGATCCATCTGCTGTTCGCGTCGCAGACCCTCGACGTGGGCCGGATCAAGGACATCGACAAGAACACGTCGTACCGGATCGGTCTGAAGGTGGCCAGCCCCAGCGTGTCCCGGCAGATCATCGGCGTCGAGGACGCGTATCACATCGAATCGGGCCGCGAGCACAAAGGCGTCGGCTTCCTGGTGCCCGCGCCCGGGGCCCTGCCGGTCAAGTTCCGCAGCACGTATGTCGACGGCATCTACGAGCCGCCGCGTGTCGACCGCTCGATCGTGGTGCACGCGATCCCGAAGCCGCAGGTGTTCCCCGCCGGCTGGGTGGACCCCGAACCCGACACGGTCATCGTCGACGACGGCGCCGACGTCGAGGTGCTGCCGCCGCGCAAGCTGATCGCCACGATCGGTGATCAGCTCGCCCACTACGGTCCGCGCGCCCCACAGCTGTGGCTGCCCCCGCTGGACGAGCCGATCCCGCTGTGGAATCTGGTGGAACGCTCCGGCATCGGCGCCAGAGGGTGGCGCTGGCCGCTGGGCGAGATCGACCGCCCGTTCGAGATGCGGCGTGACCCGTTGGTCTTCGACGCGACCTCAGCGGCCGCCAACGTCGTGATCCACGGTGGACCGAAGTCCGGGAAGTCCACGGCGCTGCAGACTTTCGTACTGTCGGCCGCCGCGCTGCACGCCCCCGGCGACGTGTCCTTCTACTGCCTCGACTACGGCGGTGGCCAGCTGCGGGCACTTGCCGACCTCGCCCATGTCGGCAGCGTCGCGTCGCCGCTGGAACCCGAACGCATCCGGCGCACCTTCGGTGAGCTCGAACAGCTGCTCAAGGCCCGGCAGCGCCAGGGCGCGGCAGCCAACGGTGAGTACCAGGACGGCTACGGCGAGGTGTTCCTGCTCATCGACAACCTGTACGCGTTCAGCCGGGACAGCACCGACACCTTCAACACCCGCAACCCATTGCTGGCCAAGGTGACCGAACTGGTCAACACCGGGCTGTCGTACGGCATCCACGTGGTCATCACCACGCCGAACTGGCTGGAGGTGCCGTTGGCGATGCGCGACGGGCTGGGTCTGCGCCTGGAACTGCGCCTGCACGACCCGCGCGACAGCAACGTCCGCGTCGGCGGCTCCGGCACCGCGCTGCGGCGTCCCGCCGAGAGTGTCCCCGCCGACCAGCCCGGCCGCGGCCTGACCATGGCCGCCGAGCACTTCCTGTTCGCCCAGCCGGCGCTGGCGTCGATCCCCGCGCTCAACGCCCGCTACCCGGACCGCAGCGCCCCGCCGGTGCGACTGCTGCCGACCGACCTGTCGCCGCGGGTGTTCGGCACGCTCTACCCGGCAGCCGAACAGGTCGTCATCGGTCAGCGCGAGGAAGACCTGGCCGCGGTCAGCGTCGACTTCGCCGACAACCCGCTGTTGATGGTGTTCGGTGACACCAAGACCGGCAAGACCACCCTGCTGCGGCACCTGATCCGCACGATCCGGGAGAACTCGCGTCCCGACCAGATCGCGTTCACCGTGATCGACCGGCGGCTGCAACTCGTCGACGAGCCGCTCTTCCCGGACAACGAGTACACCCCGAACCTCGACCGGGTACTGCCCGCGATGCTCGGGCTGTCCGCACTGCTGGAGAAGCGGCGCCCACCGGCCGGGCTCAGCCCGCAGGAGCTGCGGGGCTGGGACTTCCGTGCCACCGCCAACGGCTCGGGCAGCCACGTCCACTACCTGATCATCGACGACGTCGACCAGATCCCGGACGGGCCCGCGATGAGCGGCCCGTACGCCGGGCAGCGGCCGTGGACTCCGGTGATCGGATTGCTCTCGCAGGCCGCCGAACTCGGGCTGCGCGTGATCGTCACCGCCAGGGCGGCCGGGTCGGCGCACGCGGTGATGACCGCACCGCTGCTGCGCCGCCTCAACGAATTGCAGGCGACCACGCTGCTGCTGTCCGGTAATTCGCAGGACAGCGGCAAGATCCGCGGCCACCGCTTCAGCCGGTTGCCCGCCGGCCGGGCGATGCTGCTCGACGACGGCTCCGATACGCCGACCTATGTCCAGCTCGTCAATCCCCTCGCCGACGGGGCGGCCGCCCAGGCCGGTTACAGCGGAAAGGAGTACAGCTGATGACCCTGCGAGTAGTACCGGAAGGCCTGACCGCGGCCGGCGCGGCCGTCGAGGCGCTGACCGCCCGGATGGCCGCGGCCCACGCGGCCGCCGCACCGCTGGTCACCGCCGTGGTGCCACCCGCCGCTGATGCGGTGTCTCTGAACACCGCGGCCGGCTTCAGCGCCCACGGCGTTGCGCACCAGGGTGTCGCCGCCCAGGGGATCGAAGAACTCGGCCGCTCCGGCATCGGTGTCGGCGAATCCGCCGCCAGCTACCTCAGCGGTGACGCGATGGCCGCGTCCTCCTACCTGATCGCCCGGGGCTGATCCGCCGTGACCGCTCCGGTATGGATGGCGCTGCCGCCCGAGGTGCACTCGGCGACGCTCAGCAGCGGCCCCGGTCCGGGCCCGCTGCTCGCCGCGGCCGGCGCGTGGCAGCAGCTCTCCGTCGAATATGCCTCCGCGGCAGCTGAACTGACGAACATCCTGGCCGGTGTGCAGGCGGGTGCCTGGGAGGGGCCGAGCTCCGAACAGTACGTCGCCGCGCACACCCCGTACCTGGCGTGGCTCGCGCAGCAGAGCGCCGCCGGGGCCGCGACGGCCGCACAGCACGAAACCGCCGCGGCCGCGTACTCGACCGCGCTGGCCACCATGCCGACGCTGCCCGAGCTGGCGCTGAACAAGACCACCCACACGGTGCTGGTCGCGACGAACTTCCTCGGCATCAACACGATTCCGATCGCGCTGAACGAAGCCGACTACGTCCGGATGTGGATCCAGGCGGCCACCACGATGGCGACGTACCAGGCGGTGTCCGGCGCCGCGCTCGCGGCGACCCCGCAGTCGACGCCGGCGCCGGTGGTGCTGCTGCCCGGTGTCGGCGAAGCAGGACGTGCCGCGGCCGACATGTCGGCGATGGCGGCGCAACCGATGGCCGCCGAGGCCGGTGCCGCTTTCGACGTGTCGAACATCATCGCCGACCTGATCCGGCTCTACGGAGAGTTCCTGCGGTTCCTGTTCGAGCCGATCTTCAATTTCCTGCGCGACCCGATCGGCAACACCATCGCGCTGATCACCGACTTCCTGACCAACCCGGTGCAGGCGCTCATCACCTGGGGCCCTTTCCTTTTCGCGGTGGTGTTCCAGGCCGTGTCGTGGGTGGGCGCGTCGATCCTGTACCCGTCACTGTTCCTGTTGCCGCTGCTGGCGACCACGCTGGCGATCGTGCTCGGCGTCGGGCAGCATCTGCTGGGCCTGCTGAACATGCCGCCCCAGGACGCCCCGGCCGAGGAGGACCTGCCCGCCGACGCGGCACCGGGCCGCTCCGATCAGCAGGGCTTCCCGGCCACCATGTCCGCGCCGCCGCCGCCCGGCGGAGTGCCGGTGACCGCCAACACGATCAGCGTCGGCTCGCCGTCGGCGCCGGCCGCCCCCGCGGCCGCGGCGGCGACCTTCGTGCCGTACGTGATCGCGGGCCGCGATCCGGGTGAGGGCTTCTCTCCGACGGTGCGTGACAGCACCGGCGCCAAGGCGCCGGCTGCCGGAATCCCGGCCGCGGCATCGGGTGTCGCGGCGTCGGCCGCCGAACGGCGTAAGCGCAGACGCAGGCAGAAGGACGAGATCAAGGGCCGTGCCTACGCCGACGCGTACATGGACTACCCGGGTGCGGACGACGAGCCGGACCGTGAGCAGCCCGCGCCGCCACGCGTCACCGCATCCGGCCGTGGCGCCGGGCCGATGGGCTTCGCCGGCACCGTCGGCAAGGACGCCGAACACGCGGGCGGGTTGACCACGCTGCCCGGCGATTCGTTCGGTGGCGGCCCGAAAGAACCGATGCTCCCAGGCAACTGGGACCCGACCGAGGACCACCGTCCCGAACACCACGATCCCGAACCCCACGACCGAAAGGACACCCCATGAGCATGCTGGATGCCCACATCCCGCAGATGATGGCCTCGGAGGCGGCGTTCGGCGCCAAGGCCGGCCTGATGCGCAGCACCATCGCCCAGGCCGAGCAGGCGGCGCAGTCCGCGCAGGCGTTCCACATGGGCGAATCGGCGGGAGCCTTCCAGGCCGCGCACGCCCGCTTCGTCGAGACCTCGGCGAAGATCAACGCGCTGCTCGACATCGCGCAGGCCAACGTCGGCGATGCCGCGGGTGCCTACGTCGCCGAGGATGCCGCCGCCGCCAGCAACTACCCCGTCGTCTGATCGGAGCAACTCCCATGTCGCAGATCATGTTCAACTACCCCGCGATGCTCAACCACGCCGGGGAGATGGCGAGCTACGCCGGTGCGCTGCAGGCGATCGGCGCCGAGGTGGCCAGCGAGCAGGCCGCGCTCAAGAGCGCCTGGCAGGGCGACACCGGCGTGACCTACCAGGCCTGGCAGGCCCAGTGGAACACCGCGCTGGAGGAACTGGTGCGGGCCTATCGCGCGATGGCCAGTGCGCACGAGATGAACACCACCTCGATGGCCGCACGCGATCAGGCCGAGGGCGCCAAGTGGGGCTGACGGATCGCCGTGCGCGCTAACGCCGTCGAACTGAGCGCCGCCTCGGCGTGGTTCCTCGCCGAAAAGCTCGGCGCGGGATCGTATCCGTGGGTGCTTGCGATCACGCCGCCCTACACCGACCACACCCAGCGCACCGCGTTCGACAGGGAGCAGGCCGCCCTGCTGACCAACGTGGGCGTGCTGGCCGCCGACGGCACCGTCGATCCCGCGGTGGCACAGTGGATCCGGCGGGTGTGCCGGGCCACCCAGTGGTTGGAGCTCCGATTCGTCGGCAGCAGGGGAGCGATGTTGCGCGGCATCATCGCCCGCGACGCGGGCGGCACCGTGGTGGCGCTGCGCAGCGGCGCACTGCTGACGCTGACCGAGATGGATCTCGACCATCCGGAGGCGCTGGTGCCCGTGGTCACGGTGGGTCTGTCCGGCCGGGCCCCGGCGCGCTTCCCGGGCTTCTCGCTGCCCGCCCGCATCGGCGCGAAGGCCGACGAACAGATCCGCGGTGGCGCATCGGTGCGCAGCCTGCTCGACTATCTCGGGATCCCCGCGTCGGCCCGCCCTGTGGTGGTGGCGGCCTTCGAGCAGGACCGCACCTATGTCGAGATCGTCGCCGGCCGGCACCGCGACGGCCACCGGGTCAGCACCGACGTCGGCGTGAGCGTCGTCGACACCGCGGTCGGACGGGTCCTGGTCAGCCCCACCAAAGCCGTTGACGGCGAATGGATCTCCACGTTCAGCCCTGGCGAACCCGCGGCGATCGCCGCCGCGGTCGAGCGCCTGACCGCGACACTTCCCGACGGATCGTGGTTCCCGGGCCACGCCCTCACCAGAGACTTCGACGAACGCACGGCCGACAGAAGAGAAGAGAGATGTCCGAGTCCGCTCTGAGCACCACCAACGCCGCGATGCCGATCGTGCGCGTCGCCGTCCTGACCGCGACGGAGGGCGACGACGGCGACCGCGGCGGCCGCGTCACGGAAGTCGCGCTGCCGGCGCAGCTTCCGCTGCGCGAGATCATCCCGGCGGTCCAGCGCATCGTCGCCCCGTCGGACGAGACCCCGGGCACCGCGGAACTGCTGAGCCTTGCCCCGATCGGTGGCGCCCCGTACAGCCTGGACGCGACGCTGACCACGGTGGGCGTCGTCGACGGTGACCTGCTGGCCCTGCAACCCGTGCCTGCGGGCCCGCCCGCACCGCGCATCGTCGAAGACATCGCCGATGCGGCGATGATCTTCTCCGCCGCACGCGAACGTCCCTGGGGAACAACGCACATCCAGCGCGGCGCGACGCTCGCGGTGGTCGGGCTGATCCTGGTCGCCACCGCGCTGGCGGTCGCACACCGGTTGGTGACCGACTCGATCGTCGGTGTGTTCGCCGTCAGCGGCGTCGCGATCGCCGCCGTGCTCGGCGCGCTGCTCGCCAGGTCGGGATCGCCGCGGGTCGCCACCGCCCTGGCCGCGGCCGCGCTGCCGTCGGTCGCCGCCGCATTCGCACTCGCCGTACCCGGTGACTTCGGTGCCCCGAGCGTGCTGCTCGGCGCCGCGGGTGTGGCCGCATGGTCGATCATCAGCATCACCGTCGCCGAACGGGCGATCGCGTTGTTCACCACCGCCGCGGCCGCCGCGCTCGGGGTACTGCCTGCCGCCGCGGCCGCGACGCTGTGGACGCTGGACCTGACGAGCATCGGCTGCGTGCTGATCCTGGTGGCACTGGTGATCACCGTGCAGGCCGCGCAGTTCTCGGCGATGTGCGCCCGGCTTCCGGTGCCGGTGATCCCGGCCCCGGGTGACCCGACACCGTCGGCGCCGCCGCTGCGGGTGCTCGAAGACCTCCCGCGCCGCATCCGCGCCGCTGACTCACACCAGAGCGGTTTCATCGCCGCGGGCGTGCTGCTGGCCGTGGCCGGTTCGGTACTTGCGCTGTGGCCGGTGCTCACCGGGGACGGCGGCGTGTCGCCGTGGGCCTGGTATCTCGTCGTCGCGACGGCGGCCGCGGCGGCCCTGCGGGCCCGCGTCTGGGACTCGGCCGCCTGCAAGGCATGGTTGCTCGGTCATTCCGGCCTGCTGACCGTCGTGCTGCTCGTCCTGTTCGCGGCCAACGGCCGCTACACCTCGGCGTGGTGGGCGCTGGGCGCACTGGCGGTGCTGACCGCCGCGTGGGCCGTCGTCGCGCTGAACCCGCGGATCGGGCAACCGGAGACGTACTCGCTGCCGATGCGCCGCATCGTCGGGTTCGTCGGCTCGGCCCTCGACGCGTCGGTGATCCCGGTGATGGCTTACCTGGTCGGCTTGTTCGCCTGGGTTCTGAACGGCTTCTGATCGATGGGGTCGTTGATCCGGTCCTCCGCCGCCGCGGTGGCGGTGACCGCGGCGGTGCTCGTCACCGGCGGGCCGTCCGCCGGTGCGATCACACCGCCGGAGGTCGATGCCGACGCGACGCCGCCCAGCTCGTCGGCGGCGGTGGTGCCGATGACACAACGGAACCCGTGCGTCACCACCGGGGTGCTGCCGGGGTCCGATGTGGCCGCGCCGAGCCCGAACCAGTTGTCGCTCGGGCTGGCCGAGGCGCGGCGGCACAGCGACGGCAGGGATCAACTGGTCGCCGTGATCGGCACCGGCGTCACGCCAGGACCGCGGTTGCCCAACGTCGACCCCGGCGGCGACTACGTCGGATCCGGTGACGGGCTGACCGATTGTGACGGCCACGGCACGCTCGTCGCCGGCCTGATCGCGGGACAACCCGGTGAGGACGGCTTCTCGGGCGTGGCGCCGGCCGCGCGGATCCTCGCGATCCGTCAGGGCTCGCCGCGCTATTCACCGAGCGATCCCGGCGAGGACCCGGCACTGACCCGCGCAACCGCCGAGATCAGGGCGCTGGCCCGCGCGGTCGTGCGAGCCGCCGATGCGGGTGCGCGGGTGATCACCGTCTCGAATCCGGTCTGTATCCCCGCAGCGGCGCAGATCGACCAGAGCGAACTCGGGGCCGCACTGCGCTACGCCGCGGTGGACAAGGACGCCGTGATCGTCGCGGCGGCCGGCGATACCGACGGCCTCTCGGGCTGTCGGTCCAATCCGCTCGGCGACCCCGCGCAACCGTCGGATCCCCGTAACTGGTCCGGGGTCACCGATCTGTCCGTCCCAGCCTGGTGGCAGCAGTACGTGCTGTCGGTCGGTTCGCTCGCACCCGACGGCCGTGCGTCGTCGTTCACCATGGCCGGGCCCTGGGTCGGCATCGCCGCCCCCGGTGAGGACGTCGTGTCGGTGGGCAACGACGAGGCCGGTGGACCCGTCAATGCGCTGCCGGGCAACGAGCAGCAGCTCGTTCCGGTCGGCGGCACCGGCTACGCGAGCGCCTACGTGGCGGGCACCGCGGCGTTGGTGCGCAGCCGTTTTCCCGATCTGACGGCACCGCAGGTGATCGAACGTCTCACCGCGACCGCCAGCGGCGCCGCCCGGTCCCCGTCGAATCTGGTGGGTGCGGGCACCGTCGATCCGGTGGCCGCGCTCACCTGGACTGTGCCCGCGACGGACGTGGATCCGGCCGCGGTGCGCGAGGTCGCCGCACCGCGGACCGACGAGCCCGCCGAACTCCTGCCGCGCATCGTCGCGTTCACCGGAGCCGGCGCCCTGGCGCTGGCCGTGCTGGTCGTGGTCGGTCTGCGCGCGAAACGAAAGGACTCACAGTCATGATCGTCCGGCTCACGCTGGCCGCGTTGTTCGTGATCCCGGCGGTGATGGCCTACCCGTGGCAGACCACCGGCGAACGCTGGCTGCTCGGCGCGGCCGTCGCCGCGGTCGTCATCCTGTTCGCCTGGTGGCGTGGGCTTTTCGTCACGACGATCGTCGCCCGCCGGATCGCACTGCTCACCGGCCGCCGCCGGAGCGCCGACGCCCGGTCCGGCGAGTACGCGACGGTGGTGCTGCGGGTCGACAGCGAGCCGCCGTATCCGCTGCTGGCCGGCTATCTGGACCGCTACGGCATCCGCCTCGACAAGGTCCGGGTCACCCACCGCGACCTCGGAGACTCCCGCTCCACCTGGGTCAGCCTGACCCTCGGCGCGGCCGACAACATCGCCGCACTGACCGCACGTTCGGCGCGGATCCCGTTGCGCGACACCGCACACCTGGCCGCTCGCAGGCTGGCCGACCACCTCCGCGAGCTCGGCTGGCAGGTGTCCTTCGACGAGTCCCCGCCGGTGCTCATCGGCGACGATGCGAAGGAGACTTGGCGCGGTGTGTCCGATGGGCGCGGTCATCTGGCCGCATACCGCGTCGCGGCAGGCACGCTCGCCGAGACCCTGGACGCGCTGCGGTCCGTCGACGCGGCGGAGGTATGGACCGCCGTCGAACTCACCGGCACCCGTGCGCATCCCGAGACGGCGGCGGCGTGCGCGCTGCGCACCGACCAGCGCCCCGGCGCCAAGGCGCCGATCCCCGGGCTGACCGCGGAGCGGGGTCTGCATCGTGTCGCACTGACCGCGCTGAGTCCCGAATCCGACCGGCGGCTGAGCGCGCAACCGGCGCCGGGGATTCCGCGGGTGCCCGAGCTCAGTCGAACATGAACGGCGCCAGGAAGCGCGTCATCCGCCGCAGGTAATCCGGCTGGCTCACGTGCAGCACGTGGTTGCCCGGGAACCAGTGGAACGCGCAGCGGTCCCAGTGTTTCCACAGCAACTCTGCCTGTTCGGGCGGCGCCAACCGGTCCCCGAGACCGGCGATGATCAGCCGGCGATCCTTGGCCGGGATGGGCCGGTAGTTCAGCGGTGACGAGTACATGGTCGCCGCGTCGACGAGTTCGGTGTCGGTGCGTGCGATCCAGTCCCGCAGCGCGACAACCTTGTTCGCGGGGAACCACTCGTCCACCGTGCGGTCCGGTGTGACGACGGGGACGTTCGGGATCACCGCCTGGATGCGGTCGTCGACGCTGGCGATCAGTGCGGACGTGTAGCCGCCCAGCGACATCCCGGTCAGCGCGATGCGGTCGACGCCGGTGAACTCGAGATAGTCCAGCAGCGAACGGAAGTCGTGCACGGCCTGGGCCATGGCCTCGGCGAAACCCGGCATGCCGTGGGCGAAGTAGCCGTGGCCGCTGAACGGCGAGTGCTTCTCGGCGCGGCGGCCGTGGAACGGCAACGTGTACAGCATCACGTCGTACCCGCTGCGGTAGAACCACGGCAGCGAGAAGAACAGACCGTTGAACAGGTACGCCGAACCCATGAAACCGTGGATCAGGCACAGGGTCGGACGGGGCCCGTCGTCGTGGCGCCAGTGCTGGGCATGCACCACGTTGTTGCGCACGAAGCCGGCGCACTGGTCCCTCAGCGCCGGGTTGACGGCGCGGAAGCTGCTGTCGAAGCGGATGTTGCGGACGTTTCCGTGCGCGACCCATTCGGCGACCGGGTTGGCGGGCCGCGACGACACCCGCGGAAGGTCCTGCGGCGCCGGGAACGACAACTCCGGATCCTTGGCCGCGGCGAGTTCGGCGTAGAACCGCAGGTGCTCCTGCTCGGTCCGGGATGCCGACTTGTGCAGCGCCTGCGCGAGCGAGGGCACCATCGTCGCGCTCAGCAGCGACGCGATCGACGTGCGCAGCGCCAGGTCGGCGACCGCCGAGGAGTCCACGATCAGGCGTTGGCGCAGTGTCAGGTCGACGCGGCGGGGGAGCCCGCCCGCGCCGGCGTCCTCGCCGGGAACATCGGGGACCGGGATGGGCGGCACGTCAGCGGGCACACCGTCGGTTTCCACGCTGTTGGGCTCCACGTTCGGCAGCCTAGCGCGGCAGACTGGCCACATGTGGAACCCGGACGTGTACCTGACCTTCGCGGACTACCGGGGCAGGCCGTTCTACGACCTGCTCGCGCGCGTCGGCGTGCGAGCGCCGCGCCGGATCACCGACCTGGGATGCGGCCCCGGAAATCTCACCGAGACGCTCACGCAGCGCTGGCCCGGTGCGGTCGTCGAGGCGGTCGACTCCTCGCCGGAGATGGTCGACGCCGCGCGGAGCCGAGGTCTGGACGCCCGCGTCGGCGACGTCCGGGACTGGGTGCCCGCACCCGACACCGACCTGCTGGTCAGCAACGCGACGCTGCACTGGGTGCCCGAGCATCCCGGCCTGCTGGCGCGCTGGGCCGCACAACTGGAGACCGGGTCGTGGATCGCGTTCCAGGTGCCCGGCAACTTCGATGCGCCGTCTCACCGGGCGGTCCGGGATCTGGTGACGAGCCCGCGGTGGGCGGATGTGCTGCGCGGCTTCCCGTTCGAGACGTCCGAGGTGGTGCGGTCGGCGCCGGACTACGCCGCGCTGCTGACCGACGCCGGATGCCGGGTCGACGCGTGGGAGACGACGTACGTGCACGAACTGACCGGACGTGACCCGGTACTCGAGTGGATTCACGGCACCACGCTGCGGCCGGTGCGCGCAATGCTCTCGGATGCCGACTGGGCGCGGTTCCGCGCCGAGTTGATTCCCGCGCTGGCCGCCGCCTACCCCGCCCGCCCGGACGGGATCACCTTCTTCCCGTTCCGGCGGATCTTCGTTGTCGCACAGGTGAAGTGACGCCCCCGCGGTGCCGGTTGAGTAGCGGTGCTTGCTTACGTCGGTAGCCCCTCCCTCTCGGCGTCGGCCCGGTAGCGGTCTACCCATTCGTCGGACCGATGATCCGCCTGGCGCTCCAGCACCGGCGCGGGAGCCAGCCGCGGATCCTGACCGATCTGCTCCAGCACGGATGCGACGACGTCGGTCAGGTTGCGCCACAACACCGGATACGGAACGTCCATCGGTGCGACGTTCTCCTCGGCGAACCAGTTCCGCCAGCCCTGTTCCTGAGCGCGCAGCATCGTGACCACGTGCGCGATGGCGCCGGCGTGGTACTCGGCGCGGGCATCGCGCACCGGGTCCGGCCGCCCGCGCCACACCCGGGTCTGTACCGCGCGCCAGAACGAAACCGCCTGCGACACAACGTCGGGACGGTAGACGTGGATCAGCACCGGATCGCTGCCCACGACGTCGCGGATCGCCGACAGCAGGCCGGTGCCCGAGCGGTCGGGCAGCCCCTCGGCGCGCTGCAGCAGCAGCGGAGTCTGGTTCCACATCAGCTTGCCGCCCCAGATGCCGTTCGGGGTGCGCCCGACGGTGCGGATGTAGTCCCGCCAGATCTCCGGGGGTGCCAGGTCGGGCTTGCCCTCGTCGAGCGGATCGAGCAGCCGCAGGATGGATTCGTCGTCGACGCCTTCGAACCACTGCCTGGGCTGCGGCGACTGGCTGGTGCTCGGCAGGTACTGGAAGAACTCTCCTGGCTCACCGGCGACGCCGGTGGCCCGCAGAGATTCCACCAGCAACGTGCTGCCGCTGCGCTGGGAAGCGATCACCAGATACGCCGTCGGAGTGGCTGACATGCGCGAGAGCTTAACCGCAAGTTCCCGGGCCGGCACCACCTGGCATTACGATCAGGGTGAGCAGAACTATTGTGTTCCGCCATGCTCCTCGGTGATGCCGCGACGAGTGGCTTCCGCTGAGCGACTTGGCAACTCGAGTCCGAGGATGCGCCGGTAGGTCTCGGTGTAGCGCTCCGCGATCCGGGTTCCGGCGAACTCCGACGGGATCACGTCGTTGGTCTTCTGACGCCATTCGTCGAGCAGCAGCGACAGCTCCGTGGCGACCTTCTCGGCGGTATCGGAGATGCTGTCGGTCAGCAAATTGTGCGACTCGGTCGGGTCGGCGACGAGGTCGTACAACTCGCGCTCCGGCCTCGGCCCGGCCGCCAGCGGCGCGACGATACGTCCGGGGGCGCTGTCGGCGATGTCCCACGGCAGGTCGAGCACCGGTCGATGAGCGTAGTTCTCGATGTAGCTGTACTGCTTGGTCCGCACGGCGCGGATCGGGTCGAACGAATCGTGGTACGTCTTCATCGTGTAGACCGCCTCGCGCACCGCGGCGGTCTCGGCGGCCACCAATTGTGTTGCGTGGGAGAGTCCTTCGACGTCGTCGGGGATGTCGACCCCGAGCAGGCCGAGCAGGGTCGGGACCAGGTCGACGCCGCTGAAGAGTTCGTCGTAGCGCTTCGGGGCGATGCCGCGGTTCTTCGGCGGGCGGATGATCAACGCGATGCCGGTGCCCGCGTCGTACAGGGTGGATTTCGCGCGGGGCAGCGCCGGCCCGTGGTCGGTGGCGAAGACCACCCAGGTGTTCTCGTCGAGGCCGGTGGCTTCGAGGGTGTCGAGCAGTTGCCCGACGGCGGCGTCGGCGACGGCGATGGAACCGTAGAAGTCGGCGAGATCCTGCCGGACGTCGCCGGTGTCGGGAAGGTAATCCGGCAGGGTGACCGCGCCGGCGTCGGCGGGTTCGTACCGGTCGTGCGGGTAGGGCCGGTGCGTCTCGAAGAATCCGGCGGTCAGGAAGAACGGGGTCGTGGGCACGTCGGTGAGCCACCGCGTGGTCTGTTCGACCACGTACTCACAGTAGGAGTTGGACACGTCGAACTCGTCGAAGCCGAGCTTGGCCGGGTACGACGTCTCGTGTTGCATCCCGAAAAGTGCGGTGTACCAGCCGTTGTCGGACAGCAACTGGGGGAGGGTGCGTACACCGGCGCGGTACTCCCAGCCGTGGTGGGCCAACCCGACCAGACCGTTGCTCTGCGGGTAGCGCCCGGTGAACAGTGATCCTCGCGACGGTGAACACAGGGGTGCGGTGGCGTGCGCGGCGGTCAGCAGGAGGCCTTCGGAGGCCAGTTGGTCCATCCGCGGGCTGTGCACATCGGCGTGCCCGTAGGCCCCGAGATAGCGGCCGAGATCGTGCCAGTGCACGAACAGGACGTTGTCCCGGTGCGGTGTGCTCACAGTTGTCCCTTCTCCTGACAGGCAACCTATCGCCCGCCGTGCGCTCTGTTCGTCGGAGGTTATCCCCAGATCCGAATTCATCCACAGCTGAGGGATTTCCGCTGGCAACCCCTCCGGGCCGAAACTAGTGTCGTACGTATGTTCGAAGAATTGGCCGAGGCGGCGCAGCGGTCGCGGGGCGCGGCGGCGATCGGCGGGTGGGCGCGCGTGGAGAACGCTGCCGCGGCGCGCCGGCTCTCGGCCATGGCCGATCTTCTCGCGAGCAAGCTCGCCGATGAGGACAGCGCCGAGCGCGACCAGTGGTGCCTGGACAACTGGGATGCGGTGTCGGCGGAGGTGGCCGCATGGCAACAGGTCTCGATCGGCGTGGCGTCGAACGAGCTGCTCGACGCGTGGATGCTTCGGGAACGGTTGCCTCGGGTCGCCCAGGTGTTCGCCTCGGGCGCGGTCAACTATCGCGTGGTCAGGTCGGTGGTGAAGCGCACTCGGCTGGTGTCCGATCCCGAGGCGATGGCGAAGATCGACATCGAGATCGCGGCGCAGATCACGGACTGGGGACCGCTGGCGAAGGCCAAGCAGGAAGCGGCGATCGACTATTGGGTCGATCGCTACGATCCCGCAGCCGTCGTGCGCGCCGAGGCCGCCGCCCGCTCCCGGCACGTCGACGTGACACCGGCCGCCGACGGGTCGGGGACGTGCTTCGTGGAGGCGGTCTTACATGGGCATGACGGTGAGGTGCTGGACCGGCGGCTCGACGAGATCGCCCAGAGCGTGTGCGAGGCGGATCCACGCACGCTCGATCAACGGCGCGCGGACGCGATGCGCGCGATGGCCGAGAAGTGGGATCGACTGCCGTGTCTGTGCGGTGCCGAGGAGTGCGTGACGAGACCACGGCCGACGGGTTCGATCGTCGTGCACGTGATCGCCGAGGAGGCGAGCCTGACCGACCAGACGCCGGTGGCCCTGCACGGTGCGCGACCCGAGCCTGTGAAGTCCGAGCCCGAAAAGTCCGAGCCCGAAAAGCCGGGTAGCACGGCGCTTCTCGTTCCGCCGCCCGCGATCGTTCTCGGCGGCGGCCTTGTGCCGGGGCCGGTAGTGGCCGCGACGCTGGCGCAGACCGCGACGATCAGACCGCTGATCCATCCGGGGGAGTCACCGCCGGAGCCGCGGTACGTGCCGTCGGCCAAACTGGCGGACTTCGTACGGTGCCGGGACATGACATGCCGATTCCCGGGCTGTGACGTGCCGGCCTATGCCTGCGACCTCGACCATATGATCCCGTATCCGGTCGGGCCGACACAGGCGTCGAACCTGGCGTCTCTGTGTCGAAAACACCACTTGCTCAAGACTTTCTGGGGCTGGCGAGGCGTCCAGTCACCGGACGGCGCCGTGGTGTGGACGGCGCCGGGCGGGCAGACGTTCACGACACATCCCGGCAGCCGGATCCTGTTCCCGGCGCTGTGCCGACCCACCGCGCCGGTCGTGGTCCCGCCGAGTCGGCGGGTGGCGGCGACGGACACGCCGCCGGGGCTGGGGCCGTCGGGACTGGGCATGCCCCGCCGCACGGAAACCCGGGCGCAGGGACGGGTCAGACGGATCGCCGAACAAAGGGCCGAGAACGAGGCCGTGTTGGAGCTTCGCGACGATGATCCCCCGTGGTGACAAGGCGCGACCGGCCCTAGGGGTGGTACGGCACGCCGACGGCGCGGAACACGAACTCCGGCGGCACGTCGAACGCGAGCGTGGTGCGGGGGAGCCGGGCCAGCACATCGCGCGGGATGTCTTCCTTGTAGTGCAGGGACAGCTCACCCGAGCAGCGCGGGTCGACGGCGGATACGTCGACGTCCATCGTCAGTCCGGTCTCGGACAGTTCGGCCGTGACCGCCCCGCCCTGCGGTGCGTCCCAGCGCTGATCGATGGTGCGGCCCGCGAGTTTGGGCACCGACGACAACGTGCCCAGCACGCGTTCGTTGGTCAGCACGAGCGCGCCGACATAACTGGCGATGCTGCCCCCGGACCGCAGCCCGGGGACGGTGCCGCGGAAACGCCGCGTCACCGCGACGTACTCCGAGAAGAACAACACTCCCTCGGCCTCCACCTCGGCACGCAATGCGCTCGGCAGCTTGCCGATGCGGAACAGCTTCCGAAGAAAGACAGCCATGTCCGAACGGTAGCTCAGCCCTGCGGCACCCCGAGAACGCTGTAGACGAACAGCGGCGGTACGTCGAACGCGATCGTGCGCGTCGGCACCTGCCACAACACGTCGGCGGACAGCGTGGTCTGGAACGTCAGGGACAGCGCACCCGAGAACAACGGGTCGACCCGCGACAGATCCTCGATGCGCAACACCAGGCCGGACTTCGACAGCGTGCCCGTGACCGACGCGGGCCCCTGCGCCGTCCAGGGCTGATCGACCGCCCGGCCCGCCCTCCACGGCATCGACGACACCGTCGCCAGCACCCGCTCCTGGGTCAGCACCAGGGCCCCGCCGTAGCCCCGGATCAACTCGGTCGCCTTCTGCCCCGGGACGCGACCCGCGAACCTCAGCCACACCGAGAAGAATTCGGACCGGTGCAGGACGCCTTCGGTGGCGACCTCCGCGAGCATCCCGGCGGGTAGTTTGCCGATATGAAATAGCTTGCGAGTTATTGCTGCCACACGCCCATGATAGTGCTGTCCGTAAAATTTGCTCGCTGAAATCGTGGTACTGCTTGTCGGGTGCGTGCGAACGGAAAGGCGCTGGTCGCCTCCGCGGTGGTGGCCGTTGCGCTCTACGTGCTGCTCTGGGTGGGCTGGATGCAGGGCTGGGCCTGGCTGGAGCGCCTGGACTCCGCCGCGCTGGAACCCGCACACCGCTACGGCGTCGACCATCCCGGCTGGGTGACCGGCTGGGACCTGTTCTGCACGGTGCTCAGCCCCGGCGCGTTCCGGATCGCGGCGCTGGTCCTCATCATCGTGGCCCTATTGCGTCGCCGCGTCCGCTTCGCGATGTTTCTGGTCGTCACCATCGAGCTCAGCGCCCTGCTCACCGAGATCGCCAAATCCCTCGCCGACCGCGCCCGGCCCGACACGGCGTTCGTCGACGCCTGGGGGACGTCCTTCCCGTCCGGACACGCTGTGGGCGTGATGGTCGCGGTGATCGCGCTGCTCGTCATCGCGCTTCCGAGCGTCGACCCCGCCAAACGTGGGTGGCTGATAGCCCTCGGCGTCGCGGTGGTGCTGCTGATCGGCGCCGGCCGCGTCGTACTCAACGTGCACCACCCGTCCGACGTCGTCGCCGGCTGGGCGCTGGGCTACGCGTACGTCGTCGCGTGCTGGCTGCTCCTGCCGCCCCGCCCGCCCGTCACGCGACCGGACGGAACACCGGCAGCGCTCGATACCGCACGCTGAAGCTTGCCTGGTCGAGCTCCATACCGACCTCGCCGTCGAGTGCGAGCACCGTCGGTCCGTCCGGCGAGCGGAACGTGAACTCCGGCACCCGCAACTCGTGATACAGCGGGCTGCGGGTCAGCCGGCCCAGCGCCAACGCCGTCAGGATGCGTAGCCTGCTGAACCGCTTCCCGGTCTCCAGGATCCGCACGTCGAGCAGCCCGTCGTCCATCCGGGTGCGCCGCGACGGTGCGAACCCCGTCGGCAGATAAAGCGAGTTGCCCAAAAAGAACAGCGAGGTCTGCAGCGTCTTGTTGTCGTATTCGATGCGCACCGGCTCACCCCGGCGCAGCGTGTGGAACATCGCGTACACACCCGCCAGCGGCTTGCCGATCTTGTGCTCGAGCTTCTCGCGGGTCTGCACGAACAGCGGATACGCACCGATGCTGGCGGTGTTGACCACCATCTGCTCGTCGTTGAGGCACACCAGGTCCACGCACGACACCGACCCCTCCTGGACCGCCCGGATCGTCTTGGCCGCCGCGTCGCAGCCGATGTCCTTGGCGAAATGGTTGAACGTGCCGGCCGGGAACACCGCCAGCGGCACCCCGGTGTCGACCGCGATCGCGGCCGCGACGGCCACCGTGCCGTCGCCGCCACCCACGCCGAGCACCTCGGCGCGCTCCGCGGCCGACCGCATCACCGCCTTGACGTCGTCGCCCTCGCCGAGTTCGACGATCTCGGCCAACGGCAACGCCTCGCGGACCTCGTCGGCCACCCACGCGCCGGTCCCGCTGCCCGAAGCCGGGTTGATCACCAGCGTCACGCCCTTACCCTCCGGGCGCGGCGGCGTATCCACCCGCAGCGGTTCCGACCCCGGCAGCCGCGTCTCGATGATCGGCGGAACGATGCGTGCCCCCAGCACCGCGATCCCGGCGCCGATACCGAAACCGGCCAGCACGTCCCCCGGATAGTGCGCACCGGTGGCCACCCGCGACATCCCGACCAGCCCCGCGAGCAGCGTCAGACCGAGCCCGACCGGCGGGCTCTCCAGTCCGACCCCGACCGCGAACGCCGCCGCGCTCGCCGAATGCCCCGACGGCAGCGAGTTCGACGTCGGATGCCGCCGGGCCTGCCGCGCCAGCGGCACGAACGACCGGTTGGGGCGTTCCCGCTTCCAGATCCGCTTGGCGCCCTGGTTCGTCACGATGCTCGTCACCGCCAGCGTCGCGACACCACGCGCCGCCCCGCGCCGCATCGACGGGTTGCCGAACGCCGTGAGCCCCGCCGCGATCGCGAACCACAGTTTCGAATGGTCGGCGGCGCGGGTCAGCCGCGGCATCACCGAGTCCAGCAGCGGGCTCGGCGAGCCCGCGATCGCCTCGAAGACCTCCCGATCCAGCGTGCCCAGACCCTCCCCGATCTGACGGATGCCACGACCACGACGCCCCACAGGCAGAAACCCCATGACGCCAACTTACGCAGATGCGCGGATTCGGCCGTCCCCGGTGGCACAGTGTGCACATGCTGCGCCGCGTGCCGATCCTGCTGTGGGCCGTCGCGACAACCGCATTGCTGACGGCCCCGCAGGCCGCGGCCTTCGCCCCGTGGTTCGCGACCAAGGTCGGCGGGGCCACCCAGGTGCTCGCGGTGACGGGCGCCGGCGGCTCCGACGCCAAGCTCGACGTCTGGGAGCGCACACCGGCGGGCTGGAAACCTGTCGCGGGCGGAGTCGGGATACCGGCCAAGATCGGGTCGAAAGGCATGTCGGCCAACCATTTCGAAGGATCGATGATGACCCCGAAGGGCATCTACACCCTCGACTTCGCGTTCGGCACCCAACCCGACCCCGGCAGCGGTCTGAAATACGTCCAGGTCGGCCGAAACCACTGGTGGGACGGCGACGTGGCCAGCCCCACCTACAACACCATGCAGGTGTGCGACCGGGAGAACTGCCGGTTCGCGACCACCGGGACCGGAACCGAGAACCTCGCCATCCCGCAGTACGCCCATGCGGTGGTGATGGGCGTGAACAAAGAACGCATCCCAGGTAAGGGCAGCGCGTTCTTCCTGCACACCTCGACGGGCAACGCGACCGCCGGATGCGTCGCCATCGACGACGGGACACTGGTCAAGATCATGCGCTGGCTGCGGCCGGGCGCGATGATCGCGATCACCGAGTGACGGTCAGATGTTCAGCGCGCGACCCGGTTTGACCTTGAACTCGAGCGCGTCCAGCTTCATCGACGCGTCGTAGGTGCGGTCGTAGCCGGTCTCTGAGATCTTCCAGCCGTCGGCGGTCTTGCGGTAGCGGTCATGGTAGAAACCCGCCCCGATCAACATGAAGTTGAAGTCCGGCGCGATGACCCGGTCCTGCAGGTACCACGTCGCGGATGCCTCGTCGCCGTCGACGGTGATCTCCGGATGGGTGACGCGGTGCTCGGTGAGCACCTCCGGGCCGAGCGAATTGCGCATGAAGCCGACGAGGTCGTCGCGGTTGGTGAAGTGGTGTTCCTCGCCGATCGACTCGCCGTAACGGCCGACGACGTCTTCGGTCAGGGTCGCGGCGAAGTCGTCCCAGTGCTTGGTGTCCAGGGCGCGGAGATAGCGATACTTCACCTGTTTGATGTCGTCGATGTCACTCATGGCCGCCATTTGAGCACACGCGGGAGCCTTTGCGTGTCAGATGCGAAGGACCGTGGCACCGGTCTAGGGTGTCCTGAATCATGAGCGATGCGTTGGGGTTGTCCGTCGGCACCACCAACCTCGTCGCGGCAACCGTCGGGATGGCACCGGTGACCCGCCGTTCCGTGCTGACCGTGTACGGCCATGCCGCCCCCGAGGTCGGTGACGCGCCGCAGGCTCCCGGCGGCGTCACCCTGTCCGGCTTCGTCGAACGTGTCGGGGACCCGGTTCCGCTGGTCGCGTCCGACGGCACCACCTACCCGGCCGCTCAGCTGCTCGTCGAGGCGCTGGAATCGATGGCGGGGTTGACCGGGGCGCAGCGCGGCGGCGCCGTGACGATCGCCGTCCCGTCTTACTGGACCCCGGAGACGACGGCGGCGCTGGCGCAGACGCTGACGGCCAGCGACGTGCTGTCCCCGGGCGGTGGCGTGCCCCGGCTGATCTCCGACGCCGAGGCGACATTGACCGCGCTGAACGCCAATCCCGGTCTCGACCGCCGCGGCGTCACGGTGCTGCTGGACTTCGGCGGTGGCGGCACCAGCATCACCGCCGTCGACGCCGCGACCGCGTTCACCGTGATCGGCGGCACCGAACGGCACGCCGAGTTCGCCGGCGACCAGATCGACCAGGCCCTGCTCGGGCACGTGCTGGCCGGCGCGGGTGGGCAGGCCGACCCCGCCCAGACCGCCGCGGTGGGCTCCCTGACCGTGCTGCGCGAGGCGTGCCGCGCCGCGAAGGAACGGCTGTCCGCGCAGACCGCCACCGAGCTCGCGGTCGACGTCCCCGGCTTCCGCGGCGACGTCCGGGTCACCCGCGCCGAGCTCGAGGAACTCATCGCGGCGCCGCTCGACGGTGTGTTCACCGCGCTCGACGATCTGCTGGCCCGCAACGGCATCAGCCGCGATGCGCTGACCTCCGTCGTGCTCGCCGGCGGCGGTGCGGCGATACCTCTTGTCACCCAGCAGTTTTCGCAGCGGCTACAGATCCCGGTGGTGACCACGCCGCGGCCGTCGCTCGATGCCGCCGTCGGCGCGGCGCTGTTCGCCTCGTACGGCCGCAGCGCGGACACCTCGACGATGGCCGCGCCCGGCCTCGCCGCGCCGGAGGAGACGGTGCAGCAGCCCGCCGCGGCCGACGTCACCTACGCGCTGGCGTGGTCGCAGGACTCCCCGGTCGAGGACGTGGTGCCCTACACCGGCGGCGAATTACCCGAGCGGCCGAACCCGTACGTGCTCGACGACTCGTTCGGGGCCACCGAACTCCTCGACCGCGACGACCCGGTGCCCGCCGGGCCCGGCGCCCGTTTCCCGTTGGTGCTCACCGGCGTGATCGCGGTGGTCGCACTGCTCGCCGTCGGTGGCGCCGCGATCGCGCTGACCAGTGTGGACAGCAGCGAGCCCGAGACCCCGAAACCCGGCAACGCGCCGCTGAGCAGCCCTCTGGTGCCCGCGGAAGCGCCGCCGCCCGTGGAGACCGTCATCCAGCAGCCCATCGAGCCGCCGGTTCAGCAGCCCGTCGAACCCCCGCCCGTCGAACCGCCGCCCGCGCCCGTGGTCACCACGCCGCCCGCGCCGACCACCACCGTGCCGACGACGACGACCACCACCACCACCACGACGACCACCACGACGACCACGACGACCACCACGACAACGACGACCACGACGCCGCCGACGACCACGACCACCGTGCCGACGACGACCGTGCCGACGACGACCCCGCCGACCACCACACCGGTGCCGACGACCGCGCCGTCCTCGCTGCCGACCACCACCCGACCCGAAGTTCCCGGTACGACGACCACTTTCGTGACGGTGCCGTTCCTGCCGGAGCCGATCCCGATCCTGGTGCCCGACCAACCCTGACCCGATCGGTGCAGGTCCGGGTCATTGCCCGGGCAAGAAATAGGGTTTTCCCCGATTCCTCCACCGCGCCCCCACGCATAGGGTTCTGCGTGTCGGGTCGATCGGCTGCGGAGGGGACAGCCGATCGCCCGACTTTATTCAGTTGCGCGGGTGATGACAGGCCGCGACATGCCCGGGATGGTGGCTGACCAGCGCGGGTTCGTCGGATGCGCAGACCTCGGTGTTCCACGGGCAGCGGGTGTGGAACCGGCACCCGGCCGGCGGATCCGTCGGGCTGGGGACGTCGCCCTCGAGCACCACCCGCTCCCGTGTCCGGTTCAGGCGCGGGTCCGGGATCGGCACCGCCGACAGCAGAGCGTTCGAGTAGGGGTGGACCGGGCGGTCGTAGAGGTCGTCGGTGCCGGAGTTCTCGACGACCTTGCCCAGATACATCACCGCGACCCGGTCCGACATGTGCCGCACCACTCCGAGATCGTGGGCGACGAACAGGTAGGACAACCCGAACTCGTCCTGCAGGTCCTTGAGCAGGTTCACGATCTGCGCCTGCACGGACACGTCGAGGGCCGAGACCGGTTCGTCGGCGATGATCAGCTTCGGGCGCAGCGCCAGTGCTCGGGCGATCCCGATGCGCTGGCGCTGGCCGCCGGAGAACTCGTGCGGATAGCGGTTGTAGTGCTCGGGGCGCAGGCCCACCCGGTCGAGCAGTTCCTGCACCCGCCGCGTGACGCCGGCGCCGTCGGCCAGACCGTGCAACTCCATCGGGTCGCCGATGATCTGGCCGACCCGTTTGCGCGGGTTCAGCGATGCGAACGGGTCCTGGAAGATCATCTGGATCTCGCGCCGCAGCGGGCGCAGCTCCCGCCGCGACATCCCGACCAGTTCCCGGCCCTGGAACCGGACCGACCCCGACGTCGGCGGAGTCAGCTGCAGGATCGCCCGGCACAGCGTCGACTTGCCGCAGCCGGATTCCCCGACCAGACCCAGCGTCTCGCCCTCCGCGAGGGTCAGGCTCACCCCGTCGACCGCGTGCACGCGGCCCACCTCGCGCTCGACCACCACCCCCGACCGGATCGGGAAGTACTTCACCAGGTCGGTGACCTCAAGCAGCGGAGTCGTCATGACAGCACCCGGGCCTTGTCCTGCAGCGGCAACCAGCAGCGGTCCAGATGGCCGCCGCCGTTGCTCGGTTCCAGCGGCGGAGCCTCACCGCAACGGTCGAATTCGAAGGAGCAGCGCGCCGCGAAGCGGCAGCCGGCCGGCGGATGCAGCAGCGACGGCGGTGCACCGGCGATCTGGGTCAACCGCCCGGTGCGTGGACGGTCCAGGCGCGCAAGCGAACCCAGCAGCCCCCAGGTGTACGGGTGATGCGGTGCGTAGAAGATGTCGTCGAGGCTGCCGTCCTCGACGATCTGCCCCGCGTACATCACCAGCACCCGGTCGGCCACCTCGGCCACCACCCCGAGGTCGTGGGTGATCAGCACGACGGCCAACCCGCGATCCCGGTTCAGGTCGGCCAGCAGCCGCAGGATCTGCGCCTGCACCGTCACATCCAGCGCGGTCGTCGGTTCGTCGGCGATCAGCACCGTCGGTTCCAGTGCCAGCGCCATCGCGATCATCACCCGCTGCCGCATACCGCCGGAGAACTCGTGCGGGTAACTGCGCACCCGCGCTTGCGCATTCGGGATGCCCACCGAGGTCAGCAGCTCCACCGCGCGCGCGAGGGCCTCCTTCTTCGACACGTCGCGGTGTGCGCGGATCATCTCCGCGATCTGGTCACCGACGCGGTACACCGGGTTCAGCGACGACATCGGATCCTGGAACACCATGGCGATCTCCTCGCCACGGATGTCCCGCAGGCCCGCGTCGTCGAGCCCGGTCAGCTCGCGCCCGCGATAGGTGACCGACCCGGTGATCCGGGTGTTGGGTGCGCGTGTCAGCCCGGTCAGCGTCTGGGCGGTGACGCTCTTGCCGCTGCCGGATTCGCCGACGATGGCCAGGATCTCGCCGGGCCCAAGGTCGAACGACACCCCGTCGACAGCCCGCACGACGCCGTCCTCGGTGGCGAAGCTGACGTGCAGGTCCTCGACTTTGAGAAGATCGCTCCGTACGGGTTGATCCGCTCCGCTCATACGGGCGCCGCCTCTCCCAGCCGGATCCTCGGATCCAATACCGCATAGGCGATGTCGACGACCGTGTTGAACAACACGATGAAAAACGCGCCGAACATCGTGATCGCCATCAGCGGCGGCAGGTCCAGGCTGCGGATGGCCTCGCCGGCGTAGAGCCCGACACCGGGCAGGTTGTAGACGGTCTCGGTCAGGATCGCACCGCCGCCGACCACCATGCCGAAGTCCAGCCCGAACAGCGTGACGATCGGAATCATCGAGTTACGCAACACATGCCGGATGCGAACCTGCCGGTCGGACAGCCCCTTCGCCTTCGCGGTGCGCACGTAGTCCTCGTTCATCGCATCGAGCATGTTGGAGCGCAGCACCCGACTGTAGAAGCCGATGAATAACACCGCCAGTGTGAACCACGGCAGGACAAGGTGATACGCCCAGTCCAGCGGGTCCTTGGTCAGCGCCACATAGCTTCCCGTCGGGAACAGCTGCACCTTGAAGGTCAGGAAGTACAGCAGGATCGCGGCCAGCCAGAACACCGGCATCGAGATCCCGACCAGCGCCAGCACCGTCAGTGCGCGGTCGGCGAACCGGCCCGCGTGTACGGCGCTGAGGTAGCCGAACAGCACCGCCAGCGACATCCAGATCACCGCCGCGCCGATACACAGCGAGAACGTGGCGGGCAGACCGTCCCAGATCTGTTCCATCACATTGCGATTGCTCGCATACGAGGTGAGCTGACCGGTGAAGATCTGCTTCATCATCGTGACGTACTGCACCGGAAGCGGACGGTCCAGGCCGAGGTCGGCGTTGACGCGGGCGATCAGATCCGGATCGGCGTTCTTGCCCGCGATGCGCGCCGCGGGATCGGAGTTCGGGATCACGTTGAAGATCAGGAACACGATCACCGAGATCGCGAACAGCACCGCGATCATGCCCAGCAGCCGCCGGGCGACAAAGCGTGCCATCTAGTGCTCCAACCTGATCCGGGCCTTGGGATCCAGCGCGTCCCGCAGCCCGTCCCCGAACACATTGAGCGACAACACGGTGACCACGATCATCAGACCCGGGACGATCGTCAGATGCGGCGCGGTGTAGATCATCTGGTACCCGTCGGCGATCATGGTTCCCCATGACGCATTCGGCGGACGCACCCCGGCGCCGAGGAACGACAGCGCCGATTCCAGCAGCATGTTGTTGGCAATGTTCAGTGTGAAGAACACGATGACCGTCGAGACGATGTTCGGCAGCAGCTCACTGTGCATGATCCGCAGCGACCCCATGCCCTGGGCCACCGCGGCCTCCACGAACTCCTTCTCCCGCAGCGCCAGGATCTCGCCGCGCAACGGCCGGGCCATGTACGGCACGTACACCAGACCGATGATCAGGATCGGTATCCAGATCGAATCCCCGGCGATCGCAATGACTCCGATCTTCAACCCGCCGATCGCCAGCGCGGTACCCAGCGCGATGCCGAGCAGCAGCACCGGGAACGCCCAGATCACGTCGAGCACCCGCGACAGCGCCGCGTCGATCCAGCCGCGGTAGTAGCCGGCCAGCAGAGCGACGGTCACCGCGAGCACCGTGGTGACCGCCGCCGCCGCGACACCGATGTAGATCGACGTACGGCCGCCGTAGAGCAAGCGCACCATCACGTCGCGGCCGTTCTGATCGGCGCCCAGCAGGTACCGGCCACGCAGGCCGGGCCCTATCGGTGTGCCGTCCGGGGAGACGATGTCGGTCTCGGTGCCGCCGATGAGCACGGTATCGGTGATGTGGTTGTCGTTCGGGCCGGTGTGGGCGACGTGCTCGGCCCACAGCGGAGCGGCCAGGCAGCAGACCACGATCAGCAGGAACAGGACGCCACAGCCCAGTGCAACCTTGTTGCGGCGCAACCGCAGCCACGCCAGATACCACGGGTTGCGACCCTGCACCTGTGTTGTGGAGACCCCCGGCGGGGCCTCGGGGACGGCGACCACTACTTGATCGCGAACGAGGTGAAGTCCTGTTTGAACAGCAGATGGTGATAGGACCGGTCGAAGTCCATCCGCTCCGACAGGAACGTGGTGAACTGCTCGTTGCCGTACGGCGCCCACACCGCCTGCTCCATGTACGCCCGGTCGAGATCGGCGTACTGCTGTTCGACTCCGTCGTCGGCGAGTTGTTTCTGCAGCAGCTCGTCCATCTTGGCGTTGTTGGCCGGAATGTTGGCCCGCGACAGGTTGTTGCCGTTGGTCGGCAGAATGCTGTCGCCGTGCAGCAACGGCCGGAAGAAATCGTCGGGGTGCGGGAAGTCCTGGAACCAGTCCGCGAACCCGGTGTCCAGATCCGGGGTGGACTGGTTGCCGACCGTCGTCCAGTACACGTCGCCGGCGATCACCTTCAGCGTCGCGTTGAAGCCCAGCTGGGTCAACAGATCGTGGTAGTACTCCCCGATCCGCTTGCGGTCGGGTTCGTCGTCAGTCCACACGGTGATATCGCGGTCAGCCGGATTCGCCTCGGCAATAAGCTGTTTCGCCTTCTCCATATCCGGGCCAGGGTAGAGCTTGTACTCCTGGTAGCCGGGCATCCCGGGCGGCAGGATCTGCTGGGTCGGGTGAAGCCGCCCGCCGAAGATCCGGTTCAGCGCTTCGGGATCGATCGCGTAATTGATCGCCTGGCGCACCTTGAGGTCGTTGAACGGCGCACGCTCGGTGTTCATGAACATGTAGTAGGTGTTGATGGAGTCCTCCATGCGGAACCGGTCCGAGTATCGGGTCTTGAGTTCCTGCAACCGGTCCGACGGCGCCGGGTCCATCATGAAATCGACCTTGTTCTGGATGATGTCGGTGACCTGTGCGCTCTGGTTCTTGTTCTCGATGAGGGTGATCTTGTCGATGTTCGCGTCGGCGACCTCGTCGGCCCCGGCGTCCTTGACGGTCTGGAACTGCGGGTTGCGTTCCATCGTCAAGGTGCGTGGCGCATCCACCTTGGTGAACATGAACGGCCCGCTCGACGGCGGCGGGTTGTTCGTCGCGTCGGCGTCGAGCGGGGTGCTCGGCGGAATCGGGGCGGCGAACATCAAGCCCAGGAGATTGTCGAAAGTGCCGTTGGGCCCGGTCAACTGGATGGTGATGTCACCGGTCGTGTCATCGGTGGTGATGCCGGTGATGGTGTCGGCGGCGCCGTCGGCGTACTCCTTGGCCCCGACGATCACGTTGTAGAACACCGACCCTCCGGAGTCCACCTTGAACAGCCGCTGGATCGCGTAGGTGAAGTCCGACGCCTTGATCGGCGTGCCGTCCGAGTACTTCATGTTCGGGCGCAGCTTCAGCTTGTAGGTCAGTCCGTCCGGGGAGACTTCGGGCAGCGACTCGGCCAGCCCGGGCACCACCTCGGTGCCCTCCTCGCCCTTGGCGTGCTTGTAGGTCAGCAGCGGGGTGTACACATTCCACAGCACCTCCCAGCCCTCCACGGTGTAGGACAGCTGCGGGTCGACGTAGTCGGGGAACGACGTCGCGTTGATCGTGATGTCGCCAGTCCCGTCACCTCCTGAACCGCTGTCGTCGCTTCCGCAGGACGCCACGCCGAACGCGGCGAACGCCGCGACGCAGCCGATGACAAGTGCCTTGCGCGTGGTGCGCAGTAGTTGCATTGCGAATCCTCTGGTGTCGACGATGTCGTCCGATCCACGCCCTTGTACGGATCGCTAAGCATTTTTAAGGAATTTTTCCGTTTGGCAACCCGAGTTTCACAGGATGTTTCCAGCTATCTGATTTCAGCTAACTCGCCGCAATCGGTGTAATCGGCGTCCCGATGGACGACAATGGGGACATGCCGGTCGTGCAGAACACCAAGGTCTCTGTCATCGGAATGGGCAGTGTGGGCACCGCCATCGCCTATGCGTGTCTGATCCGCGGGTCGGCGGGAGCGTTGGCCCTCTACGACGTCAACGCCCCCAAGGTGCGCGCCGAGGTGCTCGATCTCAACCACGGCAGCCAGTTCGTGCCGCACTGCCGCATCACCGGCTCCGACGACATGGGAGTGACCGACGGTTCGGCCGTCATCGTCGTCACCGCGGGCGCCAAACAGAAGCCGGGTCAGAGCCGGCTGGATCTCGCCGCGGCCAACGTGGCGATCGCGCAGACGCTGACACCCCAACTGCTGCAACGCTCTCCGGACGCCGTGGTGGTGTTCGTGACCAATCCTGTCGACGTGGTGACCTTCGCCGCGGCACAGTCGGTCGACGCCGCGCCCGGGCATGTGTTCGGGTCCGGAACGGTGTTGGATTCCAGCCGCTTTCGCTACCTCATCGCCGAGGAGGCCGGACTGGCCGTCGGCAACGTGCACGGCATCATCATCGGCGAACACGGCGATTCGGAGATCTCGCTGTGGTCGAGTGTGTCCGTCGGCGGCGTACCGGCCCGGGAATTCCGTCGCGACGGTGAGCTGCTGTTCGACGAGGAAGCGCAGCGGCGGATCTCGTCGGACGTGGTGAACGCGGCCTACGAGATCATCGAAGGCAAAGGTGCGACGAATCTGGCGATCGGGCTGTCCACCGCCCGGATCGTCGAGGCATTGCTCGGCGACCAGCACCGCGTGCTGCCCGTCTGCACGGTGCAGAACGGAGCGTGCGGGGTCTCGGGAGTGGCGCTCTCGCTGCCGACGGTGGTGTCCGCGCACGGCGCGGGTCAGGTCCTGGAGGTACCGCTGTCGGAGGCGGAACGGACCGGGCTGCTCGCGTCGGCGGAGACGCTGCACGGCGTGCAGCAGACGCTAGGCCTCTGAGGGCGCGGGTCTCTCCAGCCAGCGGCGGCCCTGTCTGGCCGCGCGGGCCAGCGCGCCGCACTCGCCGATGTAGGACGCGACCGCGCCGACACCGGGAAGCAGGCCGAGGTACTTGAGCGGTCCGCGGGGATGCGGACGCTTGGCCAGTTCGTCAGCGATCGCGTCGAAGAGCCCGATGAGGTTCCACACGGCCTTCACGACGCCCACCGGGCTGCGCGGGATCGCGGCCAGCGGCCGGCTGGAGTCGCCGTCGTACACCACCACCGACAGATCCCGGTCGCACAGCACCGCGGCCAGCATCCGCACCTGGGTGCGCTGGTCGGTGACGCCGAGTTCGCGCGCGACCGCGCACAGCACGGTGGCCTGGCTGACGAACCCGAGCAGGTCCTGGATGGGCAGCTGGCGGCCGATCACGCCGAGCACACCCGGGACCGCGACCGGGATGGTGTTCAGCGCCCCGACGCGCCGCACCCACCAGTGGATCCGCGCGTCGGTGTCCATGCCGTCCCACGACGGGGTCCCGGGGACGTCGACGGCGTTGAGCAGCCGCCCGATCGGGTCGTCGCGGCGTTTGAGGTCGAACGGGTCGGTGTCCCACAGCACGTCGAGCAGCGGGTTGATGATCCGCACCGCCGCGCTCAACGTGGCCTCGACCCCGGCATCGGTGATGTGGACGGCGGGTGCGGGCAGCGGCGACAGCAGCAGGTTCACCGTCACATCATGTCCCACACCGGGGGCGGCCTAAACGTTCAGAACTTCAGATAACCGCCGTCCACACGCAGCACGTCGCCGGTGTGGTACGCGCTCGCCGGGCCGGCCAGATAGACCGCGACACCGGCGAGGTCGTCGGCGGCACCCCATCGGCGCACCGGCACCCGGGGTAGCACCCGGTCGCGGAACCGCTCGTCGGCGAGCCCCTCGGAGGTCATCTCGGTGTTGAACCAACCCGGGGCGATGGTGTTCGCCCGGATCCCGTGCTTGGCGAGTTCGACGGCGAAACTGTCCATCATCGAGGTGACGCCGGCCTTGGACGCCGCGTAGGCGGGCTGGCGAGGCATGCCCTGGTAGGCGCCGAGGCTCGACACCCCGACCAGGCTGCCGCCGCGGCCGGCGGAGATCATCTGACGCGCCGCCTCGCGCAGCGTCAGGAATACGCCATCGAGGTCGACGCGGGTGACCGAGCGGAATTCCTCCAGTGAGGTCTCCAGCACCGGGGTGAACCTGCCGCGCACCCCGGCGTTGGCGAAACACGAATCCAGCCAACCGAGTTCGTCGCGTACGCGCGCCATCGCCGCGGTGACCGCATCCTCGTCGGTGACGTCGCACACCACCGGCAGTACCGGGTTTCCGTGGGTGCGCAGTGCGGCCGCGGCCTCGTCCAACCGCTGGGCGCTGCGTCCCATGATCGCGACGGAGGCCCCGGCGCGGGCCAGGCCGTGGGCCATCCCCAGGCCGATGCCGGAACCGCCGCCGGTCACCACGGCGACGTGGCCGGTCAGATCGAACGGATTGGAGTCTGAGGTCACGGCCCGTGACCTTACCGAGGTCTCCGTTTCGCCCACTCGGGTGCACGCTCCGGCCGTACCCCGACACCGACCAGATACGCCGGGACGACGGTCAGCCACGGGTTGCGCTCGACGCGGCGGACCAGGGCGGGGGACGGCCCGGCGAGCCGGCCGTTCACGATCGGGCCGAGCGCCCTGCGGTCGATCATCAGCTGCAGTGCCTGGGTGAGCGCGGTCGGTGCCAGCCGGCGGCGGCGCACCTTGGCCAGGTCTGCGGAGTCGAGGGTGCCGCCGCGCAGCGGTTCGGCCAGCAGCCGGGCGGTGGCCACCGCGTCCTGGATCGCGAGGTTGATCCCGACCCCGCCGGCCGGGGACATCGCATGGGCGGCATCGCCGATGCACAGCAGGCCGTCGGTGTGCCAACGGCGCAACCGGTTCAGCTTGACATCGAGGGTCTTGACCTCGTCGAGGCCGGCGATGCCGCGGACCGCCTCTGCGGCCTCGGGCAGCAGCGCGACGACGTCGTCGCGGAACGCGTCGAGACCACGCGCCCGCAGTGCGGCATCACTGCCCTTGGCGATCAGCATCGCGATCTGCAGGTAGCCCTCGCGCGGGATCACGATCATCGCGCGCCCGGCGGTCAGGCGCGGGAACAGCGTGTAGATCTCGTCGTCGTCGGGGCGGGGCAGGCGAAACCACCAGACGTCGAAGCCGACCGGGAACTCCCGCACCGGCAGACCTGCCTCGCCGCGCAGCAGCGAGCCCCTGCCGTCACACGCGATGGTCAGGTCGGCACGCAATTCGCCTGTGCCGTCGGTGTTTCGGTAACTCACCCCGGTCACCCGGCCGTGCTCGCGCAGCACGCCGGTGGCCTCGGTGCTCATCCGCAACGTGAACGTCGGCTCGGCCTCGCCGGCCTCGGCGAGCAGATTGAGCAGATCCCACTGCGGGACCATCGCGATATAGGGGTGGGGCTGACGCAGCCTCCGGAAATCGACCATCGTGACCTTGCGGCCGTCGACGTCGAGGGTGGCGTGGTCGAGCCGGCTGTGCACGATCGTGCGGAACCGCGGCCACAACCCGAGCTCGTCGAGCAGGCGCAAGGTGGTCGGATGCACCGTGTCGCCGCGGAAATCGCGCAGGAAGTCGGCGTGCTTCTCCAGCACCGTGACGTCCACTCCGGCGCGCGCGAGCAGCAGACCGAGCACCATGCCCGCCGGTCCGCCGCCGACGATCGCGCATGTCGTCTTCTCGCTCACCCAGCCATCGTCGCGCACCCGGCGGGGAATTCGCGGCGGATGCCCGGTTCTCGCGCCCGCCGCGCGACGTACGCTGGCCCGGTGGCTGTCCCCGCCCCGGAATTGCACCCCGGCGTCACCGTGCTCGCGCCGCTTCTGGGCGTGTGGACCGGCCAGGGAACCGGTGAGTACCCGACGATCCCGTCGTTCGGCTATACCGAGCAGGTCACCTTCGGACACGTCGGCAAGCCGTTCCTGACCTACGCACAGCGCACCCGTGCCACCGACGACGGACGGGCTCTGCACAGCGAGACCGGCTATCTCCGCGCTCCCGCACCCGGACGGGCCGAATGGATCCTGGCGCACCCGACCGGGATCGCGGAGATCCAGGAGGGAGTCGTCACCGGTGACGGTGACGAACTGCGTATCGATCTCGAATCGACGCTGGTCGGTCGCAGCGCGTCGGCGAAAGAGGTGTTGGCCGTCACCCGGAGGTTGCACGTCGCCGGTGACACGCTGACCTACCAGGTGGGGATGGCCGCCGTCGGACAGCCGCTGCAACACCACTTGTCGGCGGTGCTGCACCGGACGCCTTCGTGACCGGTGTGCGCATGGGCACGGCGGCCGGCCGGTGGGTGCTGGCCGCGACCGTTCTCGGGTCGGGCCTGGTCATGGTCGACGGCACGGTGGTCAACGTCGCCCTGCCGCACATCGGCGCCGACCTCAGCGGTGGATTCGGCGATCTGCAATGGGTGGTCAACGCATACACGCTGACACTCGCGTCGTTGATCCTGCTCGGCGGTTCGCTCGGCGACCACTTCGGGCGACGGCGGGTGTTCTTGATCGGGGTGGTGTGGTTCGCACTGGCGTCGGTCGCGTGCGGGCTCGCGCCGAACATCGAGGTGCTGATCGCGGCGCGCGCCCTGCAGGGGGCCGGCGGGGCGCTGTTGACGCCGGGCAGTCTCGCGTTGATCTCGGCGGCGTTCGACGACGCTGACCGGGGTGCGGCGGTCGGCGCGTGGTCCGGGCTGGGCGGTATCGCCGGTGCGATCGGGCCCTTCCTCGGCGGATTCCTCGTCGAATATGACTGGCGGGCAGTATTTCTCATCAACGTCCCGCTGGCGGCGGTGGTCGTCGCGGTGACGGTGCTGCGCGTGCCGGAGAGCCGAGACCCGGCGTCGCCGCGACAATTGGACCTGGCCGGCGCCGCGCTGACCGTCGCCGGGCTCGGCGCACTGACCTTCGGTCTGACCGAGGCGGGAAACCACGGCATCAGCGCGATCCCGTTGGTGTGCATCGGTGCCGGGGTCGTGGCGCTGGCGATGTTCGTGGTGGTGGAGCGGCGCAGCGCGCACCCGATGATCTCGTTGACGCTGTTCTCCGACAACAACTTCCGGGTCGCCAACCTGATGACGCTGCTGATCTACGGCGCGCTGGGCGCGGTCTTCCTGCTGCTGGTGCTGCAGCTGCAGACGGTGTCCGGGTTCAGTCCGGTCGCGGCCGGCACCGCACTGCTGCCGTTCACGGCGGTGATGCTGCTGTTCTCGTCTCGGGCGGGGGCATTGTCGAGCCGCATCGGTCCACGGCTGCCGATGACGGTGGGTCCGCTACTCGCTGCGGCGGGTCTGCTGCTGATGCTGCGCATCGGCGAGCACGCGTCGTGGCTGCTCGACGTCGCCCCGGCCGCGATGGTGTTCGGCGCCGGGATGGTGCTGGTGGTGGCCCCGCTGACCGCGACGGTGCTGGATTCCGCACCGCAGACGATGGCCGGCGCCGCGTCCGGGGTGAACAACGCCGTCGCCCGCGCCGGGGGACTGCTGGCCGTCGCGGTGCTGCCCGGGCTGGCGGGGCTGCGCGGAGCCGACTACACCGACCCCGCCGCGTTCTCGTCCGGATTCCACACCGCGGTCGTGATCGGCGCGGTGCTGATGGTCGTGGCCGCTGGGCTGGCCGCCGCGGGGATCCGCCCGGTGACGGGCCGGCCCGGGTCGCGGATCGCGGTGGAGGAGTGCCCGAACTGCGCGATCTGCGCGCTCCCGGCGCACCCGGATGGAAAGCCGGAACAGCGCTGATTTGACGAGGTTGGGTTTTGCCTTTATCCGCGCGGGTTACTCGCCTGTCATGTCGCAGAAACTCTGGTCATTCGGTCCGCTCGTGCTCGCTTGCACCGCCGCAACCGCGTTCGCCGTCGCGCCGCTCGCTGCTGCAGGCGGTCCGCCCGGATGCGTCGATCCGTACGGAACCGGTTGCGGGGCTCCGCCTCCGCCCGGTTGGGCGCCCGCACCTCCTCCTCCCGCAGGCTGGGCGCCGGGTGGGGTCGCCGGGCCTGGTGGCGCGGCGGGTGCGATCCCGGGTGGACCCGGTGGCGTCGCCGGACCGGGTGGCGCCGCGGGTGCGATCCCGGGCGGTCCCAGCGGCGCGGCCGGACCTGGTGGGGCGGCGGGTGTCATCCCGGGCGGACCGGGTGGTGTCGCGGGGCCGGGTGGCGCGGCGGGTGCTATTCCGGGCGGTCCCAGCGGTGTGGCCGGACCCGGTGGGGCGGCGGGCTGCATCCCGGGTGTGGGCTGCGGCAGCGTCCCCGCTCCCTGAGCTACCTGACGTCCGTCAGCGCTGCAGCCAGGTGCGCAACATCGTGTAGATGTCGGGGTGGTTGAGCAGGTCGAAGTGGTGCAGGCCCGTCAGCGTCAGGCCCGCGTCGTCGGCGAACGGCAGTCGCCGTCGCCGGCCACGGCCAGAGGCGCTCGACGGGCGCACCAGATGGTCGCCGACGAGTGCGCCGAGGTAGCGCGGTGCTGCCGTGGTCGCGACGAAATGGTATGTGGCCGTGGGTAAGAACGGGACCTCGCGGCACCGGTCGCGCAGGAACTCGTCCGGGTCGGCCTCGGCCCAGTCGTCGTCGAGAACCGCCCCGTAGCGCAGATCCTTGATTCCGTCGCTGCGCAGGTTGAGCAATTCTGCGATCGCTCGGGTCTCGCCGATGCGCGCCAACACCCATGTCGCGGCGTTGACACCCTTCTCCAGATCCGCGCCGAGATGGGGCGACCCGAGGCAGACCACCTGACGGGTGGCGCGGGTCCACCTGCGGTTGTGTTCGTGGCCGTAGTGGCAGGCACTGCGGGCCACCAGACCTCCCATCGAGTGCCCGATCAGCGCGACGTGCCGGACCGGTACCGGCCACACCTCCAGTAGTCGGGTCAAGATCCGGTCGAGCTCATGGCCGTTGGTGGAGATGTGCAGACCCGTGTTGTAGCGGATGTCGACGGCGGTGAACCCGAGATCGTCATGCAGGCGCTGCCCGTAGGGCCGGACGTCGGGGGCAGGGGACGGCCGTGGCGGCCGCTGCCAGGACGACTCTGTCTGGCACAGCCCGTGCACGAACACCGCCAGCGCCTCGGTGGGCCGAGGGAAGGCCTGCGCGACGGCATCCGTGGTGAGCGGGACGGAGCGGCCATGGACCCGCACCGACATGGGCGGCGCCAACGGACTGCCGTGGTCGGCGAGTTCGTCTCCGTAGATGCCGTCGAGCGCACCGATCACCTCGGCCAGCCCGCGGTGTTCGTCGACCGGACGGTCGCCGTCGACCGCCAAGCCGGCCGCGGCCACGGAACTCAGCGCCGGCGGCAGGCGGTGACCTGCCGCCCCGAGCGCGTCGTACACACCGCCGGCGATCGTGTCGTGCACGACGCGTACCGGCGCGCCGACGGGGCCGATGGTGCTGAACACCCGGCCGGCGATGCCCGCGTGTACGCCGCGGATCAGTGCGTTCAGCACCGTGAGACCTTCGGCGGCGACGTCGCCGAGAGCATGCACATCGGCTGGTCGCATGATCGCTCCGAGTTCTCAGTGAACAACTGTTCTCTGAAAGGATAGCGGTCGGCGTCAGGCGGTGATGGTTTCGGTGGAAGTGGCCGCCGGTTGGCGGGTCGGGGTGATCCGGCCCTTCACCCCGTTGACCGACGCGCGGGCCAGCAGTTCCCGGTAGAAGTCGGGTGAGACGACCGGTTCACGGGTGAGCAGGAAACCGCTGAGCCCGGTGGAGTCGGTGACGACGGCCCAGCGGTAGTCGGGGTCGAGGTCGACGATCCAGTAGTTGCCCGGCGGGGTGGCCGACGGGGGACCGAAGAACCGCACGTTGAGTTTGTTGTCGGCGGGGTCGACCGGCAGTGCGGACCCGACGATCGACGACTGCGGCCCGTTGTTGACGAAATAGTTGCCGGAGTTCTCCACCTTGATCGAGCCGTCGGGGTTGAGGCTGTAGACGGCCTTGGTGTTGACCAGGCCGATGGAGAAGAACTGCTTGACGCTGCCGACCTCGTACCAGGTGCCCAGGTACCGGGCGAGGTCGACCACCGGGGGTGGTGCGAGTACGACGGCCGAGGCGTCGCCCATGACGATGTACTGGTCCGGTGCGCCGTAGATGCCGGTGCCGTCGGCCGGTCCGAGCCCCCGGTACATGTCGTTGATCCAGCCGGTGGCAAGGGTGTACGCGGCGGCCGTGTTGCCCGCCGGGGAGAACCCGGTGACCAGCTGCAGCAGGAGGTCGGTGAGGGGAGAGCTGCCGATCAGCGAATCCGAATGTGACCCGCCGGCGAGGGTGACCCCGACGAAGCGCCCCGGCCGTGCCGCCACCAGTTCCGCGGTGGAGGCGCCGTTGCCGTTCCACGACTGGGCCGGCGCCGCGATCTGATAGACGGGGACGAACGGATCGTCGAGTTTCTTCAGCCCGGCGGCCAGGACACCGTTGAAGGCGAAGCCGTCGAACATCACCACCCCGCGCAGGCTTCCGTCACTGGTCGGCTCCGTCGCGTAATAGCCGCCGACGGCAGTGGCGAACCCTCCGCCGGCCGACTGGCCGGAGAGCACGAAGTCGTCGGGCAGCGCGCCCAGGTACCCGGCGGCCAGCGCGCTGGCGGTCAACGACGCCCGGTCGTCGAGGAACATGCTCGCCACCGCCTCCTGCAGCGGTGCCCCGTTGATCCAGCACGCGGAGCAGGCGAGGGGGAACGACGACAGGTTGGGTGCCACGACGATGCTGTTGGTCTGCTGGGCGATGTTCTTGGCCAGGGCGGACACGAAGGCCTTGTTGCCGAGGAAACCGTGCTGTAGCCAGATCACCCCGGTGGCCGCGACCGTGCCGTCGGCCTGGGTCGGCAGGTACCAATCGGCCCGTGTTCGGTAACCGTTGTCGCCCAAGGGGATATCGAGCCGGGAATGCCCGGTCTTGACGCCGGTGACCGGTGCTGCCTGGTCCGGCGTCCGTGCCGCGGCCGGTTCGGCGGGCGTCGCCTCGACGGTGTGGTCGTCGCGCACTGCGGCCGGCTTGTCATGCGTATCCGGTTGTGCGGCAGGAGGATCCGTCGCCTCATCCGGGGTGTCCTCGGTGGCGGCGGAATCCGGGTCTGGGTCGGAGTCTTCACGGGTATCGGCGCCGGTTTCGGCGTCGTTCCGGCGTGTGCCGTGCCGGGGTTTCGCCGCGATGTAGGACGAGCCGCCGGCGTCTTCGGATTCGGCGGCCGGCGTGTCCTGGTCGGCTTGATCGCGCCGGCTGGTCAGGGCGGACTTGCCGGCCGCCGCGGGTTTCGTGGCGGTGGCGGTCGCGTCGGACCGGGTTGTCTGGCTCGACGTGTCGGCGCTGTCGCCGGTGTCGGTGTCGGCGGCCGCCACACCGTGCCCGGCACCGAGTGCGATGCACGCGCCTGCGCCGAAGGCCCCGAGCCAGATCGCCCATCGTTGCGACGTCATCGGCGAACTGTAGCCCCGCTGAGCAGGCAACTCGGGTGAATTTGTTGCGGCGTCAGTATCCGGTCATTTTCTGCCGTGGCCCCGTCGCGGCGGCACCGGATCCGTCCATCGCCCGCATCCGGCCAATGTCGTTGCGGCGCTGACTGTCCCGCACTCTCGGCGGCGAGCGGCCCGTGCTGCGCGCATCGTCGCAGACCAGGACACGCGGCCGGTGCGGATCTGCGATTGCCGGTCAGCTACCGGTGCGGTCGTTTAGGGTGCTGCTGTGCCTGAGATCGATCGTCGTCACGCCATGCTCATGATGGGTCTGGGTGTGGCCGCAGTGGCGAGTCCGCTCGGCTCCGCACACGCCCAACCGCCCGCAACGCCCGAAGAGCCGGCCCCGGCGGCCACCGAGGCGGCCCCACTGATGCTCTTCCAGGACGAATTCAACGGTCCGGCAGGGTCGCCACCGGACCCGGCCCGATGGTTCATCGTCCCGGCGCGCGAGACGATCCGCAACCCCGTCGAATGGGACAAACCGTTCAACATGGGCCGCTATGTCACCGACCAGGAGCACGTCTTCCAGGACGGCAACGGCAACCTCGTCATCCGCGCCACCCGCGGCGAGGGCACCACGATCCAGGAGAAGTACGCCGGCGCCAAGATCATGGGGCTGTGGCGCGGCGGCATCGGCACCACCTGGGAAGCGCGCGTGAAGCTGGACTGCCTCACCGCCGGTGCCTGGCCGGCGTTCTGGCTCGTCAACGAGAACCCGGTCCGCGGCGGCGAGGTCGATCTGGTCGAGTGGTACGGCAACAACGACTGGCCCTCGGGAACCACGGTGCACGCGCGTCTGGACGGTACGTCCTTCGCGACCGACCGCCATCCCGTCGACAGCGCCTGGCATACCTGGCGGATGACATGGCTGCCGTCGGGCATGTACTTCTGGAAGGACTACGAGCCGGGCATGGAGCCGTTCTTCACGGTGCCGGCCAACTCGATCGCGGACTGGCCGTTCAATGATCCCGGGTTCACCATGGTTCCGGTCTTCAACATCGCCGTCGGCGGCTCGGGGGGACGGGAGCCGGCCGGCGGCAACTACCCCGCCGAGATGCGCGTCGACTGGATCCGCGTCTTCGCGAGCTGAGCGGCGGTCCTCGGCAGTAGCCGAGCCGTCACCTGACCATCAAGGACAACCTGCCCCGGTGAAAGAGCTTGCCGCGGTAGACATCATCATCCCGTTCCTGCGTTCGACGCTCGATCGGGGCCGCCCCCACGGCGCCGGATAGGCCGACGGCCCCCTCGTCGCCGAGGGGGCCGTGGCTTCTGTCGGTACTGCTTGTGGGTACTGCGGGACTAGTCGTCGCTGCCGGAGCTGCTGTCCGAACCGCTGTCCGAACCGGAATCCGATGCGCCCGAGTCGGACTTGTCGGTGGAGTCGGACTTGTCAGCGGCCGCGCTGGAGCGGGTCGACTGGCTGGGCTTGCCGGACTTACGGGTTCCCTCGGCCGCGTCATCGTCCTTCGACCCGGCGTCGGCGTCAGCGTCGGCCTTGTCGTCGGCCGGGACGGCGGGAGCGGTGGTCTCGGTGCCCTCCTCGTCGGTGCCGGCGGTGGCGTCCTCGCTGACCGGCGTCTCCGTGGCTTCCTCCTCGACCACCGGTGCCGCCTCCTCGGCGACCGGGGCGACCTCGGCGGACTGCTCGCCCTCGACGGTCGCGGTGGCGGGCGCGACCTCCAGGGTGTAGCTCCGGGCCAGCGTGGTGACCGTGTCGTCCGCGGCCAGGGTGGCGGTGGCCGGCGGGGTCCACGGCGCACCCGGCACCGGATCAGGCTGCAGGGCCTCGGCGATCGCCTTCGGGATACCCGACAGGATGTTGACGATGGCGCTGGTCGCGTTGATCAGGCCGGGGAACTGCTCGCAGGCGTTGCCCGTGCACTCGGGGTTGACGTAGCCGTTGAGGAACGTGTTGAGCATGACGCCGGGGGCGTTGACCAGCGCACGGACCAGGCCCGCACCGTCGCCTTCCTTGACCGCGGCCGAGACCGCGTCGGCGAGCAGCGCGAACTCGAACGCGACGCCCATGAAGGGGCCGAGCACCGACTTGGTGATCTCGTTGACGATCGAGTTGCGATCGAAGATGACCTTGACGACCTGCTGGAAGTTCAGCGCCATCTGGTCCGGGATGCCCATGTTGCCCTGCGGGTTGCGCTGGCTCGGGGCCTGCGACCAGAAGGCGTTGTACAGCGGCGCGCCGATGTTCAGCGAATAGACGAACGACCGGTTGATGCGATCCCACGCGTCGGCGTACTCACCGTTGCGCAGGTGCTCGGCGGCCTGCTCGAACAGGGCCTTGCCGTTGGCGCCGGTCCACCACGAGTTCATCGCGGCCGGAATGCCGGCCAAGCCGCTGAGGATCTTCTGGCCGTAAGCCAGCTGGTTGGCGGCGAGCTGGTTGATGATCGGGAACGGATCCGAGGCGAAGACCTGGAACAGGTTGGCGATATTGGCGCCGGACTCGCTCAGCAGGTTTCCGTACACGGCGGAGGTGTCGCTGCCGTAGGTCGGGTACGCGGAGGCGGTCAGTTCCACCATGTGGTTGGCGACGTAGTTGGCGGCCTTGACGTCGACCACCGGCGACACCGGCGTGATGGCGATCGCGCTGGCGCCGACGACGGCGACGCCGGCAGCGAGGAACTTGCTGACGCGCGGCTTCGACGGGGCGGTCATCGAGCCCGTTTCGAGGGCGGGAGCTGAGAGCACTTGATCTCCTGGTCTAAGTAACTGAAGGCTTGCCTAACTTGGCAGCGAGACCGTAACTGAAGAGAACATGAGTAACAATGCCTACGTCTCACCTGCGGTGATGTTGGTCAGGGGTCGTGTGGCCGAGAGAAACCTGAGAATTTACTCAGAAGCGGCCACGTAGCTGACGCTCATTTCACGAATTCGTGATTGGCGTCAAAATGTCGACGAATTTCGATGGCGGAAAAGGTAGCTCCCCACCGCCGGCGATTCTCTGGAAAAGTCAGCAAACACATCGAGAGGGTCGATCGCGGCTCTACCTGTGTAATTAGGATTGGCTAACCTAACTAAGCGAACCGAATTACTCCGGGTGACTGCCGGCGAAATTCGGAGCATGGACGTTGCGGGAGCCCCTCGCGCAGTGCTCCGACGACTTCGTTTCAATGCTTTTGACTTTGCGAATCGCGAGGGTGAAGTCGGAATTGGCCGATGCTGACCCGTAGTCGAGTGTGACTCTCATCACAGGCCGGTCGTCGCCGCGGGCCGCGCGCTCCGACACCGCAGAGCGGGCCTTCGGCCCTTCTGGCCTTAGGTCACGTCACGGCGAGTTCGAGCCGTTCGAGGCGCCGGACGAGCAGGCTCGGCAGCCAGCGGCCGGTGTCGACCGCCTCGATGTGTGAGGTGCGATCGAGAAGGTGCTCGAGCACGACGCCGGCTTCCAGCCGGGCCAGCGCCGCGCCGACGCAGAAGTGGGCGCCCTTGCCGAAAGTGATGTGTCCCTTCGCGCCGGTGCGGTCCAGGCGGAATTCGTTGGGGTCGTCGAAGTGTGCCGGGTCGCGGTTGGCCGCTCCCCACAACAGAAGAAGTCGTGAGCCTGCCGGGAGGTCCACACCGCCCAGCGTGATGTCGTCGACGACGTGCCGGTAGTGGCCGCGAAACGGCGGCTCGAAGCGCAGGGCCTCTTCGAGGAACGCGCCGCGCAGTTCGGGGTGGGCGCGGACCTGTTCCTGGATGTCGGGACGGGTGGCCAAAAGCCAAGCCGCCGAACCGATCAGCGAGGCAGTGGATTCCCCGCCCGCACTGAACAGGATGATCATCATCATCTGGGCGGCGATGTCCTCCAACTCGCCACGCGCACATGCCATCGCGAGGTCACCCAGCAGGTCGTCGCGTGGATCGGCGGCGGCCCGTTGGAACTGGTCGGCGATGTACTGCGCGAGCTCCATCACCGCGATGCCGGCGGTCGCCAGTTGGTCCTGGCTGACCAAACCCTCGACCATCTGGGTGGCTGCGTAGCCCCACCGCACGAGCTGGTCGGTGTCGGAATCGGGGACGCCGATGATGCGCGCGACGATCATCATCGGCAGGCGGTTGGCCATCGCGCCCATCCACTCCAGGCGCCCCTGGTCCGCCGAGGCATTCCACAGCTGGTCAGCGGTGTCGGCGATGAACGGTTCGAACGCGCGAATCCGCTTGGCCGCCATCTGCGGAAGCAGCGCCTTGCGGTGCACGGCGTGCGCGGGTTCGTCCGCGGTGGCGAGCACGTGGCTCGGGCCGCCGAGGCCGTCCATCTCGAAGGTGCCGACGCCGACACCGGGCTCGTAGGTCATGGTCCCGGTCAGATTCGACGAGAAGTCGTCGGGGCGCGCGATCACGTCGTTGACCGCATCCCAGCCGCACACCGCGTAGAAACCCGATTGACCGATCCGATGCACCGGCCCGGTGTCCAGCATCTGCCGGTAGAGCGGATAGGGGTCCTGGATGTACGCGTCGTCGAACAGCTGGATGCCGAGATCGTCCTTGGCCATCGTCACCTGTTCACGCTGGGCGACGGTGCCGCACTGCGTCAATGAGGTGGCGGGAAGTCGACACCGAGATGTCCCGCTGCGGTCTCGATCTGTCTCACCGCGAGGTCTCCACCTGCGTGTTCTGTGAGATTTGCAGTGCGCTTTGTCTCAGCGCTGCGACGATAGGGTTCGTCCGTCTGAAGGGGGAGGCATGGCCCACGGCGACTGGCTCATCGGCGGAGAGCGGCGCGCCGCCGCCGCGGACCGGATCTATGCCGCCGCCACCGAACTTGTCGTGCGCGACGGGCTCGACGCTCTCGACATCGATGCATTGGCCGAGCGGGTGCACTGCTCGCGGGCGACGGTCTACCGCTACGCGGGCGGCAAGGCGCAGATCCGCGATGCGGTGTTACTCCGCATGGCGGCGCGGATCGTGGAGTCGGTGCGCGACGCGGTCAGCGGGCTTAGCGGAACGGAGCGCGTCGTCGAGGCGATCGTCGTTGCGCTGCAACACATCAGGTCGGACCCGATGCGGCAGATGATGCTGGGGCTCAGTGCGGGCCGTGACCTGACCGAGCTGATGTCATCGCCGGCCCTCGGCGCTCTCGCGGTCGAACTCACCGGCATCGCCGACGACGATCCGGAGGCCGCGCAGTGGATCGTGCGGCTGGTGCTGTCGCTGGCGTACTGGCCGATGGGGGATAGCGACGCCGAGCGTCGGGCGGTCGAGAGGTTCATCGCGCCGGCGTTCGGCTGAGGGGCGGTGGAGCCGATGACGGGAATCGAACCCGCGTATTCAGCTTGGGAAGCTGATGTTCTGCCATTGAACTACATCGGCCTGTTCGATCAGGAAGGCTAGCACTTGGCGGCCCGTCGGCGTGGAGGTGGCCGCAACCGTTGCCGCGCGACCTTCGAAGGCCGCCCGCCGACCGCGCGATCCGCGACGACGCACCCGCCAGCTGCCCCTGACCGAGCCCGGTGCGGATACTCTCGACCGGTGCTGCTCTCCGACCGCGACATCCGGGCCGAGATCGATGCCGGAAGGCTCGGCATCGAACCGTTCGACGACAGCCTGATCCAGCCTTCGAGCGTGGACGTCCGCCTCGACAGCCTCTTCCGTGTCTTCAACAACACCCGTTACACGCACATCGATCCCGCGCAGCGTCAGGACGACCTGACCAGCCTGGTCGAGCCCAAGGAGGGCGAGCCGTTCGTTCTGCACCCGGGCGAGTTCGTGCTCGGCGCGACCCTGGAACGCTGCACGCTGCCCGACGACCTCGCGGGCCGTCTGGAGGGGAAGTCCTCACTGGGTCGGCTGGGGCTGCTCACCCATTCGACAGCCGGCTTCATCGACCCCGGGTTCACCGGCCACATCACCCTCGAGCTGTCCAACGTGGCGAACCTGCCGATCACGTTGTGGCCGGGCATGAAGATCGGCCAGCTGTGCCTGCTGCGCCTGACCAGTCCCGCGCAACACCCCTACGGCAGCAGCCAGGTCGGCTCGAAGTATCAGGGCCAGCGCGGCCCCACCCCGTCGAAGTCGTATCAGAACTTCGTCAAGACCAACTGAGCAATTTCGTCACAGACGGATGACGATCGGCGCGGGTAGTGTTTCCCTCACCGGCGTCTCCGGTTTCGTACCGCGCGTTCCGGCTCAAGCTTCAACCGCTGTCAGCTAACAGCGCGAGGTGTAACACCGCAGCTGGCGGCGCCGATGAAGTATCTAGTTGCCGGCTCGCCGTGCGTATTTCGGGGTGGTCGGTCACCAGGCAGCAGCAAAGTTTTTGGAGGGGTCAGTGGACATCGTATTAGGTGTGTCGATGACACCTACCACGGTGCGCATGGTGCTGGTCGAGGGCGAGAAAGCCGACGGGGTCACCGTCGACCACGACACCTTCGAGGTCGGCACCGACGACGGTTCGGCAAACGCCGCGCAGCACGTCGTCTCGGCGGTGCTCGGTACCAAGGAGAGCGCGGAGACCGGCGGGCACCACCTCAAATCCATCGGTGTCGCATGGAGCGACCACAACGAGGCCACCGCACTGCGCGACGCGCTGGCCGCGGCCGGCATCGACGACGTCATGCTCGTGGCCGAAAGCCACGCCGCGTCCTCGCTGGCGCAGGCCGTCGGCCGCGCGGTCGGGTACGACACCACCGCTCTGCTGTTCGTCGACCGCGACACCGCGACGCTCTCGGTGGTGCGGACCGACGACGGTTCCGTGGTCAAGGTGCTCAGCCGGACCCTGCACAGCGCCGACGCGATGGCGGTGTTCACCGAGCTGGCCGCCGCAGCCGCTGCACAGGACTCCCCGCCGCAGGGCATCTTCATCGTCGGCTCCGGCGTGGACGTCAGCGCGGTCAAAGCCCATCTCGACCACCACGTCGAACTCCCGGTCCATGCTCCAGAGGACGCCGACCTGGCGCTGGCCCGCGGCGCCGCCCTCGCGTCGGCGTCGGCGCCGGCGTTCGAAGCCACCACGGTCGGGCTGGCGTACTCCCAGGATCCCGACGGCCCGACGGCCGGCTCGCTGGTCGCCGGGCTCGCCGGCGTGGACACCCCGCTGGGCGCCGAGACGGTCGACGAGTTCGCCCCGACCGAGCTGCGGCCCGTCGACGACGAACGAAAACCGTTCCTGCTCGTGGGCAGTGCGCTGACCTCGTTGTTCGTCGTCGGCGTTGTGGCCCTTGTGATCTCGCTGGCCATCACGATCCGACCGACCGCCGACCAGCGGCCCAGCCCGGCCCAGGCCGCGATCGTGCCCAGCACCCAGGCGCCCGCTCCGGACCCGGCCCCCGCCGAGCAGCAGGCCGCCACCGTGCCGCCCCCGCCGTCGACCGCGGAGACGATCAAGCCACCGGTGCCGGTCGCGCAAGAGGCGCCACAGCAGGCGCCGCGCACCGTCTACGTCGAACAGGCGCCCGCACCCGCGCCGGCCGCGGCTCCGGCTCCCGCCCCGGCGGCACCCGCGCCCGCCCCGGCTCCGGTACCCGCGGCGCCTCCGGTGGTCGCGCCGGTTGTCCTGCCGCCTCCGGTGGTGGTGCTGCCCCGGCCGCAATGGAACTCACCGCGGTGGACCTGGCCCAACCAGCGTCCCGACGAACCGGACCTGGACGACCAGACTCCGTGGCAGCCGCAGAAGCCGCCCACCACCAGGCCCCCGGTGACCCAGATTCCGCAGGTGCCCCAGATACCGCAGGTGCCTCAGGTTCCGCAGGTCCCGAAGACGCCGCAGTGGCCGTCCGGCCCGCAGTGGCCCGGCGCCGGCTCCGGGTCGGGCGCCGGTTCCGGGTCGGGCAGCAGCGGCCGCGGTGACAGCGGCAGCAGCCGCGGTGACAGCAGCAGCGGCCGGGGCGGCAGCAGCCGGGGCAGCGGTGTTCCCGGTGACATCAACGGCGACGGTTGCTTCCTGGTGTTCTGCGCACCCGGGCGTTAGCGATCGACACCTGACGTTGGCCTGACGCTCAACGACGCGTCGGCTTCAGCTCACCCCGACCGGGTACTGATGGCGGTATGCGTTGCACCGTCTTCGGAACCGGCTACCTCGGCGCCACCCACGCCGCCGGGATGGCCGAACTCGGCCACCAGGTCATCGGGGTCGACACCGACGCGGGCAAGGTGGCCAAACTGGCCGCCGGTGAGGTCCCGTTCTACGAGCCGGGGCTCCCGGACATGCTGCGGCGCAACATCGAAGCGGGCCGGTTGCGCTTCACCACCGACTATGCCGAGGCGGCCGAATTCGCCGACGTGCATTTCCTCGGCGTCGGGACGCCGCAGAAGAAGGGCGACTTCAGCGCCGATCTGCGGCACGTGCACGAAGCCGTCGACACCCTGGTCCCGCTGCTGCGCAGACCTGCGGTGATCGTCGGCAAGTCGACCGTGCCGGTGGGCACCGCCGCAGACCTGGTCGAGCGGGCCGCGGGCCTCGCTGCGGACGGCGTCACCGTCGAGGTGGCGTGGAATCCGGAGTTCCTGCGCGAAGGGCTCGCCGTCCAGGACACCCTGCACCCCGACCGCATTGTGCTTGGGGTGCAGAAGGGTTCCCGGGTCGCCGAGAAGGTGCTCCGGGAGCTGTACGCGCCGTTGCTGGCCGACGGCGTCCCGTTCCTGGTCGCCGACCTGCAGACCGCCGAGCTCGTCAAGGTCGCGGCGAACGCGTTCCTGGCCACCAAGATCTCGTTCATCAACGCGATCGCCGAGGTGTGCGAGGCCGCCGACGCCGACGTCACGCTGCTGGCCGACGCACTGGGCTACGACGACCGCATCGGCCGCCGATTCCTCACCGCGGGACTGGGATTCGGTGGCGGCTGCCTCCCCAAGGACATCCGGGCGTTCATGGCCCGCGCAGGCGAGCTCGGCGCGAACCAGGCGCTGACCTTCCTGCGCGAGGTCGACAGCATCAACATGCGCCGCCGCACCCGGATGGTCGAACTGGCCACCACCGCCTGCGGCGGATCGCTGCTCGGCGCCAACATCGCGGTCCTGGGCGCGGCGTTCAAACCTGAATCCGACGACGTCCGCGACTCACCCGCACTCAACGTCGCCGGCCTGCTGCAACTACACGGCGCGACCGTCAACGTCTACGACCCCAAAGCGACGGAGAACTCCCGCAGGCTGTTCCCGACGCTGAACTACTCCACCACCGCCTCGGAGGCGTGCGAACGCGCCGACGCGGTGCTGGTGCTCACCGAATGGAGCGAGTTCGTCGGGATGGACCCCGGTGAGCTGGCCGCCACCGTCCGGGCCAAAGTGATTGTCGACGGCCGCAATTGCCTCGACATCGACCGATGGCGCGATGCGGGCTGGCAGGTCCACGCACTCGGCCGTAACCTCGGGCCCGCGGAGGTGGGCGGGTAGCGTCGCGGCATGTCCGTCTACGCGCTGAACCTGTTCGACGTCGCCGACCGCGACGAGTACCTGGCCTACTCAAAACGCTCACCCGCCGAGGTCGCCAAGCACGGCGGACGCGTCGTCGCGCTGGGGCGGTTCCGCGAATCGGTCACCGGCGACATCGCGCCGCGCACCGTGCTGATCCTGGTCGAGTGGGAATCGAAGGACGCGTTCGACGGGTACTGCAACGACCCCGAACTGGCCGAACTGCACGCGCACCGGGAGAACGGCTCGTCGTCCTACGTCTGGCACCTGTTCGACCGGTTGGACGACCTGCGGCCCCTGCTTAAGGTGAACTGATGGCGGCCAATTCTCTGCGGCAACGTATCCGGTGGGTGGCGCTGCACGGCGTCATCCGCGGGCTGGCGAAGTTCACCGCCCGGCGCAGCGGAGATCCGCAGGCCCGGCTGATCGCCGATCCGGCCGTGCGTGCCGACCCTGGCGCGTTCGCCGACGAGGTCCGCAGCCTCGGCCGCGTGGTGAGGTGCCGTGTGGTGCTGGTGACCGTCGACCACCAGGCGGCCAACGAGATCCTCCGCTCGGACGACTTCCGGGTGTCCTCGCTCGGCGGCGGTCTGCCCAAACCGCTGCAGTGGGTCAACCAAAAGACCCATTCCGGGCTGCTGCACCCGATCGAACCGCCGTCGCTGCTGTCGATCGAGCCGCCCGACCACACCCGCTGCCGCAAGCTGGTGTCCTCGGTGTTCACCACCCGCGCGGTCAACGGGCTACGCGACCGGGTCCAGCTGACCGCCGACCGACTTCTCGACGATCTCGAACGCGAATCCGGCGTGGTCGACATCGTCGAGCGCTACTGCTCGCAACTGCCCGTCGCGGTGATCAGCGACATCCTCGGCGTACCCGAACGCGACCGCGAACAGATCCTGCGGTTCGGTGAACTGGGTGCGCCCAGCCTCGACATCGGATTGTCCTGGCGGCAGTTCCAGCAGGTGGAGAAGGGCCTGGTCGGTTTCAACGCGTGGCTTCGCGACCACATGGAGGAGCTGCGCCGCAACCCCGGCGACGACCTGATGAGCCAGCTGATCCAGGCCAGCGCCGACGCCGACGACGCCGGCCGGCTCTCCGAGCGGGAACTGCAGGCCACCGCCGGGCTGGTGCTGGCCGCCGGCTTCGAAACCACTGTGAACTTGCTGGGCAACGGGATTCGGATGCTGCTCGACGACCGCGGGCACCTGGACACACTCGCCGAACGGCCCGAGCTGTGGCCGAACGCCGTCGAGGAGATCCTGCGGCTGGATTCGCCGGTGCAGATGAGCGCGCGCTACGCCCGCCGCCCCGTCGAGGTCGCCGGAACGCCGATCGAACGCGGTGAGCTGGTGATCGTGCACCTCGCCGGGGCCAACCGCGACCCGCAGGTGTTCACCGATCCGCACCGGTTCGACATCGAACGCGACAACGCGGGCAGGCACCTGTCCTTCTCCGGCGGCAGGCACTTCTGTCTCGGTGCCGCGCTGGCCAGGGCCGAGGGCGAGGTCGGGTTGCGCACGTTCTTCGAGCGGTATCCCGACGCCCGGCTGGCCGGATCGGGGCAGCGCCGCGACACCAGAGTCTTACGGGGATGGTCAACCTTGCCGATCACACTCGGTACCGCCCGCGCCGCGCTAGGTTCGTAGGGGTGGACTTCCGAGCAGCACTGCTCGAGCAGACTCGAGCCTTCGGTGACCTGATCCGATCGGCAGACCCGGCCACGCCGGTGCCCACCTGCGGGGAGTGGACCCTCAAACAGCTGTTCCGGCACGTCGGCCGCGGAAACCGTTGGGCCGCACAGATCGTCAGCGAGCGGCGGACCGATCCGCTGGACCCCCGCGACGTGCGCGACGGCAGACCGCCCGAGGACCCGGACGCGGCGATCGACTGGTTCGTCGGCAGCGCGCAGGCGATGATCGACGCCGTGGACCGGGCCCGCCCCGACACCAAGGTGTGGACGTTCGTCGGGCCGCGCCCGAGCGGGTGGTGGCTGCGCAGGCGCCTGCACGAGGTCCTGGTGCACCACGCCGACGCCGCGCTGGCGCTGGGCGCCGACTTCGAGCCGCCGCCCGACCTGGCCGCCGACAGCATCAGCGAATGGATCGAACTGGCTGCCAGTAGCCGGCATGCCACGCCCCCGCTGGACCGGCACAACTCCATCCACCTGCACGCCACCGACGACAAGCTCGGCCCGACCGGGGAGTGGACCATCGTGCACGACGAGGACGGCATCTGGTGGTCCCACAACCACGGCAAGGGCAGCGTCGCGCTGCGGGGACCCGCGACCGGACTGCTGCTGGCCCTGACACGCCGCACGCCCGCGGACACGGCCGGGCTGGAGGTGTTCGGTGACGCCGAGGTGTGGGACGCGTGGCTGGAGCGCACCCCGTTCTAGCGGGCGCGCCGCCTAAGCTCGACTCATGACCACATCGGAGCTGGCCACCGTCCTCGCCTGGCACGACGCGCTCAACGACCGCGACATCGACACGTTGCTGTCGCTGTCCAGCGAGGACATCGAGATCGGCGACGCCCACGGCGCCGCGCAGGGACATGCCGCGCTGCAGCAGTGGGCGCAGTCGCTCGACGAGCGGGTCGAACCCGGCCGCATCTACGTCCACGACGGGGTCGTGGTCGCCGAACAGCAGATCGTCTCCGTCACCGGCGAGACCGGCGCCGCGGCATCGGCGTTCCGGGTGGTGCACGACCACGTCACCTCGGTGTTCCGCCACCCCGACCTGGCGGCCGCGCTGGCCGCCACCGACCTCGACGAAGCGGATCTGTCCGGCTGATGCGCGGCATCGTGCTGGCCGGGGGATCGGGCACCAGGCTGTATCCGATCACGCTGGGTGTCAGCAAGCAGTTGATGCCGGTGTACGACAAGCCGATGATCTACTACCCGCTCTGCACGTTGATGATGGCGGGAATCCGCGACATCCTGGTGATCACCACCCCACAGGACGCCCCGGATTTCCGCCGCCTGCTCGGCGACGGCTCGGCGTTCGGGATCAACCTGACCTACGCGGTGCAGGACGAGCCGGACGGGCTCGCGCAGGCGTTCGTGATCGGAGCGTCGCACATCGGCTCCGAATCCGTCGCACTGGTGTTGGGCGACAACATCTTCTACGGCCCCGGCCTGGGGACCAGTCTGCAGCGCTTCCACGGCGTCCGCGGCGGAGCGATCTTCGCGTACTGGGTGGCCAACCCGTCGGACTACGGTGTCGTCGACTTCTCACCCGACGGCACCGCGCTGTCGCTACAGGAGAAACCTGCCGCCCCGGCATCGCACTACGCGGTGCCCGGGCTGTACTTCTACGACCACGATGTCGTCGAGATCGCCCGCGGGCTAACGAAATCCGCGCGCGGCGAGTACGAGATCACCGAGATCAACCAGACGTATCTGGAACAGGGCCGGCTCAGCGTCGAGGTGCTGGCGCGTGGCACGGCGTGGCTGGACACCGGCACCTTCGACTCGCTGCTCGACGCCGCCGATTTCGTGCGCACCATCGAGCGGCGGCAGGGACTGAAGATCAGCGTGCCCGAAGAGGTGGCTTGGCGCCTCGGCTACATCGACGACGACGCCCTCGAAGAGCGGGCGCACACGCTGCTCAAATCCGGCTACGGAGCTTATCTGCTCGAGTTGCTGCAGCGCTGATTCCCGCGGTACCCGGGCTCTCCCGCGGTTCTGTGCTGCGCGCCACAATTGTAAACATTGGTCTATAGGTCTTGTTTTTAGTTCTTTAGGCCCTTACGCTCCTGTCAGTTCAGTGACTCACGTCACCATCGACGAAAGGCAGGCTCTGTATGGCGCTCCGTTCAGACCCACCGGCGCAGGTCGCCGCCCCCGAGTCCGGGGAGGGGCACACCCTCAAGCGGGGCGCCATCGGACTGGCAGGCGTGGTGTTCATGGTGGTGGCGTTCTCGGCGCCGATCACCGCGATGACGGGCAACCTGCCGGTGGCGGTCGGTTTCGGCAACGGGCTGGGCGCCCCGGCGGGCTTCATCATCGCCACCGTCGTGCTGAGCATCTTCAGCGTCGGATTCATCGCTCTGGCAAGGCATATCACCGCTGCCGGAGCGTTCTACACGTTCGTTTCCCGAGGCTGGTCGAAGATTCCCGGCCTGCCCGCCGGGGTGATGTCGATGTTCACCTACATGACGATGGAAGCCGGTCTCATCGGCATCTTCTCCGTCTTCGTCGACCAGGCGGTCTCCGCGCAGTTCGGTATCGACCTGCCGTGGCTGGTCTACGCGGCGATCGGCGTGATCGTCATCGCCACCCTGTCGCATTGGGACATCTCGGTGGCGGCCAAGGTGCTGGGTGCGGTGCTGGTCGCCGAGATCGTGATGCTGAGTCTGACCGCCACGGCGTCACTGATGCATCATCCGGAGGGTATGAGCTGGGAGTCGCTGAACCCGGTGAGCGCGTTGAGCACCAACGGGGTCGCCGGCGGCGTGGTGGGTCTGGGCCTGCTGATGGCGTTCTGGTCGTGGGTGGGGTTCGAATCCACCGCGATCTACGGCGAGGAATCGAAGAACCCCAAGAAGATCGTCCCGCAGGCCACCATGATCGCCGTCATCGGGATCGGCGTGTTCTACACCTTCATCGCGTGGGGCATGATCGTGGGCAACGGACCCACCAAGGCGGTCGAACTGGCCTCCGGCGCAACACCGTTCGACCTGATCTACGCACCGACCCAGCAATATCTCGGGCAGTGGGCGATCGTCGTCTTCGAGTGGCTGATGATCGGCGGTTCGTTCGCCTGCGCGCTGGCCATCCACAATTCCGCCGCCCGTTACCTGTTCGCCTTCGGGCGTGACGGGCTGCTGCCCCGTCGCCTCGGGGAGGCGCACCCCAAACACGCGTCACCGTATGTCGCGTCGCTGGCCCAGAGCGTGTTCGCCGCCATCGTCCTGATCGTGTGCGCGGTCAGCGGCGCGGACCCCTACGCCGTGTTGTTCGTGCTGGTGGCGATCCTGGCCACGCTGTGCCTGTTGACCGTGCAGACGATGTCGTCGATCGCCACGGTGGTGTACTTCCACGTCAAGAAGCAGCATCCGGAGACCGCCAGCTGGTGGCGCACCCTGGCTGCTCCGATCATCGGCGGTGCCGGGATGGTCTACGTCATCTACCTGATGGCCTCGAACATGTCCGCGGCCGCTGGAACCGCCTCGGAGACACTGTTCTTCAAGTTGATCCCGTACATCCTGCTGACACTGCTGTTCGGGTCGATCGCGGTGGCGCTGTACTGGCGCAAGGCCAAGCCGGAGCTCTACGCGCGGATCGGGTCCACCGTGTTCGACGACAAGCCCACCGACTGATGTCCCGCGCCCGCACCGCAGCCTCAGCGCTTGAGCCAGCTCTCCAGGGTGTTCCGGGTGTCGTTGATGTGAGCCTCCATCCGCGACGCGGCCAACTCGGGATCGCGTTCCTCGATCGCCTCGAGGATCGATTCGTGAAAGTCGTTGGCATTGGGCTCCAGACGACCGAAGATGGCGCCCACCGGAAGCCACATGCGGCGGCGGGCATCACCGACGGCATCGAGCAGGCGGTCGTTCTGGGCCGCCTGCGCGATGCCCATGTGGAAGGCCGTGTCCAGGGTCTGGAACTCGATGGTGCGCTGGGCGGACTGCTCCTGCAGGGCGACGTTCAAGGCGTCCTCCATGCCGCCGAGGAGTTTGCGCAGATCGGCCAGGTCGATCGCGCGGCGACGGGTGGCGGCCAGCCGGGTGGCACCGGTTTCGACCACGATGCGGTAGTCGAAGGCGTCGCGGATGGCCCGCTTGTTGCGGCGTAACTCGCGGCGCATCTCGGCGGGGTCGACGTGCGGAGCCTGCACGGTGAACCCGCCGCCGCGGCCGCGGCGCACCGCGATCAGCCCTTCGCGTTCCAGGACCGCGACCGCGGTGCGGACCGTGGTTCGGGACACGTCGAGCATTTCGGAGAGTTCACGTTCGGTGGGTAGCCGGTCACCGGGCCGGAACTGGCCCAGTTCCAGCGCGCGGCGCATCTGGTCGACTACGAGCTCGTGGGCCGGGATCTGCCGGACCGGGCTCAGCGCCGACGGGCGTTCCGCACTCATGTGGAGCCCCCTTTCGTTTGCCAGCACGGTACCGTACCGGCCTTCGTAAGAGGGTTTTGTCCAGCCCTTTAGACCAAAGAACGCACCGAACGGGCCGGCGCCAAATAAAAGAACTAAAAACTTGACCAATAGGTCTTTATCGACAAAACTGACGATCAGTTCGTGATTCGAGTCACCAGCCGAGAAGGGTTGAGGCGTTGGGAAACAAAGTCATCGTGACCGGCGGGGCCGGGGTCATCGGGCAGGCGATCTGCCGCAGACTGCTGCAGAGCGGGTATGTACCGGTGGCGGCCGACCTCAAGGGCGCCGTCGAGGCCGTGGACTTCGGCCGCGACGGCCTGGAGGGCACCGTGCCCCTGGTCATGGACGTCACGGATCGCGCTGACGTCGATTCGGCGGTGGCTTCGACGGTCGACGACGGCGAGACGCTCTACGGCCTGGTCAATTGCGCTGGCATCCTGCGGGATTCGTTCCTGGGGGAGATCGACGAGGCCAAGCTCGAGCTGATGTTCCAGGTGAACATCGCCGGCATGGCCAGGGTCACCGACGCCGTGGCGCCGCTGCTGACCGAGGGCAGTGCCATCGTCAACGTCGGCAGCCTGACCGGACACTTCGGCCGGTTCCGCGGAGCGTCGGTCTACGGAGCAACCAAGGCCGGTATCGCCGCCTACACGCGTTACATCGCCGAAGAGCTTGCCCCGCGGGCGATTCGGGTCAACAACGTCGCCCCAGGGGTGATTCGCGCGCCGATGAGCCCCTCCATGGCGAGGGTGTCCGGGGGCGAGGAGGTCAGTGCGTCCTATGCGATGCTCAAGCGCATCGGTGAGCCCGAGGAGGTGGCGGAGGCCGTCGAGTTCCTGCTCTCGCCGCGTGCCTCGTTCATCACGGCACAGACCCTGCTGGTGGACGGCGGTGTGGTCGCATGGTGAGCGCCACCGATCTGGGCACCGATCCCGCTCTCGGGTTCACGACCGTCGAGCAGGCCAACGCGCTGGCATTCGAGCGGCTCGACGCCGCCGACCCCTGGGTGGTCGACGTGGCCGCGGCCCGCGACGTGCTGCCGGGATACCGCGACAATCTGGTGCTCACCTCCGGAGCGCCGATGGCATGGTCGGAGTACACCGGCGGGCAGCGTGAGGCGCTGATCGGCGGGGCGCTGTTCGAGGGACTCGCGGACAGCCGGGAGGACGCGATCGCGGGATTCGACTCCGGACGCATCGAGGTCGGCGCCTGTCAGGACTACGCCGCCGTCGGATCCCTGGCCGGCATCTACACCGCGTCCATGCCGGTGTTCGTGGTGGAGAACCGCGCCCACGGAAACCGGGGCTTCTGCAACTTCTACGAGGGTAAGGAACCCCGCCGGCTGAACTACGGCTGTTATGACGAGGGTGTCCACCAGCGTCTGCTGCACGTCAACACCGTGCTCGCACCCGTGGTCGGGGAGGCGATCCGCCGCCGCGGCGGGATCGCGCTCAAGCCGCTGATCGCGCGTGCGCTGCGGATGGGTGACGAGGTGCACAGCCGCAACGCGGCGGCCTCCATCCTGTTCAACCGGGAAATCATGCCCGCTATCCTCGACATGTGCGACGATCGAGTGCCCGGCGTCCGCGAGACGATGCTTCACCTCGCTGAGAACGACTACTTCTTCCTGCGGCTCTCGATGGCAGCGGCCAAGGCCTCTGCCGACGCGATGGTGGTGCCCGGGTCGACGCTCGTGTCCGCGATGGCGTTCAGCTGCCGGGGCTTCGCGGTGAAGCTCGCCGGGCTCGGCGACACCTGGTTCGAGGGCCCACCCCCGATCCACCAGGGCAAGCTGTTCGCGGGGCACACCGAAGACGAGATCACCTGGATGGGCGGCGAGTCCCCCATCACCGAGACGGTGGGCCTCGGCGGCTTCGCCCAGGCGTGTGCGTTGTCGCTGCAGGAGTACCAGGGCGGGTCGCCCCAGGTGATGATCGAGCGCAACCTGGAGATGTACGCGATCACCCACGGCGAGAACAGCACCTATCGCATCCCGCAGTTCGCCTTCCGGGGCACCCCGACCGGTATCGATGCGCGCAAAGTCCTCGCGACCGGGGTGCTGCCGGTGATGGACGTCGGCCTGGCCGGCCGCGACGGCGGACAGATCGGCGCGGGCGTGATCCGCGCGCCCCGGGAGTGCTTCGCCGATGCGCTCGCCGAACACCAGCGTCGTTTCGGTCCGCGATGAGCGCCGCCGTGCCGCCTCCCAGCCTGCCGCTCACCTTCAGCGGGGGCGACGCGCTGGTGACCGGCGCCGCGTCGGGTATCGGCGCGGCGATCGCCCGCACGCTGATGTCGGCGGGGGTTCGCACGATCCGGATGGATCTCCAAGCGCCACAACCCGATCCCGATTTCCCTGCTCATCTGCAGGCCGGGGTGGCGCTCGACGTGCGGGAACCGGACCTGCTGGACAAGTTGTCCGGTGCCGCACCCGAGAACGTGGCATACCTGGTCAACTGCGCAGGCGTGATCGACGATACGGGCTTCTCGGGCGTGGACCGCGCGCTGTGGCTGCGCTGCCTGGAGATCAACCTGATGGGTGCCTACAACACCATCGACGCGCTGACCCCGGTGTTGCGCCGCGCGTCGCCGGCCGCCGTGGTGAACATCAGCTCGATCGAAGCGGGGCGCGTGGTCGCGCTGTCCAATCCCGATCCGAGCCCGCAGTATGCGGCGTCCAAGGCGGGGCTGCAGATGCTGACACAGAGCGCGGCGCGTGCGCTCGCCGCCGACGGGGTGCGGGTCAACAGCGTCTCACCGGGATTCGTCGCCACGCCGATGGCCGCCGCCCACGGCGACACCACCGAACTCCCGCCGGCACTCGCCCCTCGGGTGCCGGCGGGGCGCTTCGCGGCGCCCGCCGACATCGCGCACGCCGTCGCCTTCCTACTCAGCGACCAGGCCGCCTACATCACCGGCAGCGACCTGCGCGTCGACGGAGGTTTCCAGCTCACATGACCGAGACCGAGACCGCCACCGTGGTGGCCTACGAACCGGCGCTGGGGCGCCCGGCACGCGTCGGCACCTGGAATGAACTGGCCAAGGGGACATTTCGCGTCGCCACCGAGCACCTGGAGCGCGGCGACTGGCGGGCCGCGGCGGAACTGGTCGAGATCTCGGTCACCGAAGCCGAGGAACTGCGCGACGTGTACGAACGGTGGCCGATGTCGATCCGGGCATGGATCGAATCACACGGTGTGGCACAAGATCTCGTCGACGAGGCGGCGTCCCGTCTTACCGCACTGATCGGCCGGCGGGCCATGGACGGTATCGAAGCGCAGTGGCCGGAGTTCGTGGCCGCGGTCGGCGAGGCCGCCACCGCCTGCCGCGAGCAGCGACCGGACGCCGCGGCGGCGATCGAGGCGGCCCGCTCGGTCTGGCAGGGCGTACACGATCGCGCGGTGGACCGGGTCAGCGGCCTCATCGACATCGCCGTGCGGACCGTCGGCGAACACGCGCTGGGCGCCCTGTGGGATGCGTTGATGGCCGACTGGTACGACGTGCACGAGCGACGCTACGCGCTGAGCAACCAACCGTGGGAAACCTCCGCCCACCAGCTCATGATCGCGATCGTCGACGGCTTCCACGCCCATCTGGCCGGTACCGGCCGGCAGGGCGACATCGAGATCATCACCGAGCCCACCCGGGTCGGATTCCGGTTCGCCCCGTGCGGATCGGGAGGGCGCAGCCTGGACGCACGCATCACCGAAGGCGCCCCGAGAGCCGCCGGCCCGTACGGATTCGCCGTGACCACCGAGCGCCACGACTGGGCGTGGAACACGGTCGGCATCTGCAGCTACTGCGTGCACTGCTGCCTGCTCAACGAGGTGATGCCGATCGACCGGCTGGGATTCCCCACCCGGGTGATCGACGCGCCCACCTGGAACCCGGACAACCCGGTCACCGAGTGCACCTGGTGGGTCTACCGCGACCCCGCCGATGTTCCCGACCACGTATACGAGCGGGTCGGACGTAGTCCCTCCCGCAGACCGACCCGACGAGGAGACGTGTGATGCCGGTGGCGATGACACAACTCGAGGTGCCCGACTACGACCTCGGAATCCGGGGAAAGCTGGTCCGCAGCGAGAAGACCGTGAACCCGACCAGCCTGTCGTTCTGCACCATCCTCTACGGACTCTCCGTCGCCGACGAGGTCACCGACACACCGGTCAGCAACGCCGCCAACGGATATCCCGACGCGCTGCTCACCCCCGACGAATCGACCCGGGTCGAGTTGCCGTGGCGCCCGGGCACCGACGCGGTGATCGCCGACATGGTCGGCGCCGACGGGACACCGGTCGAGATGTCGCCGCGCCACTGCCTGCGCGCGCTCGTCGACCGCTACGCCGAACGCGGCCTGGAACCGGTGCTGGGTTTCGAGTACGAGTTCTGGTTGTTCCAGGACGGCCCGACGGCGGCCGACGCACGCCGGCCGCTGGGCTCCACCGAGAGCGCCTACTCGCTCACCCGGGTCGCCCAGTCCCACAGCCTGGCAACCGAATTCATCGACCGCATGCATGCCGTCGGTGTCGAGATCGAGATGTTCCACACCGAGCTGGGGCCGGGGTTCTTCGAGTTCACGATGGCGCCGGCTCCGGCGTGCCAGGCGGCTGACTCCGCGGTCCGGGCCCGTCAGTATCTGCGCGACCTGTGCGCCGAACGCGGTCTGCACGCCAGCTTCATGGCAAAACCCTACGGCGACAAGTCCGGTGCGGGTGGTCACGTGCACTCCAGCTTGAATCGGGAGGGGGTGAACGTCTTCTCCGACGGCCACGGTGCGCTGTCCGGCGACGCCACCCGATACCTGGCCGGCCTGCTCGCAGGCATGGCCGACACCACCGCACTGTTCAACCCGTACGTGAACTCCTACAAGCGCATCGATCCGGAGATGTTCACCCCGACCGCGGCCACCTACGGCTATGACGATCGCGGTGCGGCCTGCCGGGTGATCCTCAACGACACGAAATCCGCTCGGGTGGAGCATCGTAGGCCGGGCGCCGATACCAGCCCCTATCTGGCGGCGTCGGCGCTGCTGGCCGCGGGTCTGCACGGTCTGGAGAACGATCTCGGGTTACCACCCGCAGATGAGGAGCCGGTGCCACTGCCCGGCGACCTGTCGACCGCACTGGACGCCTTCGAGCATTCGCCGTGGCTACCCGATCTGCTCGGCAAGGCGTTCTGCACGTCGTTCGCCGCCACCCGCCGTGCCGAAGCCGACCGCTATGCGCAGTGGCTGCGCACCAACATCACGTCCTGGGAACTCACCCGCCACCTGGAGCATCAATGACCGACGAATCAACCCTCCTCGACCTCGACCAGTTCGAGAAGCTCGCCGCGACCGGAGAGATCAACACGGTCGTGTGCGCCACCCCCGACCCCTACGGTCGCCTCGTCGGCAAGCGGCTGACGATCCCGGCGTTCCGGTCGCTTGGCCTCAGCGGCGCCGGGATCAACGCCAGCAGCTTCATCTTCGCGGTCGACCTGGAGATGAACCCGCTGGATTTGCCCGTCTCCAACGCGGACAACGGATGGGCCGACATCCGTCTGGTCCCCGACCTGACCACGCTGCGGCGGGTTCCCTGGGAGCCGCACGCGGCACTGGTCATCTGTGATGCCTACGAAGCGGATTCGGACACCATGCTGGCGGTGGCCCCCCGCACCATCCTGCGACAGCAGATCGAGCGGGCGCGCGAACAGGGCCTGGCGTTCAAGTTCGCGTCGGAGCTGGAGTTCTTCCTTGCCGCCACCCCGCCCCGGCAGGCCTGGGAGCTGGGCTATCAGAACTTGAAGATGTTGTCGGACTACCGCTCTGACTATCAGATGGTCCAAGCCGGCCGTGACGACTGGTTCATCGAGCGGATCCGCAACCAGATGCCCGGCTTCGGTGTCTCGATCGAATCGTCGAAGCCGGAGTGGGGGCTCGGACAGCAGGAAGTCACCCTCGACTACTGCGACACGCTGGAGATGGCCGACCGGCACGTGCTGTTCAAGTACGGGGTCAAGCAACTCGCCCACGCCGCGGACCTGACGGTGACCTTCATGGCGAAACCGAAGATCGACGACGTCGGTTCCTCCTGCCATCTGCACGTCAGTATGTGGTCCTCGGACGGCAGCCCGTTGAGCTGGTCGGCCGACACAGCCGGGATGTCCGCGAAGTTCGGGTCGTTCGTCGCAGGCCAGTTGACCCACGCCGCCGACATGACGCTGCTGCTGGCCCCGACGGTCAACTCCTACAAGCGGTTCCAGCCCGACCAGTTCGCCGGCACCGCGATCGCGCTCGGCGCCGACAACCGTTCGTGCGCGTTCCGGCTGGTGGGTAAGGGTCCGTCCTTCCGCGTCGAGAACCGCATCCCCGGTGGTGACGTCAACCCCTATTACGCGTACTCGGCCACCATCGCCGCCGGGCTCGACGGGATCGCGCGCGAACTAGCCGCACCCGACATCTTCGACGGCAATGCCTGGACCGGTACCGGCGTGCCGATCGTCCCGACCTCGTTGCATCAGGCGCTGCGCCTGTTCGAAGAGTGCAAGATGGCCCGCGCGGCGCTCGGAGACGACGTGTTCGACCACCTGCTGTCGTCGTCCCGAAGCGAACTGGTCGCATTCGACTCGCACACCGTCACCGACTGGGAGATGCGCCGCTACTACGAACGCGTGTGACCCGAACCGACGATTCTTTCCCCGCAACACTTTCAGGAGTACCGATGCCGATCGACCCCATCGCCCAGAAGATGCTCGACGACGCCAAGAAGTCCGGGCGCCCGAACGCCCACCTGCTGCCGGTGCCCACGGCCCGGCAGAACTTCGAGGACACTTTCGGGGCGCTGGCGAAGCCGCCGATCCACCGCGTCAGCGACGTGGAGATCCCGACCCGGGACGGACAGACCATTCCCGGTCGGCTGTACCTGCCGTCGGAGGACGCCGCCGCGCTGCCGCTGACGGTGTACTACCACGGTGGCGGATGGCTGCTGGGCAGCATCGACTCCCACGACGTCGCGACGCGTCTGCTGGCCAACGCCTCGGGCAGCGCGGTGCTCTCCGTCGGCTACCGCCGCGGACCGGAATCGCGGTTCCCGACCGCGGTCGAGGACGCGATCGACGCGCTGAACTGGGCCGCCGATCCGGCCTCCGGCCTGGGCGTGGACACCACCCGGTTGGCCGTCGCAGGCGACAGCGCGGGCGGGAACCTCGCCGGCGCCGTCGCACTGCACGTCCGTGACACCGGCGCGCCGGCACTGCGGCATCAGCTGCTGGTGTACCCGGTGACCACGACGGACCTCACGCGCGGGTTCGACGACGAGTACCAGGGCGTGATGCTCGAACGCGACGAGATGCAGTGGCACCAGGACAACTACCTCCCGAGCAGCGATGCCGGCGCCGATCCCCGGGTGAGCATCCTCGACGCCGACCTGAAAGGTCTGCCCCCGGCCACGGTGATCCTCGCCGAATGTGATCCGATCCGGCCTCAGGGCGAGCTCTACGCCGCCGCTCTCGCCGAGGCCGGCGTGCCGACGGAGACCCATCAAACCCCCGGCATGGTGCACGGGTTCTTCGGTCTCGACGAGGTGTTCCCGACGGCCACCGAGGCGATGGCGTTCGCCGGGCGGCGGCTGGCCGATGCGCTTGCGGTGCACCAGCGATGACCCGCACCGCGCTGGTGACCGGCGCCGGTGGCGGGATCGGTGCCGCGACGGTGGCCCGCCTGGCAGCAGACGGCGTCCACGTCATCGCGACCGACGTGTCCGAGGCCATCCCGGCGCTGCCGCCGGGAGTCGACTACGTGTCATTCAACCTGCTGACCGGTGAGCCGCAGGAGCTGTTGTCGCTGATACCCGGCGGCGCCCTCGACTATCTGGTGAACGCCGCCGGGGTGGCCCTGTTCGACCGGGACGGATCGAGCCTCGACGTCGAGGAGTCCGTCTGGGACCTCACGCTGGGGGTCAACCTGCACGGGACACGGCGGCTCATCGTCGCCGCCGTCCCGTATCTCCGCGCGGGCCAGGGCAGGAGCATCGTCAACGTCGCGAGCATCGCCGGTCTGCGCAACATGGACTCACCGTTGGACGCGTATCAGGTGAGCAAGGCGGCGTTGGTCTCACTGACCCGCAGCCTCGCGCTGCAACTCGCGCCGGAGGGCATCCGCGCCAACACGGTGTGTCCGGGCGCGATCCTGACGCCGATGATCGAGCCGCTCTACCGCGAGAGCCCGGCGCGCAGGACCAACATGGAGGAGCGAACCCCATTGGGCCGATTGGGCTTTCCGACCGATATCGCCAACGCCATCCGCTTCCTGCTCTCGGAGGAGGCCTCGTTCATCACCGCTACAGACCTGGTGGTGGACGGCGGCTGGATCGCCCAGACGAAGTAGCGACAGACCAGCCGACCGGGGTATTGACACCCGTATAAATGGTCTAAATACTGAACCTATAGAACTTTTGAGATGTTTCGCCCAGTTGGGCACGAGCGAGGAGACAACACCGATGACCGCAACCGTTCCCGCCCCCCGTGTGGCGATCATCGGTGCCGGGTTCAGCGGCCTGGCAGCGGCGATCGCGCTGCGGCAGAAAGGTATCGAGAACTTCGTCATCTTCGAGAAGAGTGACGGGATCGGCGGCACCTGGTGGTTCAACCGCTATCCGGGAGCAGAGGTGGACCTGGAGTCGCACGTCTACTCGTTCTCCTATGCGCGCAGCGACTGGACCCGCACCCACGTGGGATGGCAGGAACTGCAGGAATACCTGGAGCGGGTCGCCCACGAATGGGACCTGGCCCGCCGGATCCAGTTCAACGAGCAGGTCGTCGACGTCCGGTGGTCCGACGAGGACCAGAGCCATACGGTGACGACGTCTTCGGGCGCCGACCACGGCACGTTCACCGCGGTCATCAGCGCTGTCGGGTTCCTCAACATCCCGATCGTCCCGCCGTTCGCCCGCGGGGACCACGAGTTCGAGGGCGCGATGTGCCACACCTCGGCGTGGATCGACGGACTGGACCTCACCGGTAAGTCCGTCGGCATCGTCGGCACCGGATCCTCGGCGGTCCAGGTGGTCACCGAGGCCGAGAAGGTGGCCAAGGACGTGACGATCTTCCAGCTCGAGCCCAACTGGTTGGTGCCCAAGAACAGCCGCGCCTTCACGCCGCTGGAGCGCCGGCTCAACAAGCTGCGCGCGGTCTACGCCTGGCGCCGATGGGCGCTGTACTTCGACTATGACCGCAGACAACTGCGGTCGAGCCACGCCCGCAGCACCGGCCGGTTCAACAGGCGGCGGCACCAGGCCTCGTTGGAGTTCATGCGGCGAGAGCTCGCCGGGCGGCCGGACCTTCTCGAAATGGTCACGCCGGCCTTCGCTTTCGAAGGAAAGCGGACTGTGTGCAGCGACACCTACTACGCGTCGCTGCGCAGCCCCAAGGTGACGCTCGTGCCGCACGCGCTCAAAGGCCTCACCCGCACCGGCGCCATCGATGCCAACGGCGACGAACACGATCTCGACGTGATCGTGCTGGCCACCGGCTTCGACGCCGCGAACTACCTGGGCAACTACCAGGTCTACGGGCAGGGCGGCCGGGAACTGCACAGCGCCTGGAACGGCGAGCCCGAGGCCTTCCTCGGCATGATGGTTCCCGGTTTCCCGAACTTCTTCATCATGTACGGACCCAACACCAACTCCGTGCCGCTGGTGCACTTCTACGAAGCACAGGCCGACTTCGCGGCATCCCTGATCCGCCGGGCCGCGAAGACCGGCAACCGCGTCATCGACGTGCGCCGATCGGCGTTCGTCATCTACAACGACTGGCTGCAGGCCCAGCTCGCCAAGACGGTGTGGGCGAAAACCCACAACTACTTCCGTGCCGGAACCGGCAAGGTCGTCTCGCAGTGGCCCTTCGGTGCGACGCCGTACATTCTGGCGACGAAGTTGCTGCGCAGGATCGCCGTCCGGTTGAGCTGACCGAGCTGCGACGAGGAACCACCCATGACCGAGAAACCCCTCATAGCCGTCACCCTCAACGCCGCCGAACTCGACCGGATGGTGCACTGGCGCAAGATGTTCGACGGCCTGCAAGCCGTCGGCGCGATACCGATGGCGGTCGAGTGCGCGACCGCGCTCGCCGACCTGGAGCACACGGTCGGGACCGTCGACGGGCTGATCATCAGCGGCGGCGGAGACGTGGATCCGCGCCGATGGGGTGGAGACCCCGACGATCCGACACTGACCTGGGTGAACCCCATCCGTGACGAGAACGAGATCGCGGCGTTCGAGGCCGCCTGGACGCTGGGCGTGCCCACCCTGGCGATCTGCCGCGGCGCCCAGCTCGTCACCGCTGCCCGCGGCGGTGCGCTCTATGCGGATCTGCCCCGCGATTTCCCCTCGCCGATCGCGCACCGGCTGGGGGAGGAGGCTCTCCTGGAGACCGCGCACGACGTCGATCTCGTCGAAGGCAGCCGGATCGCGCGGTGGACGCAGGCGGGCGCCAGGATGAAGGTCAACAGCCAGCACCATCAAGGGGTGCGCCGCCTGGCCGACGGCTTCACCGCGGCCGCATACGCCCCCGACGGTCTGGTGGAAGCCTTCGAGTCCCCCGACCACCCGGTCACCGCGGTCCAGTGGCATCCCGAAGTCAACTGGGGCACCTGCGAATTCTCCTACCGGATCCTCGAGGGCTTCGTCGAGTCGTGCGGGGAAAGGCGGGCCAGCACCTTGTCCAAGGTGACCGGCAGATCCCGCACCCGCACGCCGGTGGCGTTGTAGACCGCGTTCACCACGGCCGCGGCCGAACCGACGATGCCGATCTCGCCGGCACCGCGCGAGCCCATCGGGTTGGTGTGCTCGTCGGTCTCGTCGAGCCAGATCGCGTCGACGTCCTCGACGTCGGCGTGCGAGCTGAAGTGATAGGTCGCGAGATCCTGCGTGACGACGTGGCCGAAGCGGGGGTCGCGCACACTCTCCTCGTGTAGCGCCATCGACAACCCCATCGTCATGCCACCGATCAGCTGTGAGCGCAGCGTGCGCGGGTTGATCGCCCGCCCGACCGAGAACACGCCGAGCATCCGCGGCACCCGGATCTCACCGGTGTCGAGGTTCACCTTCGCTTCGACGAAGTGCGCGCCGAAGGACTGCATGGTGAACTTGTCCGAATCCGGGTTCTCCGGCGCCTCGGCCTCACTGCTCGCACCGATCGCCGGCGGGTCACCGTGGTCGCTGCGGAACCGTTGTGCGGCAGCGACGATCGCGCGCCCCCAGGAATTGATCCCCGACGATCCGCCCGCCACCGACGCATCCGGCAGCGCCGAGTCGCCGATCTGCAACTCCACTGCCGCGAGGTCGCAGCCGAGCGCGTCCGCGGCGATCTGCGTCAGCGTGGTCCAGGTTCCGGTACCGATGTCGGCGGCGCCGATCTGCACCAGATAGCGTCCCTGCGCCGCGTGCGTGATCCGTGCGGTGTTGCCGGGCATCTGCATCGCCGGGTACGTCGCCGAGGCGACCCCGACACCGTGGAGCCACTCGCCGTGGCGCCGCTGCGCCGGCCTGCGGTCCCACTGCGACCAGCCGAACCGCTGCGCGCCGAGGCGCAGGCATTCCTCCAGATGCCGCCCGGACCACGGGTTCCCGGTCTCCGGGTCGACCTCGGGGTCGTTGCGGATGCGCAGCTCGATCGGATCGATCCCGGTGGCGACGGCCAACTCGTCCATCGCCACCTCGGCGGCGAAGGTGCCTGGGCATTCGCCCGGCGCGCGCATCCAGAACGGCACCGCGACGTCGAGCGCCGCGAGGCGGTGCGTCGTCCTGCGGTTCGGTGTGGCGTACATCTTGCGGGAGGTGACGGCCGTCTGCTCGGCGAATTCCTTGACCGCGGAGGTCTGCCCGATGGCGTCGTGCACGAGCGCGGTGAGTCGGCCGTCCTTGTCGGCGGCCAACCGGACCCGCTGGATCGTCGGGGTGCGGTAACCGACGAGGGAGAACATCTGCTGGCGGGTCAACGCGAGCTTGACCGGGCGCCCGTCGGCCCGTTGTGCGGCCAGCAGGGTGAGCACGTTGTGGGCGTGCGGAGATCCCTTCGACCCGAACCCGCCGCCGACGTACGGTGCGACGACCCGCAACCGGTCGACCTCGAGCCCGAGGATCGGCGCGAGCGCCTTGCGGGCCGCGTGGGGCCCCTGCGTCGAGTCGTACAGCAGCACATCGGGTTCGCCGTCGCGGACCTGCCACTGTGCGATGCACGCGTGCGGTTCCATCGGGTTGTTGTGCTCCAGCGGCGTGGTGTAGATCTGGTCGACGACCACCTCGGCGGCGGCCAGCGCGGCGTCGGCGTCGCCGTCGGCGGTGTCGCTGGGATAGGACGGGTTGACCGAATCCGGCGTGTACAGGCCGGGATGGTCGGCGCGCAGCTCCGCGTCGTGCGGTTCCGCGATGTACTCCGTGCGCACCAGTGCCGCGGCCTGCCTGGCGATCTCGGCGGTCTCGGCGACCACGCCGCCGATGATCTGACCGCGGAAGTGCACGCGGTCGTCCTGCAGGATCGCGAGCTCACCGTCGGAGCTGTCAGCCAGCTCCGGGGCGTCGAAGACCGTCAGCACGTCGAGAACCCCGTCGACGGCGCGGGCGGCGACCGCGTCCATCGTGATCACCCGTCCCCGCGCGACGGTGGCCTGAACCGGATGCAGGTACGCGGGGGACTCGACCAGATGCTCGTAGGCGTAGGTCGCGGTGCCGGTGACCTTGGCCACGCCGTCGCGGCGGGCCACCGGTGTGCCGATGGCGCGCGGTTCGAGCAGCGTCATCACCGGCCCCTCTCGGTGAGCATCCGCAGCTGCGCGATCAGCGTGCGCCTGGTCAGTTCGACCTTGAACTCGTTGCCCGGCAAAGGTTCCGCGGCGTCGAGTTCGGCGTCGGCCGCCGCGCTGAACACGTCGGCGTCCGCGGCGGCGCCGGCGAGCATCTGTTCGGCCTTGCGGGCCCGCCACGGTTTGTGGGCGACACCGCCGAGCGCGATGCGTGCCGTGGCGATCGCATCGCCGACGAAACTGAGCTCCGCGGCGACCGAGCTGAGCGCGAACGCGTACGACGCGCGGTCGCGGACCTTGCGGTAGTCGGAGACCGCGCCGGGCGGCGGGGCGGGGATCTCGACCGCGGTGATCAGTTCACCGTGGCCGAGCACGGTGTCGCGGTGCGGTTCGTCGCCGGGCAGCCGGTGGAACTCGATGACGGGTATCCGGCGCGTCCCGTCGGTGCCCTCGACGACGACCACCGCGTCCAGTGCGCTCATCGCGACCGCCATGTCCGACGGGTGTACGGCCACGCACTGCGGCGACGCGCCCAGGATCGCGTGGTAGCGCACATACCCGCCGAGCGCCGAGCAGCCGCTGCCCGGTTCGCGCTTGTTGCACGCGGTGGTGACGTCCTGGAAGTACACACATCTGGTGCGCTGCAACAGATTTCCGGCGGTGGTCGCCGCGTTGCGCAGCTGTCCGGACGCCCCCGAGAGCAGAGCCCGCGACAGCATCGGATAATGCGAGCGGATCACCGGGTGGGCGGCCAGATCGCTGTTGCGCACGTTCGCGCCGATCGTCACGCCGCCGTCATCGCCGACGGTGACCTCGGTGAGGTCGAGGCGGCTGACGTCGACGAGCAGATCAGGTTCGGCCACACCGAGTTTCATGTGGTCGACGAGGTTGGTGCCGCCGGCCAGATATGCCGCACCCGGATGCGCGGTCAGCGTCGCGACGGCATCGGCGGCACTGGTGGCGACGTGGTACTCGAACGGTTTCACCGGTCTGCCGCCTTGCCGATCGCCGCGACGATGTTCGGATACGCCGCGCAGCGGCACAGGTTCCCGCTCATCCGCTCCCTGATCTCGTCATCGGTCAGCGCCGGGGATGCGTCGAGGTCGTCGGCGATCACGCTCGGTGCGCCCGCCTTGACCTCGTCGAGCATGCCCACCGCAGAACAGATCTGGCCGGGGGTGCAGTATCCGCACTGGAACGCGTCGTCGTCCTGGAACGCCTGGGCGACCGGATGCAGCGCATCGCCGTCACCGAGGCCTGCCGCGGTGGTGATCCGCGCACCGTCGGCCGCGACCGCGAAGACCAGGCAGCTGATCGCGCGGCGGCCGTCGACGAGCACGGTGCACGATCCGCACTGCCCGTGGTCGCAGCCCTTCTTCGGGGCGGTGGCGCCGAGTCGTTCGCGGAGCGCGTCCAACAGGGTCATGCGATTGTCGACGGTGACGGATCGTTGCTGTCCGTCGACCTCGAGGCTGACGTCAGAACTGTGGTGGGGCCGGCTCACCGTCGGCGGATACCCGGGGCCGGACGCACCAAACTACGGCCGGCGGTCGACCCGCGGGGCGGCCAGCAGCGCGGCGATGCCGGTGGTCAGCGGCACCGACAGTGCGAGCGCGATGCCGCCGACCGCCGACCGCGCCACCTCGATCGCCACCAGCTCGCTGGTCAGCACATCCCCGAGCGACCGGTTCGCGACGCTGAACAACAGCAGCAGGGGCAACGCGCTACCCGCATACGCCAGCACCAGCGTGTACACCGTGGACGCGATGTGGTCGCGGCCCACCCGCATCGCGCCGACGAACACGTCGCGCCGGGACGCGTCGCCGAGCGCCGCCAGCTCGAACGTCGTCGAGGCCTGGGTCACCGTGACGTCGTTGAGCACACCGAGGGAACCGATGATGAATCCCGCCAGCAGCATCCCGGTGATCGACACGTTGCCCAGATACGCGGCGACCTCGTTGTTCTGGTCCTCCGACAGCCCGGTCAGGTGAGTCAATTCGATTGCCGCCCAGGACAACACCGCCGCCAGCAGCAGAGAGGCCAGGGTGCCGAGCAGCGCGGCGCTGGTACGGAGGCTGACCCCGTGCGCCAGGTAGATCACCGCGTACAGGATCGCCGCCGATCCGACCAGCGCGACCGGCACGGCCGGGGCGCCGTCACGCAGGGCCGGCAGCAGGAACACCACCAGCACACCGAAGGCGATCACGATCCCGACCAGCGCCCGGAAACCCCGCCACCGCGCCACCGCGACGATCACCACCGCGAACACCAGCGCGAACGCGGCCAGTGGCCATGACCGCTCGAAGTCGTAGAACGCGTAGCTGGTGACCCCGGCGTCGTCGACCTGGCGGCTGAGGCGGACATCGTCACCCACCGCCAGCGTCGGCTGGCCGGGCCCGACCCCGATCTCGAGCAGGGTGTTGGCGCCCCGGTTGGGACCGGAGTCGATTGCGACCAGCGACTGCACGCACTCGGCGCCGGCACCGTCGGACGGCAGCGGCGCCGAGGTCAGCACCGAGCCCGCCGACGGGCTGCCGCACGTCGCCGCGGTACTGGACAGCACATGGCCGGTTTCGGTGGTGACCGCCCCGCCCGCGGCGTTCTGGAACGGCAGCGGGATGTCGGCCTTCTCCCCGCTGGGCCACAGCAGCGCCGCGCCGATCAGCACCGCGACGCCGATCGCGACCAGCAGGCCGACGACGATCCTGGCGGCCAGCGGTCCCAGCGGCGACGGACCGGCCAACGAGTGCGAATGCGAGTGCGCCACCCGGACAGGGTAGTGGGCCGGGCCGGCGGAATTGGCGCGCAAGGGGGCCGTCACGGCGACTTAGCCTGAGGACATGATCAGAGGCGCCGACCGTTCGGCATTGAAACGACGCTACGAGACCATGGTCGCCGACGGGGTGGTGCCGGTACTCCAGTCCCTCGGATTCGTCAGGTCCAAGAACACTTTTCGCCGATCGCGCGGACCGCTGTACGACGTCATCGAGTTCCAGGCCAACTGGAACAACAGCGTCGCACCCTGGTACGGATTCTTCGTCAACGTCGGCGTCGGTTCCGTGGAGATCGACGAATCCTGCCCCGGCCATTCCCGTAATCTGCATCGGCCTGAGGAATTCCTGCTCGATCGTCGCTGGGAGCACCTCGTGCCAGAGGCTCCGTACGAGCTGCGGTTCGACCGGAGCACGGATATGTCGGCTTTCGGCAAGAGACTGTGCGAAAACCTGGGCCTGGTCGTCGCAGAGGTGGAACGCATCTCGACGACGAGCGAGCTCGTCGACTACGCCGTCACCAACAACCTGCTGATCGCCTACGAGAAGACGTGCTGCTACCTCGCGGCGAGCGGAGACCTCGGTACCTTGAACGCCTACGTCGGTAAGCTGCGCGACCGCTTCGGCACCCAGGACCGCTGGGAGATCTTCAGCGACAGGATCAGCGCCGTGGCCGGACCCTACTGCCGGTAGCCGGCCAGGAAGTTGCCGAGCCGCTCGATGGCGGCGGACAGGTCACGCGCCCACGGCAACGTCACGATGCGCAGGTGATCCGGTGTGGGCCAGTTGAATCCGGTGCCCTGGACCACCAGGATCTTCTCCTGCAGCAGCAGGTCGAGCACCAGCTGCTCGTCGTCGGCGATGTCGTACACCTCGGGGTCCAGGCGCGGGAACGCATACAGCGCGCCCCGCGGCTTCACGCAGGACACCCCGGGGATCTCGTTGAGTTTCTCCCACGCGACATCGCGCTGTTCGAGCAGCCGCCCGCCCGGCAGCACCAGGTCGTCGATGCTCTGATGGCCGCCGAGCGCCACCTGAATCGCATGCTGGGCAGGAACGTTCGGGCACAGGCGCATGTTGGCCAGCAGGCTGATGCCCTCGATGAAACTGGCGGCGTGTTCCTTGGGGCCGGTGATCACCAGCCACCCGGAGCGGTATCCGGCTACCCGATAGGCCTTGGACAGGCCGTTGAACGTCAACGTCAACAGGTCCGGCGCCACCGAGGCCAGCGATACATGCTCGGCGTCGTCGTAGAGGATCTTGTCGTAGATCTCGTCGGCCAGCAGCAGCAGTTGGTGTTTGCGCGCCAGGTCGGCGATCTGGGTGAGGACCTCGCGGCTGTACACCGCGCCGGTCGGGTTGTTCGGGTTGATCACCACGATCGCCTTGGTGCGGTCGGTGATCTTCGACTCGATGTCGGCGACGTCGGGATTCCAGCCCTGGGTCTCGTCGCACAGGTAGTGCACCGGGGTCCCGCCGGCCAGCGAGGTGCACGCGGTCCACAGCGGATAGTCCGGCGCCGGGATCAGCACCTGGTCCCCGTTGTCCAGCAGCGCCTGCAGCGTCATCTGGATCAGCTCGGAGACGCCGTTGCCGAGGAACACGTCGTCGATGTCGAACCGCGGGAAACCCTCGACGAGTTCGTAGCGGGTGAAGACCGCGCGGCGGGCGCTGACGATGCCCTTGGAATCGGAGTAGCCCTGCGCGTGGGGCAGCGCGGCGATGATGTCGCGCATGATCACATCGGGGGCCTCGAACCCGAACGGGGCGGGGTTGCCGATGTTGAGCTTGAGGATGCGGTGGCCTTCGGCCTCCAGCCGGCCCGCGTGCTCGTGCACGGGTCCGCGGATCTCGTAGAGAACGTCCTGCAGCTTGCTCGACTGCGTGAACTCACGCTGGCGCAGGTGCTGGCCACCGCCGGTCTGCCACGGCGCCTGATGCGTACTCATGCCGAAAAGTCTCCCACGGGTTGTCCAGGTGTTTTCCGCACCTGATCGCACGAACCCCCGAAAACGAGTCCGGCGGGCCCCGTAGGGGACCCGCCGGCTCGAACTACTCGCGAACTACTTGCGGCCGGGTCGACGTGCGCCCTTGGCGATGCCGAGCCCCTTCACCGGCGGCTCGTCGCCGACGATGCGATCGTCACCGCTGCCGCTGGACCCGTTGCCGGACGGGTCTGCCGGTGCCTGCGGCTCCGGCTCGGCGGGTGCCTCGGCTGCGGGTGCCTCCTCGGGTTCCGCGGCGGCAGGAGCTGCCGGCGCGGCGGGGGCGGCCTTCTTGGCGCCGGGACGGCGTGCGCCCTTGGCGATCGCCAGGCCCTTGACCTCAGGTTCCGGCTTCGCGGCGGCGTCGAGCCCGCGGTCGGAATCGGCGGTGTCGGCTGCCTCGGTGCCCGCGGTGGCCTTGTCCGGGTCGACGTTCGGCGGCTGCACGACGGTGCCCTCCGCCGGCTTGGCGGCCGGAGCCTTCTTCGCGCCCGGGCGACGTGCGCCCGAGGCGATGCCGAGGCCCTTGACCTCGGGTTCGGGCTTCGCCGCCGTCTCTGCCGGTGCCTCTGCCGGTGCGGCCTCGGCCGACGCGGCCGGTGCGGCGGCCGTCTTCTTCGCGCCGGGACGCTTGGCGCCGCCGGCGATGCCCAGACCCTTGACCTCCGGCTCGGCCTTGGCCGGCTCGGCGGTGCTCGCTGCGGTATCCGCAGCGGCCGGGGCGGCCTTCTTCGCACCCGGACGCTTCGCGCCGCCTGCGATGCCGAGACCCTTGGCGGGCGCGGCAGCCGGCTTGTCCTCGGCGGGAGCGGCGGCGGTCTTCTTGGCGCCGGGGCGCTTGGCGCCACCGGCCACACCGAGTCCGGTGACGGGTTTGGTCTCCGTCGGGGCGGTGCTCGCCTTGGCCTCGGCGGGTGCGGCCTCCTCGACGGGGGCGGCCTCGGGCTCCTCGACCTTGGCCGGCGCCTCGGCGGCCTTGCGTGCCGCGCGCTCCTCGGATTCCTTTGCCGCCGTGCCCTTCTCGGGAAGGGTGAAGGAGCTCTTGTCCAGCGAGCCCAGCAGCAGCTGAGCGACGTCGAGCACCTCGATCTTCTCGACGTCACGGGACGCGGACACATCGTCGACGCCGTCGGTCATCATCACGCGGCAGAACGGGCAGCCGGTCGCGATCGCCGACGCACCGGTGTCGAAGGCCTCCTCGGTGCGCTCGGTGTTGACGCGCTTGCCGATGTGCTCTTCCATCCACATCCGCGCACCGCCCGCGCCGCAGCACAGGCCACGGTCGGCGTGCCGGGGCATCTCGGTGAGCTTCGCGCCCGATGCACCGATCAGCTCACGCGGAGCCGAGTACTCCTTGTTGTGCCGGCCCAGGTAGCACGGGTCGTGGTAGGTGATGTCCTGTCCGGCCGGGCTGCCGTCGGTGTTCTTGACGGGGATCAGCTTCTTGTCCCGGACCAGGCGGTTCAGCAGCTGGGTGTGGTGCAGCACGGTGTAGTTGCCGCCGACCTGCGGATACTCGCGGCCCAGCGTGTTGAAGCAGTGCGGGCAGGTCACGACGACCTTGCGGTCGACCCGCTCGATGCCCTCGAACAGGTCGTTGAGGGTCTCGACGTTCTGCGCGGCCAGCTGCTGGAACAGGAACTCGTTGCCGGAGCGGCGGGCCGAGTCGCCGTTGCAGGTCTCGCCTTCGCCGAGCACCAGGTACTTCACGCCGGCGGCGGAGAGCAGCTCGGCGACGGCCTTGGTGGTCTTCTTGGCACGGTCCTCGTAGGCGCCGGCGCAGCCGACCCAGAACAGGTATTCATAGCCCTCGAACGAGTCGACGTCCTTACCGAACACCGGCACGTCGAAGTCGACCTCGTCGATCCAGTTGGTGCGGTCCTTGGAGTTCTGGCCCCACGGGTTGCCCTTGGTCTCCAGGTTCTTGAACAGCACGCCGAGCTCGCCGGGGAACTCGGATTCCATCATCACCTGGTAGCGGCGCATGTCGACGATGTGGTCGATGTGCTCGATGTCCACCGGGCACTGCTCGACACACGCGCCGCAGGTGGTGCAGGACCACAGCACGTCGGGGTCGATCACGCCGCCCTGCTCGAGGGTGCCGACCAGCGGGCGGGTGGCCTGCAGCGGCGAGTCGGCCGGGATGCGCTCGAAACCGGACTCGGGGACGTGATCGTGAGAGTGCTTCTCGCTGCGCTTCTCACCGCGCAGCTCCTCGCCGAGGCCACCCTCAGGGGTGTTCTCCAGCGGAGATTCCTTGCCGTCGAGGAAGTACGGCGCCTTCGCGAACATGTGGTCGCGCAGGTTCATGATCACGAGCTTCGGGGACAGCGGCTTGCCGGTGTTCCATGCGGGGCACTGCGACTGGCAGCGGCCGCACTCGGTGCAGGTGGTGAAGTCGAGGTAGCCCTTCCAGGTGAAGTCCTCGATCTTGCCGCGGCCCAGGATGGCGTCCTCGGCGGGATCCTCGAAGTCGACCAGCTCACCCTTGGACTCCACCGGCAGCAGCGGGCCGAGCGCGTTGGGCATCCGCTTGAACGTGACGTTGATCGGGGCCAGGCCGATGTGCAGGTGCTTGGAGTGCAGCACGATCAGCAGGAACACCAGCATGACGGCGATGTGGGCGAGCAGCGCCAGTGTCTCGATCCACTCGTTGGCGGTGTGACCGAGCGGCGCCAGGATCCAGCCCATGAACTGGGAGAAGAACGCGCCGTTGCCGTAGGGGAGGTTGCCGACGACGGCGGCGGCGCCACGGACCAGCGCGTAGGTCCAGATGACGTTGAAGATCATGAACAGGATCAGCCACGCGCCGCCGGTGTGCGATCCGTAGAACCGGGAGTCGCGGCCGTGCTTCTTCGGCTCGCGGACGATGCGGATGATCGCGAAGGTGATGATGCCGAGCAGCACCGCGACGGCGAAGAAGTCCTGCAGGAAGCCCAGCACATCCCAGCGGCCGACCAGTGGGATGTGGAAGTCGTGGTCGACCAGCAGGCCGAAGGCCTCCAGGTACACCGTGGCCAGGACGAAGAAGCCCCACATGGTGAAGAAGTGCGCGATGCCGGGGATCGACCAGCGCAGCAGGCGGGTTTGCCCGAAGACCTCTTCGAATTGCGTGGTGATGCGCTTCTGGAGGTTGTCCTTGCGGTTGTTGCCCTCGCTCAGCGGTTGCCCGGAGCGGATCAGCTTGGTCAGCCAGACGACGCGTTTGGCGGCGAACACCCCGACGACGGCGAGCATCAGGACCCCGGCGATGATCCTGATCAACATCTGCGTTTCCACGCGGGCCTCCGGTTTTCTTGTTACCCGTGGGTAACTTAGAGTCGGTTACTGGTGAGTAACTTAAGCTCGATGCCTGCTCATAGTTACATCCACTGGATAACCAGCGCTACGAAGGCTGGCCTAACTAACCGGTTGGGTGTGCTATCGGGAGTCCGCCGGGTTCATGGCGGCGCGCAGCATGGACAGCATCTCCGAACGCGATTCCGCACCGAGCCGGCGCCGGATCCGCGCCACATGGTGCTCGACGGTCTTTGCCGAGATGAACAGCGCAGCGCCGATCTCGCGGTAGGGCATGCCTTGGAGCAGCAGCTCGGCCACTTCGCGCTCGCGCTCGGACAGCTGGGTCGACGCCTGCCGCGGCGGCACGGGCCCACCCGCCGCGGCGGTGCGCGGAGCGGGTTCGGGACCGGCGGTGACGTCGACCGGCGCGGTCGCCTGTTTCAGGTCGCGGGCCAGCTGCAGCATGGCCTGGGATATGCGGGGCTGTGAGGTCTGCAACGCCGCCTGCCCCGCCAGCCGGGTCGCATCCCAGGTGTGGCCGAACCCGGCCAGCCCGCGCGCGGCAGCGGCGACCTCGGTGGCGTCGACGTGTCCCGCCAGCACCCGCAGCCAGGTACGACCCGCCGTGGCCAGCGCCTTGGCGAAGGGACTGTGCGGGGCCGCCGCGGTCAGCGCCTGCCCGTGCGGTGCGACGGCGTCGGGTGCGTTGGCGAGGATCCCCGCGTGCACCCCGGCCCAGTGCAGCGGCAGCGACCACAGCAGCGGGTCACCGAGCGTGGCCAACAGCCCGAACACCTCGTCGACCGCGTGGCGCACCTGGTCGACCTGGCGCATCCGGGCCGCCGCGACCCACAGCTCGCCGAGCGGGAGCACGGCGAACACCTCGGCCGAACTCTCGGCCAGTACGTCCATCGCCGCGTGCCAGTGCTTCTGCATCGCCCCGCTGTCGCCGTTGCGCCGCGCCACGCCGGTGTGCAGTGCGGCGGCCCACAACGCGTCGCGCCGGTGCAGCGCGGAGTAGCCGTCCGCGGGGACGGCCGCCGCGGCGGCGGCCAGCTGGCCGTCCTGCAGGTGCGCCCAGCCCTGCAGCAAGCGGTGCCGATGGGTGACGAAGATCGCATCCGCGCGGTCGGGCCGGGCGTCGGCGTGTACGGCACGGCCGATCACGCTGCGCGCCCGCACGGGGTCTCCGCCGTGCAGCGCGGCGAGGGTCACCAGCGCGGCCGGGGTGTCGGGCAGCACGCCCCGCTGCCCGGTGTCGACGCTGATCGCCCGACCGAGCCTGGCAACCGCCGCGTGGTAGGGCTCCTCCAGCGTCATCAACAGGCCCTCGGTGACGCTGCGTGCCGACCTCGCGGCCGACGTCGGCGGGCCGGCGGACTCGGCGTCCGCGGCGGTGCGCAGCGCTGCGGCGTCGCCGACACCCAGCGCGACGATCGACGCGGCGGCCGACACCGTGGCGTCCGAGGTCGGCCCCAACCAGCGGAACAGGTCCGCGCCCTGCGCGGTGGCCCCGTCGTGGGCGGCGATGCTCGCCGCGATTCGCACCGCGGCCGCGCGTTCGGCCGGCTCCGGTGAGGTGAGCAGTTCGTCGGCGACACGGCCCGCGGTCGTGCAGTCCCCGGTCAGGGCCAGCGCGTCGGCCAGCCCGGCGTTCGACGCGGTGGCGCCCGCCCCGGCGGCGGCGCGGTAGAGCCGGGCCGCGTGCGCGGGCCGGTCGTGGCCGCGGGCCGCCAGGTCGGTCAGCGCCGCGGCCAGCCGGTCGTCGCGCAGGCCGTGTTCGGCGATCCGCAACGCGAGGTCGGCGGTCAGCGTGCCCAGCTCCAGCTGCGAGCTCAGCAGCGCCACCTCGATGTCGTGATGTCGTGCGGCACCGACGATCTGGGCGATCCCGTCGTGCACCGAGCGCAGGAACGCCGACGGGTGCACGGGGTCGACCAGCGCGCAGGCACGCGCCCGGTCGACGGTCGCCAGCGCCGCATCGGGGGTCAGCCGAAGCGCTGCGGCGACGTCGTCGGGCCCGAGTCCGGTGCCCAGCGAGACGACGAGCAGGGTGTCGAGTAGTCCGTCGTCGAGACGGGCGAGTCGCTCGGCGAGCCTGACCGCGGCGGCCTGACGTATCGCGGGTGCGCCGCCGTCGACCGCCTCGAGCGCGGGCGTGAGCAGGAACCGGAGCCCGCCTGTGGCGGCGACGAGCAGCCGGGTCAGGTCGCCCCCGGCCGGGACGCCGAGGCGCGTGGCCGCCGCCGCGGCGACATCGTTCGGGGACAGCGGGCCGAGGATGACCGGCGAGTGCTCACGTTCCAGTTCGGTCATCAAAGTCCGCAACGGAAGGTGGTGCGCCAGAGGCTGTGTCGCGACCACCACGGTGGCGGCGGGGTCGGCCACCAACTCGGTGAGGCGGCCCAGGCTCTCGGCGTCGAGGAGATCGGCGTCGTCGACGACGACGGCCGCGTCCCCGCCGATCGCGCCGGGCCGGGCCAGCACCTGACGGCCCGCCCCGCGGAACGCGGTGCGCACGGCGGTCAGCACCGTCGACTTGCCGGTGCCGATGCCGCCGGTCACCAGCAGCTTGGTCGCCGCCCGCGGATCGGCGTCGACGGCCGCGATCGCGTCACGGGCGGCCGGGAGCACAGGTCAGGCGCCGCCGTCGTCAGGGATCACCGTCGTCACGATCGGTTCCGGATCCACCGTCGGCGGCGGTTCGACGGTGGTCGGCGGCGGCTCCACCGTGGTCGGGGGTGGCGTGGTCGTCGGCGGTGCCGTGGTGGTGGTGCGCGTCGTCGTGGTCGTCGGCGGGGTGGTGGTGGTCGTCGTCGTGGTGGTCGTGGTGGTGGTCGTCGTCGTGGTGGTGGTCGACGACGTCGGTGAGGTGGTGGTGGTCGTGGTGGTCGACTCCGGCGGCGGGGGCGGTGGCTGGCTGACCGTGGTGGTCGCGATGCCGTCCGGACCCACGGTCACCGTGGTCACCGGCGGCGGCAACTCGGCCGGCGCGCCCTCCGAAGGCGTTGTGGTGCTTGCGGTTTCGGTGACGGTGGTGGAATCGCCGCTCGACGACGTAAGCGTCACCGCCAAGCCGCCGACGGCGAGCAGTGCCGCGGCGGCGGCCAGCCCGAACAGGATCGGGGGCCGTTTGTACCAGGGCAGTGGTGGCAGTTCGTCCTGATAGCCGGCGGCGTAACCGTCGGCCCCGAAGCTCACCGGGGGCCGGGCGCCGGTCACGCCCGCGTCGCCGTAGTCGGCGGGTGCGGTGTAGTCGGCGCCGGTGTACGGCGTCGGGTCGACGGCTTCGTCGTCCTCCGACCAGGCCAGCGCCTCACCGGCGACCGGCGGCGCGGCCGGGCCCAGTGCGGTCGGAGCGTCAACGGCCGGACCCATCGCGGTCGGGACGTCGGCCGCGGCGGCCATGCCGGTCGGCGCCATACCGGTCGGCGCGTCGCCGTCCGAGCTCTGGGCGGCGAGCACCGCGGCGCCGGCGGCGATGTTCAGCAGTGCCTGCGGCGTGGTGACCACGGGCGCGCGCAACCGTTCGGACAGCCGCTGCGTCACCAGCGGGATCGCGGCCCCGCCGCCGACCGTCGCGACGGCCGAAAGGCGTTCCAGCGGAACGCTGTTGCGCTGCAGCGTGTCCTCGACGACGGCCAGGAGCCCGTCGAGCGGCCCGCTGATCAGCTGCTCCAGTTCGGGGCGGGTGATCCGCACGTCGGACCGGAACCCGGGCAGGTCGACCGGGACGGCGGTGGCGGTCTCGGCGGAGAGTCGCTCCTTGGCGGCCCGGCACTCGTCGCGCAGCCGGGACAGCGGCCCGACCGCAGCGGTGCCCGCGGTGTCGGCGTCGTTCCCGCCGGTGTCGGTGACCCCGGCGAGCACGTGGTCCAGTAGCGCCCCGTCGATGCCGTCGCCGGAGAACTCCGGATAGCGCACGGTCTGACCGACGACGGCCAGATCGGCGCCCGCATCGGCGAGGGTGACGCTGGTGCCTCCGCCGCCGAGGTCGACCAGCGCGACCACACCGCTGCCCGGCAGTCCCGGGGTGGTGCGCAGGGACGCCAGCGCCGCCGTGGAATCGGGGACCAGTGCCGGAGGCACGCCGTCGGGGGCCAGGCTCGTGACGGTGCGCAGCGCGCCGCGCAACGCCCCCACGGTCCCGGGACCCCAGTGCGCCGGCACCGCGATCGCGACCGGCGAACCGCCACCGGCCAACCGCCCCATCGCGTCGAGAGCGGCGGCCAGCACCTGTTCACCGCGATGGGCGCTGCCGTCCTCGGCGACCAGCGGCACCGGGTCGCCGACGCGCTCGACGAAACCGGTCAGCACGACACCAGCGGCGCCGCCGGTCTCGGCCGGCGAGCCGACCTCGGGCGCGCGGCCGGGGATGAGGGTGAGGATGGATCGGCGGGTGACGGGCGTACGGCCCACGCGGGCCGCGACAAGGTTCGTCGTACCGATCGACAACCCGAGCGGTTCGGTCATGGCGGCGTCTCTCCTGTCTGGACCGCCGCCCACCTTAGCGGCTCCCTGCGCGTGAGCGGAGAACGTTCCCCTAGTGTGGCGATTCCCCTAATGGGTGATCCCCTAATGCCCTGTCCGGCTGTGCGGGTCCGGCACCGATCCTTGGAGCTCCCGGGACGCATACGCTCGGGAGCACAACCATCCTGGGGAAGGAAATCTCGTGGCGAACTCGCTGCTCGACTTCGTGATGGCGCTGGTGCGCGACCCGGAGGCGGCCGCACGGTACGCCGCGGACCCCGCCCGTGCCCTCGCCGACGCCGATCTGACCGACGTGACCAATGCCGATGTGCAGAATCTGATCCCGGTCGTCGCGGAGTCGCTGTCGATGACGGTGTCGTCGCCCGGTCTCGACCCGTTCGCCGCCGAACCGGTGGGCAACGTCTGGGCGAGCGGGGCCGCCACGGCGGCGTTCGACGCGTTCGACGATCTGGTCCCGACGGCCGTCGGCGCAGGTCCTGACGCCGGCGCACCCGCGATCGTCGAGGAGATCGACACCGGACTGGAGGTCGTCGACGCCGACGAGTTCGCCGAGCCCGTCGCATCCCTGCAGCTCGACGACCCCGTGTTCGACTCCCCGCCGCCGGCCGATCCGATCGTCGTCGACGAGTGGACCGGCTCCGGCCACGGTCCGGACGGCCTCGATCCCGGATCGGGATTCGACCTGTTCGACTGAGCTCGGACGCCTTCGGACCACGGCCCCACCTGCGCGCGAAACCCGCGCGGATCACCTGATCCGCGCGGGTTTTTTCGTGTCTGAACCGGTCGGAAAGCCATCCCTGAGCAGATCCCCTATGCCCCTAATGAATCGACCCCCGTATCCCTAGCGAGCCCGGACGGGGATTGGGATCGAACCCCGTTCCCGGACCCCCGGACCGTCCATAGATTGGTCTCCAGACGCCGGGAGGAACCGGCAGACAGCTCCGAGAAAGGGACTCCAATGCTCACTCTCATCGACTTCATCCTCGACCTGTTCCGCAGCCCGGCCGCGGCCAGTGCGTTCGTCGTCGACCCGGACGGTGCGCTGCGCGACGCGGGTCTGCCCAACGTCACCGCCGCACAGCTCGCCTCCGTCGCCGCGACCGCCGCTCCCGCCGGCTACGCCCTCGGTGGCGGCGACCCGATCGTGGGCCTGCAGCGCGCGGTGGCCGACCACCACCAGCTGGCCTCGAACTTCGCGTCGCCGTTCTCCCCGCAGACCTCCTACGCGCCGACGTTCGCGCCGGAGACCAACACCGACCTGCTCAGCGGCAACAACGTGCCGGTGGCCAGCCCGGTCCAGGACGCCGGTGCCAACGCCCAGAACGGCGCGTTCAACCTCGGCTTCGGCGACATCACGTTCGGCAACAAGACCTCCAACACCGCCACCGACGGCGGCGTGGTGGTCGGCGGCGACAACGACGGTGACATCGTCAGCGGCGACGGTGCGGTGCTCGGTGACGGCAACACCACCAGCAACGGCGACATCCTCGCCGGGTCCGGCTCGAACGTCGTCGTCGGCAAGGACAACGAGGTCGAGGACAACTCCAAGACCGCAGGCGGCGACCTGATCACCGACAACGACGCCCCCGTGCTCAACGACGTCGACACCAGCGGCGGCAACGGCGGCGGTGCCGACGGCGGTGGCAGCCTGATCGGGATCGGCAGCGGCAACGCCGCAGGCGGCGCCGGTGGCAACGGCGGGGCGATCGTCATCACCGACACGAACGTGAACTCCGGCACCCAGATCGACGGCGACTTCGGCAGCGACAACGTCGATTACGACGTCGAAGACAACAGCGTCAGCACGTCGATCGAGACCGACATCGCGACGTCCACGGAAAGCACCGTCACCGACAACTCGTCGTCGTTCGAGTCCAACATCGGCTCGGGCAACGAGACCAGCACGGACCTGTTCTCCGGCAACGTCACCGGTATCGAGACCACCGATGTGGCCTCGCACAACGACACCGCCCTGGTCGACGCGTTCTGACCCACCCGGTAACCAGGCTGCTGGCGGGGACCATCCGATGGTCCCCGCCAGTTCGCTGCGCCTACCTTGAACTGACACCGCGGGAGTGAGGGAGCCATGACGCCGCCGAATGACCCCAACAAGGTCGTCCTCGAGCTGATCGACCACACCAGCAAGATCGCCGACGCGCAGGGCCGCACCGACCTGGTGGCCCGGCTCGCGCGCACGCAGCGTCGCGTCAACGATCCGCAGATCCGCGTCGTGATCGCCGGACAGCTCAAACAGGGCAAGAGCCTGCTGCTGAACTCCTTGTTGAACATGCCCGTGGCCCGCGTCGGTGACGACGAGTCCACGGTGCTGGCCACCGTCGTCTCCTACGGTGACCAGGCCTCGGCGCGGCTGGTCGTCGCGCGCGGCGACGGTCGGGAGCCGGATCTGATCGCCATCCCGACCGCGGACCTGCGCAACGACCTGCGCCGCGCCCCGCAAGCCGGCGGCCGGAACGTGCTGCGCGTCGAGGTGACCGCGCCCAGCCCGCTGCTCAAGAGCGGGCTGGCGTTCATCGACACCCCCGGTGTCGGAGGACACGGCCAGCCGCACCTGTCGGCGACGCTCGGCCTGCTCCCCGACGCCGACGCGATGCTGATGATCAGCGACACCAGCCAGGAGTTCACCGAACCCGAGATGACGTTCATCCGACAGGCTTTGGAGATCTGCCCCGTCGCCGTCATCGCCGCCACCAAGACCGATCTGTACCCCCACTGGCGTGAGGTCGTCGACGCCAATGCCGCCCACCTACGGCACGCCGGGATCACCACGGAACTGGTCCCGGTCTCCTCGACGCTGCGCGGACACGCCGTCGCGCTCAACGACAAAGAACTCAACGAGGAATCGAACTTCCCGCGCATCGTGAAGTTCCTCTCCGAGGACGTGGTGACCCCGCACAACGACCGGGTGCGCAGCCAGGCCCTCGGCGAGATCCGCGCCGCGGCAGAGTATTTGATCCTCGCCGCGGAGTCGGAACGGTCCGCGTTGACCGATCCGCAGACCCGGGACCGGCTGACCGCGGACCTCCAGCGCCGCAAGCAGGAAGCCGAGGACGCGTTGCAGCAGACCGCGCTGTGGCAGCAGGTCCTCAACGACGGGATCGCCGACCTGACCTCCGATGTCGACCACGACCTACGGGAGCGGTTCCGCAACATCACCTTTCACACCGAACGGGTCATCGACACCGGTGACCCGACGCTGCACTGGGCCGAGATCGGCGCCGAACTCGAGGATGCGGTCGCGACCGCGGTCGGCGACAACTTCGTGTGGGCCTACCAGCGCGCAGAGGCGCTGGCAGCCGATGTCGCACGCACCTTCACCGAAGCCGGGCTGGGCGCGGTGCGGATGCCGGCCATCGATGCCCGCGCCATGGGTGCCGACATGGGCGAGTTCCGGTCGCTGGCCGAGCTGGAGGCCAAGCCGCTGAAGATCGGCCACAAGATCGTCACCGGGATGCGCGGCTCCTACGGCGGGGTGCTGATGTTCGGCATGCTGACCTCGTTCGCCGGGCTGGGCATGTTCAACCCGCTGTCACTCGGCGCCGGATTCGTGCTCGGCCGCAAGGCCTACAAGGAGGACATGGAGAACCGGATGCTGCGGGTGCGCAACGACGCGAAGACCAACGTGCGCCGGTTCGTCGACGATGTCGCGTTCGCGGTCGGCAAGGAATCCCGCGACCGGCTCAAGGGAATTCAGCGTCAACTGCGTGACCACTACCGCGAGATCGCCAACCAGGCCACCCGATCGCTGAACGAGTCGCTGCAGGCCACCGTCGCGGCCGCCAAACTCGCCGACGCCGAACGCAACACCAGGGTCAAGGAACTCGACCGTCAGCTGTCCATCCTGCGGCAGGTCGTCGAACACACTGCGCATGCCGACGCCGTGCGGTGATGCCCGCTCATTAAGCTCAGGTGATCAGTACCAGCGACCACGTGCGAGCAATCCTGGCCGGCACCATCGGTGCCTACCGGAGTGATCCCGCATACCGGAACCGCGCCGACGTCCACGCCGAGCTGGAGCGGATCGGGGCGCGGCTGAACCAGCCGATCCGGATCGCGCTGGCGGGCACATTGAAAGCCGGGAAGTCCACCCTGGTCAACGCGCTCGTCGGCGACACCATCGCCCCGACCGACGCGACCGAGGCCACCCGCATCGTGACCTGGTTCCGGCACGGTCCCACCCCGAAGGTGACCGCCAACCATCGCGGCGGCCGGCGGTCCAACGTGCCGATCACCCGTGACCCGGGCTCCGGCGGGCTGACCTTCGACTTCGCGCTGCTGAACCCCGACGACGTGCTCGACCTCGACGTGGAATGGCCCGCCGCAGAACTGATCGACGCGACGATCATCGACACCCCGGGCACCTCGTCGCTGTCACGGGACGTCTCGGCGCGCACGCTGCGGCTGCTGGTGCCCGACGACGGCGTGCCCCGCGTCGATGCGGTGGTGTTCCTGCTGCGCACGCTCAACGCCCCGGATATCGCGCTGCTCAAGCAGATTGGCGAGCTGGTAGGAGGTTCGTCGGGTGCGCTCGGCGTGATCGGGGTGGCTTCGCGCGCCGACGAGATCGGCGCCGGACGCATCGACGCGATGCTGTCGGCCGCCGACGTCGCGGCGCGGTTCACCTCCGAGATGGAACGCACCGGGATCTGCCAGGCCGTCGTGCCGGTATCCGGCCTGCTCGCGCTGACCGCGCGCACCCTGCGCCAGAGCGAGTTCACCGCGCTGGAGAAGCTCGCCGGCGTCGAACCCGCCGAGCTGGCCAAGGCGATGCTGTCGGTCGACCGGTTCGTCCGCGAGGACGCCACGCTGCCCGTCGACGCCGCGACGCGCGCCGCGCTGCTGGACCGGTTCGGCATGTTCGGGCTGCGGATCTCGATCGCGGTGCTGCGCGCCGGCGTCGGCGACTCCGTGGCGCTCGCCGAGGAACTGCTCGAACGCAGCGGGCTGGTCGCCCTGCGGGACGTGATCGATCAGCAGTTCGCGCAACGCTCCGACCTGCTCAAGGCGCACACCGCGCTGCTCACGCTGCGGCAGTTCGTGCAGCGCCACCCCGTGTACGCGACACCGCGCATCCTCGCCGACATCGACCCGCTGCTGGCCGACACCCACGCGTTCGAGGAACTGCGGCTGCTCAGCCAGTTGCGGTCGCGGCCGACCACCCTCAACGACGACGAGATGGCGTCGCTGCGCCGGATCATCGGCGGTTCCGGGACCGACGTTGCCAGCAGGCTCGGCCTGCCTGCCGGGGACCACTCCGACGGCCCCCGCGCCGCGTTCGCCGCAGTTCAGCGGTGGCGCAGGCGCGCCGATCACCCGCTCAACGACCCGTTCACCGCGCGGGCCTGCCGGGCCGCGGTGCGCAGCGCCGAGGCGATCGTCGCGGAGTACGCACGCGCCCAGCGCTGACGTTTAACGTTTCGGTGCCCACGGACGAATAAGAGGTATGCGCAGTTCCCTGGGTCTCTCACTGGGCGCAGCCACCCTGATCGCGGTCACCGACGGCCGGGCGACGGTCCGGCGCCCGGCGCTGACCCTGCCCTCCGGGCTGACGGTGACCGGCTTCGTGGAGCGCATCGGCGACCCGGTGCCGATGGTCCTCGCCGACGGATCGATCCACCGTCCCGAGACCCTGGCCGCCGCCGCGGTCGAAGAACTCACCCGTGCCGTGCGGCCCGACCACCGACCGGATGTCGCAGCCGTCGCGGTGCCCGCCCACTGGCCCGACACCGTCGTCGCGGCGTTCCGCGCCGCGGTCCCACACCTGAGCGTGGTCTCCGACGCGACCGCGGCGCTGACCGCGCTGCAGGCCAGCCCAGGACTGCCGGCGCACGGCGTCATCGCGCTGTGTGACTTCGGCGCCGGCGGCACCGGCATCACGCTCGCCGACGCGTCGGCCGGTCTCGCGGGAATCGGCACGGTCCGTGTCGACGCGTTCTCCGGCGATGGCGTCGACCGCGCACTGCTCCAGCACGTGCTGGCCCAGTTCGAGACCGAACCCGGCGGGACGGCCCACGTCGCGACGTTGGCAGGCCTGCGCGAACAGTGCCGGATGGCCAAGGAACGGCTGTCGTCCGAGACGGCGACCGCGCTGGCCTACGGGCACACCACGGTCCGGGTGACCCGCGCCGAACTGGACGGCCTCATCGCCGCTGATCTGAACCTCTTCGTCGACACGCTGCGCAGCACACTGGACCGGTACGGCATCGCGCCCGCGCAGCTCGCCGCGGTGGCCACCGTCGGAGGCGGCGCCCGCATACCGCTTGTCACGCAACGTCTTTCGGAGGTACTGCGGCGGCCGCTGATCACCGCGCCCGGGGCCCAGGTGGCCGCCGCGGCCGGTGCCGAGCTGGTGGCGCAGCGCAATGCCGACCACAGTGCGCCGACCGTGCTGGCTTCTGCTCCGACGATGGCAGCCCATGTGTCGGCTCCGCCGACGGGATCTCATGTGTCGGCTCCGCCGACGGGATCTCATGTGTCGGCTCCGCCGACGGCTGCCAACGCCACCGTCGCCGCCCCCGTCACCCCCCTCGCCTGGTCGGCCGAGCCGGACGGCGACGAGACCGGCTACGCGACCGAGTACGCGCGTCCGGACGTGCATTTTCAGCCCGACGGGTCCGACGAACCCGATCTGGAGCCACTCGCGTGGTATCGGCGGCCGGGTGTGTTGTTCGCGGCCGCCGCCTGCTTCGCCGCCGTCGCGGCGACGGGCCTGGTGCTGACGTCGCACACCGGACCGGTCGAGCCGGACACCTCCACCATCGCGACGCCGGTCGCGACGAAACCGGTGCAGGCCCCCGCCGACACCGCACCTGCCGTGGAGCCACCACCGGGCGTCACGGAGGTCGTGGTCGCGGACGCGCCCGCACCGCGCGTGGTACCGCCCGCCGCGCCGGCGCCGCAACAGCCGGTCCTCAAACAAGCGGCACCGCAACCCGTTCCGCGGCCTGTTCCGCAGGCGCTGCCGCAACCGGTTCCGCAGACGGTGCTGATACCGGTGCCGATCGCGCCGCCGCCACCTGCTCCGTCGACGGTGACTCCGAAGCCGACGCCCACCTCGACACCTGCGCCGACCTCGAGCCCGACGCCCACCTCGACGCCGGCACCGACCTCGACACCTGCACCGACGTCGAGCCCTGCGCCGACGCCGGAGCCGACGTCTAGCCCTGCGCCGACGCCGGAGCCGACGTCTAGCCCTGCGCCGTCGCCGGAACCCACTGCGTCACCGGAACCCACTGGGACACCGGAACCGACTGCTGCGCCGTCACCGGAACCCGCGGCCGAACCCGAGTCGGTGCCGACGTCCACGGAAACAGCGGCACCACCGGCAGCGTCAGAACCTCAGGAGTGCGCGCCGGAGTCCGAAACCGACTGCTGATCAGGGGTTCTCGGGCGCCGCAGGCGCAGGCGTCTCGGTGACGGTCTCGGTCTGCGTCTCGGTCTGGGTGACCGTGCTGGTGCTGGTGCTGACCGTCGTGCTCGGTGTCGTGGTCGTCGTCGTGGTAGTGGGGGTGGTGGTCGTCGTCGACGGGGTGGTCGTGGTGGTCGTCGGCTCCTCCGAGGTGGTGGTCGCCGACTCGGTCGGCCCCGCGGTCTCGGTCACGGTCGCAGGCGGCACCACCGCGGGCGCCGAGGTCGTTGTCACCGGGGTCAGCGACGAGGTCGGGGTGGTCTCGGAATCGGAGTCACCGGTGATCGCCTTGGCGAGGCCGAACACGATCAGCGCGATCAGCACGGCTCCGACGGCGCCGAGGCCGACGAGCGCGGCGGGCCTGCGATACCACGGCGTCGGCTCGGTCGCGGGCGGCGGCTGGTCGCCGTACCCGTCCCCATAGCCGTAGTTGCTGAGCTGGGTCGGCTCATCCTCGGAGTAGTAGTTCTGGTCGTCAGAATCGCCGTAACGGGCCACGGAACCCGATAGTAGGCGCTGGGTCGTCAGGTTCCGGGGTACAGCGTGCGTGTCACGTTGGTCCGTGGCGCCCTGGTGGTCCGCGTCGTCGTGGTGCGCGTCCCGTCCTCGTCCTCGGTGCTGCGCTGCTCGGACTCCTTGGTCCGCGGCGGCCGGGTGCTGCGCGTCGTGGTCGTCTCCGAGGTGGTGGTGTCGTCCGGGTTGATGTCGCTGGTCATCGGCGGGCTGGTGCTGGTGATCGTCCCGGTGGTCGTCGACGTCCCGGACTTCGTGGTCGAACCGGTCGTCTTGGCCGACGAGGACGGCGGGATGTAGTGCAGCGGCGCCGGGTCGGGGTCACTGAACTGCCGCGCGAAGTAGGTGATCAGCGAAATGACCAGCGCGAGCGCCGCGATTCCGGCCACGCTGGCGCCGAGCAAAGTCGATGTCCGGTTGTGCCACGCGACGGGCGGCGCCTCCGCTTCGTCGTCGTCCCGTCCGTTCACGGGCACTGATAGTAGCCGTGACCTCGTGCAGCCTGCCTGCTCAGCGAAGGTGGGGCACGACCTGCTCGGCGAAGAACTCGACGTGGTCGAGGTCGGACATGTCCAGAACCTGCAGGTAGACCCGCTGGACGCCGGCTTCCAGGAACGGGCCGAGTTTGTCGACGACCTCGGCCGGGGTGCCCACCGCGGGGGAGTTCGAGCGCAGTTCGTCGACCTCGCGCCCGATCGCGGCGGCGCGCCGGGCGATCTCGGCCTCGTCCCGTCCGAGGCACACCACGAACGCCGCCGAGTAGGTCAGTGAGTCCTTCGCCCGGCCCGCCTTCTCGACCGCTGCCGCCACCCGGGCGTACTGCTCGGTCAGGGTGTCGAGCGGCACGAACGGGATGTTGAACTCGTCGGCGAACCGCGCGGCCAGCGCCGGGGTCCGCTTCGCGCCGCCGCCTCCGATGATGATCGGCGGGTGCGGGCTCTGCGCCGGCTTCGGAAGGCCGGGGGACTCGACGATGCTGTAGTGGCGCCCCGAGTAGTCGAAGGTTTCGCCGGCGGGCGTGGTCCACAACCCGGTGAGGATCTCCAGCTGTTCGGTGAGACGGTCGAACCGCTCACCCAGCGGCGGGAACGGGATTGCGTAGGCCTTGTGCTCGGCTTCGAACCACCCGGCGCCGAGCCCGAATTCGACCCGGCCGCCGCTCATCTCGTCGACTTGCGCGACCGAGATGGCCAGCGGTCCGGGATAGCGGAACGTCGCGGAGGTGACCATGGTGCCCAGCCGGATCGACGTGGTCTCCCGTGCCAGCGCGCCCAGCGTCACCCAGGAGTCGGTCGGGCCGGGCATACCGTCCCCGGCCATCGCGACGTAGTGGTCGGAGCGGAAGAACGCCGAGTAACCCGCGCTCTCGGCCGTCTTCGCGACGGCGAGCTGATCGGCGTAGGTGGCGCCCTGCTGGGGTTCGACGAAGATGCGGAAATCCACTGAGCTCACGACGACCAGCCTAGGCTCACAACCCGGCGCGGGAGCTTTTCAGCTGCTCCACCAGGTCGGCGGACCCGTCGAACGACACCCACGCCTGGTCGCGGCCCGCGGCGAACATCAGCAGCTCGCCGGGGTCGCCGGTGACGGTGACCCGAGGGCCCTTACCGACGGTGGCCAGGGTGTCGCCCTGCGGGGTGCGCAACACCACGGTCGCCGGTGATCTGCGCAGGGTCATCCGCGCCATCATCGCGACCGGCCTGCGCAGTGCCGACACCGTCTGGTCGTCGAGCGGTCGCGGCTCCCACTCGCCGCCGGCCCGGCGTACGTCCTCGTGGTGGATGAACATCTCGGCGACGTTGGCGATCGGGTCGAGCAGTTTGAACGGCGAATAGATCGGCGGGCCGTCGGCGACCTGGCCGAGCAGCACGTCCCAGTCGGTGGATGCGGCGGTCTGCTGCTGCACCCGCTCGGTGTAGCCGGCGAACGCCGGGATCAGGATGCCCGGGGCAGCGTCCAGCCGCCGCTCGCGCACCACCAGATGCGCGGTCAGATCCCGCACATCCCAGCCGTCGCACAACGTCGGGGCGTCGGGCGGGGTGTCGCGGAACGTCGCCACCAGCGCGGCCCGCTCTCGTTGTGCAACGGTCATCGTCGGCCTTTCGGTTCAGTCATCGGGCAGCCACCAGCCTTGCCGACCGGGCAGCGTCAATGCTAGATCGGGCCCCCACGAGCCCATTTCGTAATCGTGCGGCCGCGGGGGATGGTCCAGGACCGGCTGGCACACCTGCCACAGCCGGTCCACCTCGTCGGCGCGCGCGAACAGGGTCTGGTCTCCACGCAGCACGTCGAGCAGCAACCGCTCGTAGGCGTCGAGCCCGTCGTTCTCGTGGCGCTCGGCGCTCAACCGCACCTCCGAGCCGACGGGCTCCACGGTCAGGTCGGGGCCGGGCTTCTTCACATTGAGCTCCAGCACCGCCGTCGGGGTCTCGGTCAGGTCCAGTGCCAGCCGGTCGCGATGGGTTCCGTCGGCCCCGAACAACGCGCCGGCCGGTTTGCGGAACGTGATGGTCACTGTCCTTCGGTTGTCGCCCAGCGCTTTTCCGGTACGCAGATAGAACGGGACGTCACGCCAGCGGTCGTTGTCGACGAACGCCTCCAGTGCCACGAACGTCTCGACGTCCGAGTCGTCGGCGACCCCGTCCTCGTCGCGGTAGCCGGCGTACTGGCCGAACACCACCCGCTCCGGGTCCAGCGGCCGCATATCGCAGAACACCTGGGCCTTGGCATCGCGCAGCCCCTGGGCGTCCAGTGTGGCCGGCGGCTCCATCGCGATGAACCCCAACACCTGGCACAGGTGCGTGGTGACCATGTCGCGGAAGCATCCGGTCGACTCGTAGAAGCCGCCGCGGCCCTCCAGTGCGATGTCCTCGGGTACGTCGATCTGCACTGATTCGATATGCCGGTTGTTCCAACAGGGTTCGAGCAGACCGTTGGCGAAGCGCAGCGCCAGGATGTTCTGGACGGCTTCCTTTCCCAGGAAGTGGTCGATGCGGTAGACGCTCCGCTCATCGGCGACCGCCTCGGTGGCCGAGGCGAGCCGGCGTGAGCTGTCCAGGTCGGTGCCGAACGGCTTCTCCACGATGATGCGCGCGTCGTCGGCGAGCCCCTCGCGGCCCAGCATCTCGATCGTCGGCTGCATCGCCGTCGGCGGCACCGAAAGATAGATCAGGGTCTGGGTGCGCTCGCCGAGTTCGTCGCGGGCCCGACGTACCGCCGAGGCGAGCTCGTGACCGTCCTCGTCGGTCGCCGACTGGAAGCTCAGACGCTCCAACAAGGTGTCGGCGACGTCCTGTTCGAAACCCTTGACCGATTCGGAGAGCCCGTCGCGCACCGACTCCCGGAACTCGTCAGCGCTGTCGGGGGAGGATCGGCCGGACCCGATGATCCGGTAGTCGTCGGGCAGCCGGCCCGCCGCGGCAAGCCGGTACAGGCTGGGGAACAGCATGCGGCGCGCGAGGTCGCCGCGCGCGCCGAACAGCACCAGCACGACCGGGTCCGCTGCGTCCTTCATGCCTGGTCCTTTCCGAGATCGATCAGGGCGTTCTCCACCACTTCGGTCAGCGCCGGGTGGATCCAGTACGGCCGGGACGCCAGCTCGTCGGCACGGATGCCGAAGTTCATTGCGACGACGAAGATCTGGATCAGGGTGGCGGCCTGCGGCCCGATCACATGGGCGCCGAGGATCTCTCCGTCGGAGGTGGCCAGCACCTTGCACAGCCCGCTCTCGTCCCGCATGGCCCAGCCGTAGGCGATATCGGAGTAGCGGGCCAGGCCGACTCGGTGGTCGAGACCGTCGTCGCGGCAGTCTTTCTCGGTGCGTCCGATCGCCGCAATCTGCGGTTGGGTGAACACCGCCGAGGGCACCAGCTCGTGGCTCACCGCGTGCAGGTCGTCAGGATGCAGCAGATTGTGTCGGACCACCGCGGCTTCCCGATTGGCGACGTGTTTGAGCGGGACGGCGGTGCTGACGTCGCCGAGAGCGAACACGCCCTCGGCGGTGGTTCGGCAGTGCCGGTCGACGACGATGCGACCGTCCTCGTGGGTGTCGATGCCACCCTTCTCGACGTCGAGGCGGTCGCTGTTGGACCGCCGTCCGGTCGCGACGAGCAGCATGTCGGCGCGCACCGTCGATCCGTCGTCCAGGTGAAGGCTGAGATCTCCTGCGGTGCCGGTGATCTCGGCGACCTCGCTGCCGCAGCGCAGGTCGTAGCGCGACCGGGCGAGCTCGGTGTAGACATCGCGGACCGTGTCGTCGTGCGGGCCGCCGAGCAGTCGGCCGGACTTCTCGATCAGGGTGATGCGGCTTCCCGCGGCGGAGAACACGTGCGCCAGTTCGGCGGCGATGTAGCCGCCGCCGAGCACGGCGAGATGGTCCGGCGCGGTATCGAGGCGCATCACGGTGTCCGATGTCTGGTACGGCAACCCGGATTCGACGACGACGTCGGGGACGACGGGGCGGCCGCCGGCGGCCACGACGATGCGCTCCGCGGCGACCTCGACGGTGTCCCCGTCCACCGACACCCGCAGACGTCCGGGTTCGGTGAACCGGGCGTGCCCCTTGTAGACGGTGACGAAATCGCTGTCGCGGCGGCCCTGTTCGCCGTCGGCGGCGAGCTCGTCGGTGCGGCCGAACACCCGGTCCCGCAAGGCGGTCCAGCGCAGCCGAGGCTCTGCTCCTCGCGCGAGCGCTCGTCGGTGGACGTCCGCGTCGATGTCGATGTCGAAGTCCGCCGCGCCTGCGACGGTGTCGGCGACCTGGGCGCTGTAGGACAACATCTTCGACGGGATGCAGCCGTGGTTGACGCAGGTGCCACCGAACTTGCGGTCGTCGATGATCGCGACGTCGAGGCCGGAGAACCGGTCGTCGACGACCATGTTTCCCGACCCCGCGCCGATGACGACCAGATCGTGGGTGCGCACCCGCCTGCTGTTCCCGGAAGCTGACGGATGTCAAACCCCCGGTGGCGACCTCAGAACGCCTCGACGCCCTCCACCGCGATGGCCATGCCGTGGCCGGTGCGGTCGTTGGTGAAGCGGGTGCCCATCTCGTCGGCCTCGATCGTCCAGCCGACCGCGGAGTAGGTGCGGTAGTCCAGGGTCACCGCCGGGATCGCCCCGAGGTTGCCGAGCACCCACTGCAGGTCACCGTCGGCGTTGATGCGGACTCCGTTGGCCGGCAGCCCGTCGACCTCGGGGGCGTTGCTGAACGCGGACTCGCAGCCGACCTCCTGCGCGTCGAGCTGGCATCGGGTCTTGCCCGATTTCGTCTCGATGAAGACGTAGCCACCCTGCGGTCGCAGCACCTCGCCGCCGGACCGGGGCGGCGCACTCGGCGCCGGCGAGGCCGGGGTGGACGGTGCCGGGGAGGATGGCCTGGTCGGGCGCGGCGTCGGGAAGTCGGGTTCGGTGAACGTCGTGTCACCGGCGCGGGTGGCGGTGCCGTCCACCACGGACTGGCATCCGGCGAGCAGTGCCGCCGATGCGAGCGCTCCCGCCACGATCAGCCGCGTCCTCATCGATCGCCAGCCTACGCAGTTTGTTGCACAAGTGACGGAAGTGACGCGGGAACAAAATCCGTGCCCACCCTGTTGAGCATTTCGACAAGTTGAGTGACATCGACTCAAGTTAGGCTTGACACGGCACCGCCGGGAGGAGCAGTCTTGAGTGCGGTGCACTCAGACCAAGGCAACAGCTATTCAGGAGGCAGTAACTATGGCTCGTGCGGTCGGTATCGACCTCGGGACCACCAACTCCGTCGTCGCAGTACTGGAGGGTGGCGACCCCGTCGTCGTCGCAAACTCTGAGGGCTCCCGGACCACGCCGTCGGTCGTCGCGTTCGCGCGCAACGGCGAGGTGCTGGTCGGTCAGCCCGCCAAAAACCAGGCCGTCACCAACGTCGACCGGACCATCCGGTCGGTCAAGCGTGAGATCGGCACCGATTGGACGGTGGAGATCGACGGCAAGAACTACACGCCGCAGGAGATCAGCGCGCGCGTGCTGATGAAGCTCAAGCGCGACGCGGAGGCCTACCTCGGCGAGGACATCACCGACGCGGTGATCACCGTTCCCGCGTACTTCAACGACGCCCAGCGTCAGGCCACCAAGGACGCCGGCCAGATCGCCGGCCTCAACGTGCTGCGCATCGTCAACGAGCCGACCGCGGCCGCGTTGGCCTACGGCCTCGACAAGGGTGAGAAGGAACAGACCATCCTGGTGTTCGACCTCGGTGGTGGCACGTTCGACGTGTCGCTGCTGGAGATCGGCGAGGGTGTGGTCGAGGTGCGCGCCACCTCCGGCGACAACCACCTCGGTGGCGACGACTGGGACGACCGGATCGTCGAATGGCTCGTCGACAAGTTCAAGGGCACGTCGGGCATCGACCTGACCAAGGACAAGATGGCGATGCAGCGGCTGCGTGAAGCCGCCGAGAAGGCCAAGATCGAACTGAGCTCGAGCCAGAGCACGTCGATCAACCTGCCCTACATCACCGTCGACGCGGACAAGAACCCGCTGTTCCTCGACGAACAGCTGACGCGGTCGGAGTTCCAGCGCATCACCCAGGATCTGCTGGACCGCACCCGTAAGCCGTTCCAGTCCGTGATCAAGGACGCCGGTATCTCGGTCTCCGACATCGACCACGTGGTGCTGGTGGGTGGTTCCACCCGGATGCCCGCGGTCACCGATCTGGTCAAGGAACTGACCGGCGGCAAGGAGCCCAACAAGGGCGTGAACCCGGACGAGGTCGTCGCCGTGGGCGCCGCGCTGCAGGCCGGTGTGCTCAAGGGTGAGGTGAAAGACGTTCTGCTGCTTGACGTCACCCCGCTGTCGCTCGGTATCGAGACCAAGGGCGGCGTGATGACCAAGCTCATCGAGCGCAACACCACGATCCCGACCAAGCGGTCGGAGACCTTCACCACCGCCGACGACAACCAGCCGTCGGTGCAGATCCAGGTCTATCAGGGCGAGCGTGAGATCGCCGCGCACAACAAGCTGCTCGGCAGCTTCGAGCTGACCGGTATCCCGCCGGCTCCGCGCGGTGTCCCCCAGATCGAGGTCACCTTCGACATCGACGCCAACGGCATCGTCCACGTGACGGCCAAGGACAAGGGCACCGGCAAGGAGAACACGATCAAGATCCAGGAAGGCTCCGGCCTGTCCAAGGAGGAGATCGACCGGATGGTCAAGGACGCCGAGGCGCACGCCGAGGAGGACCGCAAGCGTCGCGAAGAGGCCGACGTCCGCAACCAGGCCGAGTCGCTGGTCTACCAGACGGAGAAGTTCGTCAAGGAGCAGCGCGAGGCCGAAGGCGGATCGAAGGTTCCCGAGGACACCTTGACCAAGGTCGACGCCGCGATCGCCGACGCCAAGACCGCACTTGCCGGCACCGACATCGGCGCCATCAAGTCGGCCATGGAGAAGCTCGGCGAGGAGAGCCAGGCCCTCGGCCAGGCGATCTACGAGGCGACCCAGGCCGAGCAGGCCGCGGGTGGCCCGGCCGGCGGATCCGCCGGCGGGTCGGCTTCCAACGATGACGTGGTCGACGCCGAGGTGGTTGAGGACGATCAGGAGCGCAAGTGAGCGACGCGGATCGAGTAGAGGAACCGATTACCGTCACTGACAAGCGGCGCATCGATCCCGAAACCGGGCAGGTGCGTGAGAATCCGACGCCCGAGCCGGCCCCCGGTGGGCCGGCCCCGGCCGCCGACGACACCGTCGGCGGCCCGGCTTCGGCCGACAGTGCCGAGGTCGAGGAGCTGAAGGCGACGCTGCAGCGGGTCAAGGCCGAGTACGACAACTACCGCAAACGCACCCTGCGCGATCAGCAGGCGATCGCCGAGCGGGCCAAGGCGTCGGCGCTGGTCGCGCTGCTGCCGGTTCTCGACGACCTCGACCGCGCCCGCAGTCACGGTGACCTGGAGGGCGGCCCGCTCAAGGCCGTTGCCGACAAACTCGCCGGTGCGCTTGAGGGGCTGGGCCTTTCGAGCTTCGGCGAGGAGGGCGACGAGTTCGACCCGGCGCTGCACGAGGCCGTGCAGCACGAGGGCGACGGAACGCACCCCGTGGTCGGCACCGTGATGCGGCGCGGTTACCGGGTCGGCGAGCAGGTCGTCCGGCACGCGATGGTCGGTGTCGTCGACACCGTGCCCGGCGCGTCCGGGGACGGTAATGCCGACGGCGGGCAGCAAGAGCCCGCAGAATCATGAGAATTGACGGAATCTAGATGAGAAAAGGTAAGGAGGTGACGCGGTATGGCCCAGCGTGAGTGGGTTGAGAAGGACTTCTACAAGGTGCTCGGCGTCGCCTCTGATGCCGACGAGAAGGAGATCAAGCGGGCCGCCCGCAAGATCCTCGCCGACAACCACCCTGACCGGAACCCGGGCAACGCCGAGGCCGAGGAGCGCTACAAGGCCGCCTCCGAGGCCAAGGAGGTGCTCACCGACGCCGCCAAGCGCAAGGAGTACGACGAGACGCGCCGCCTGTTCGCAGGCGGTGGCTTCGGTCGCGGGCGTTTCAGCGGCGGCGGTGGCGGTTTCGGTGGGTTCGGTGGAGACGGCGCCCAGGAGTTCAACCTCAACGATCTGTTCGACGCCGCCGGTCAGGCCGGCGGCGCGAACATCGGTGACCTCTTCGGCGGACTGTTCGGCCGCGGCGCACAGCAGCCGCGCCCGACCAGGCCGCGGCGCGGCAACGATCTCGAGACCGAGACGGAGCTGAGCTTCCTGGAGGCCACCAAGGGTGTCGCGATGCCGCTTCGGCTGACCAGCCCGGCGCCGTGCACGAACTGCCATGGCAGTGGTGCGCGGCCCGGCACCAGCCCGAAGGTGTGCCCGAACTGCAACGGCGCCGGTGTGATCAGCCGGAACCAGGGTGCGTTCGGGTTCTCTGAGCCGTGCACCGAATGCCGGGGCAGCGGCTCGATCATCGAGAACCCGTGCGAGGAGTGCAAGGGCACCGGGGTCACCACGCGTACCCGCACCATCAATGTGCGGATCCCACCGGGTGTCGAGGACGGACAGCGTATCCGGCTCGCCGGTCAGGGTGAGGCCGGGCTGCGTGGCGCGCCGTCGGGTGACCTGTATGTGACCGTCCACGTCCGGCCGGACAAGGTGTTCGGCCGCAACGGGGACGATCTCACGGTGAGTGTGCCCGTCAGTTTCCACGAATTGGCATTGGGGACAACGCTTTCGGTCCCGACCCTGGAAGGCAAGGTCGGGGTCCGGGTGCCGAAGGGCACCTCCGACGGCCGGATCCTGCGGGTGCGTGGCCGCGGCGTTCCGAAACGCGGTGGCGGACACGGCGATCTGCTGGTGACGGTGAAGGTGGCGGTGCCGCCGAATCTCGAAGGTGATGCCGCCGAGGCGCTGGAGGCGTACGCCAAGGCCGAGCGCGCTAGTGGGTTCGACCCCCGGGCGGGATGGGCGGGGAATGTCTGATGGCCGCCCGGAAGGAAGAAGCGCGCACATATCTGATCTCGGTGGCCGCCGAGCTGGCCGGTATGCATGCGCAGACCCTGCGCACCTATGACCGGCTCGGCCTGGTCACCCCGCAGCGCAGTTCCGGTGGTGGACGGCGTTATTCGCAGC